>JAGLSU010000124.1 GCA_023135935.1 Planctomycetota bacterium
TCTTGTGTCTGGTGTCTTGTGTCTTGTGTCTTATGTCTGGTGTCTGTGGTCTGTATTCTATTCTTACTTGAAGAACCTTTTGCGTCTTGCCGGTAACCTTCGCCTGCTCACTCATTCGTATAGGCCACAACCAGATTATTTTCTCACTATCACAAACAACCAATAGTTTTTCCCGCAATTCATACGCTATCTTTTCAGTCGTAATAAATTTACCAACTCTTTTCTCACCCCCTGCCCCTAAAGGCCGAAATTTATCCCCCTCCCTCCGAAATCGTAACGCCAAAGGCAGCTTCAACTTATCAAAATCAAACCACTCAACAAATTCATCCTTCTCCACCTTAAACTTTTTGACATCAACATCCCCCGCCTCCAAAAAAGCGGCCTCTACCAAATAATTTCCAAACTTCGTTTCCCCCGGAACTTCCAACTCAATGCTCTGCTCTGCCCGTTCACCTTTTCCCTCTTTACCCTTTGAAATAACCAGCTTACCGTATTCGCACCATGCCAAAAATCCACCCGGCAATTCGATTTTCTTACCGCTAACATTTCGCCCGCAAATCTCCAAAACCCTCTCATAATGCTCCTGCGTTAAATCTCTTTCACCACACCCAACCATTCCCAATCCTCGTCGCACCAACTCAACCCTGACTTCCCTATGCTCACCCGAAAATTTTTCCAAATCCAGTTCCACCCTCTCACTTTCACACTTCGTCAACTTCCCCCAAACCTCTTCTGCCCGCCTGCAAATCAAAGCATAAAATCCCCGAGCCGACTGGGACAAATCAGACAATTGTTCAACAACAGATTCGCTTTGCTCCTGCAACTGGGGAATCAACCGATGCCGGATAAAATTCCGCCTGTACTGACACTGCTCGTTCGTACTATCCTCTCGCCACTGCAATTCCCGCTCTTTCAAATATTCAATAATCTCTTTCCGCCTGACACACAACAGCGGCCGAACAAAACCAATCCCATCAAATTCCTGTACAGGCCAAATCCCGCCAAGACCACGAAATCCTGTCCCCCTGCTCAACCTCTGAACCATCGTCTCGGCATTATCATCCTTATGGTGAGCTGTCACCACACAACCGCAATTATTCGCCTTCGCCATATCCAACAAGCTTTCAATCCGCAATTGCCGCGCAGCCGTTTCAATCGACAATTTATTCTCACCGGCAAACCCGCGAACGTCTACACTGCCAACTGTCACTGCCACCCCTAATTTACTCGCTTCGGCTACAACGAATTTCTCATCCGAATCGGATTCCTCACCTCTCAAATTGTGATTGATATGCGCACAATGCAATTGGACCCCTAAAACGCCCTCTGCCTTCAAAGCAACCATAGCATGCATAAGCGCAATCGAATCCGCTCCGCCGGAAACAGCCAACAAAACCTTTCCAGCCGAACCAAAAAGCTTGTTCGCTTCGATAAATCCAACTAACTTGTTCTCAAATTCTGATAGCATCTTTCACTCATTTATATAAAAAAAACGGGCCCGACTTCCAGCCAGGCCCGAAACTTAATCAAAATCCAATGCCACTTCAATTAGCCTTATTTCGCCTTTCCGCCGCCGCTTAGCTCTCGGATTCGTCTTTGCACTATCTCTCTGCGTTCTTCACTTAGATTCTCATCCTTGACAGCCTCTTTATAAATCTCAAGAGCCTCTGCTCTGCGACGAAGTTGTGTATCCAAAAGATATGCGGCTTTAAATCTCGCGGGATGAATCGTATCCGGGTCCCACTGATAAGCTCTTTGGTAATACAATATCGCTAACGTATAGTCTTTGAAATGTTCGAAAATCCCTGCTGCTCTATACGCCGCATCGTCAATTCTGTCACTCGACGGATGCTTCTTTATCAACTGATTGTATTTGTCCAAAGCTGTTCGCAATAAGTCTTCATTCACCAGGAATATAAGTCTTCTGGCCTTCTTCTCGATATTAGAGGCTTCCAGGTACTTCAACTCAGCCTCGGCTATCGAATTTTTCGCCTTCAAACCAGGACCTGCTACAATCGCCTCAATGATATAATTATATTGAGGCATCTTGTCCAGCCGCTTCAGTTCATTCTCTGCCCAGGCCAATTTCATATGATTACCAGCCTTATTATAGTGGGCTATCAAAGATTCCAATCCCTGACGATACGCCTGACGATTTATTGCCATTTGCTCAACAATATCAGATTCACTGGCATCAATTGTCGCTGCCGCCTTCATATTCGATGGAATCAGCTGAGACGCTCCGCTATCAACACCATGACACCCCACCAATACATTTAACAACAGAATAAGTAATACGGTCAAAATTGCCTTTGCCATAAATGGCCTCCTTTCAACATTGGCTCGACTTCCATGCCGAATTCATCAGCTAAACCTGCGAACCAATGTAACCCCTTTATCCCAAAATTTCGTTCCTCTGCCTATCGTACAACGCAGTTAAGTAAAACCAATTTCATCGATGCCGTCAAGAATAAACATCCAAAAATATCCCTGCCCCCTTTCGGACAAAAATCCCACCAATTAACTACAAAATCAGGAGAATAAAGCCAGAAATACCAACGATTTTATACACAACAGGACAAAGAGATTCCGCTATTAACTACTTCCCGCCCCAAGTGTTGAAAAAGAAGTTAATCCTATAAAAACAAAAAAATTACTGCTCAGCTAAACTGACTTTTTTAGAAATCAGATATTCGCGTCAGCAGGGTTGAACGTTAGTAGCTTCTGGTCCTTTACGACCTTCACCAGATTCGAACTCAACCTTTTGGCCTTCCTGAAGGGACTTGAAACCCTCCATCGCAATATTTGAATGATGGACAAATACATCTTCGCCGCCATCATCCGGTACGATAAAACCAAAACCCTTTTTATCATTGAACCATTTCACTGTGCCTGTACCCACTTTGTCCTACTCCTCTAGACCTACACTTCAGGTCTATCATCCAAGTTCCCCTCATATTTACGTCAAAAAGCGTCCCCCGAGGGATAAAGGTCTGCTCCTTTACGAAAGACGACATTACAGCAAAACAGACACCACTTGTCAACAAAAATCTTGCCATTATCCCCATAATAACTCGACCATACACCTTCCATAACCCACTGGGAAATCCGCTGTTACATAAGAATAAATAATTTCCTAAAAACTGCTCTTTACCCAGCTTTTTTGTAATAAAAAGCACCCAAATTTCGACTATTATAGTGACAGCAGGCCGAAACGCTTTAAACAGCTTTCGGGACTTGTGTGGCAGCTAAAGGAAAAGTTATTTGCAAATGACAAACTGGGAACAAATCGTAAAAAAACACGCACCGCTCGTGTGGCAGACGGCCTATCGGCTGCTAAGCAACGAAGCCGATGCCGCTGACTGTTTCAGCGAAACATTCGTCTCTGCTTTGGAAATCTCACGGCGGCAGCGAGTGCGAAATTTCCCGGCCCTTTTGGCTCGGCTGGCAACCGCCCGGGCAATTGACCAGCTGCGCCGAAGATATGCTAAATCGCAGATTCGTACAAATACTGAAGACTTAGCCGCTATACCAAGTGCCAATCCTGGACCGGCACAGCAGGCGCAATCTAAGGAACTGCAAACCAGGCTGCGAAAAGCATTAACTAAGCTACCGCAAAAACAAGCACAGGCTTTCTGTCTGCGGTATTTAAACGATATGAGTTATGTACAAATTGCCAAAACGCTCGACATCACAATATCGACAACAGGCGTACTGCTGCTGCGAGCAAAGACAAAACTTAAACAGCTACTTGAAACAGCTGCCTCCGAAGAAAATTTGTGAGGTGATAATTATGAAGAACAAAAAAGATATCTTAGCCGAAGCTATAAACGCTTTCAAAATCGATTCCGCAACAACTGCCCCGCCGCAGGAAACTATCGATACGACTATAGAAAAATTAGCTAAAGCAAAAGACAAGTCTTACACCTCGCAACAACGACTCACTTTCACAGAAAGGATTGTAGCCATGAAACGCTTTAGCAAACTCGCCGCCGCCGCGGTAATTATCATAGCAGTCACTGTCTCAATTAACCTTCTGGATAAATCGATACCCACTGCCTCTGCGGCTCAAGTGCTGCAGGATGCGATTGATGCGGTATCTGATATATGGTCGGTACACATGAAAACACGAATGAGAACGCTACCAAGAGACAATTTTTCAAACATTGGCTTAAGTTACGATTTTGTCCCAGTTGAGATGTGGAAGCGCACAAATGAAACCGGACTTGTGCAGTGGCGTGTGGAAAAACCCGGCCGTGTGCTTGTTATGGATGGCCAAACCACTATTATGTTCATCCGCCCAAATTACGGAGTTCTGAAGGAAAGACCTTTACCCTTGGGCTGTTTCGACTCCTGGTCAGGTCGTTTACTAAATGTGCGCGAACTGTTGGACAATGAGTTGCAAACAGCCAAGAATAATCCAGACCGCGAAGTATCTCTCTGGCATAAGGAGATTGAAGGACAGGACAAAATTATACTTGAGGTCGAGGTAGCAGCAAATGTTCCTGAAGGAGACTATCTACGAAACTCGTTTATTACCCACTCTGACCATTTGAAAGTTTACCAGTTTGATACAGAAACAAAATTACTTGAAGGTCTTCAGGTATACGTCCATACCGACGATAAGGATGTACTGATTTTTGAAATAACAGACATCGAATATAACACAGAAATTGACGACAACGTTTTTGCCCTCGACTTACCGGAAAATATGAATTGGCATGGAAAGCCCAAAAAACTATCAAATAACGAGAAATATCAAAAGATGACACCAAAAGAAGCCGTCAAAACATTCTTCCAAGCCTGTGCAGATGAAAACTGGAACGAAGCATTGAAGTTCTGGTCAAGTTCGCAAATTGACGACCGGATGAAAAAATACCTTGGTGGTCTTACTATCATATCCATCGGCGAACCTTTCCAGTCGCAAGGTTATGCCCAGAATGGTTTAGGATGGTTTGTGCCCTATGAAATCAGACTCCGACCGGTAGAACGAAATGCGAGACTGTCCAACGAAAACTCCGCGGGTAGATTTGTAATTACAGGTTGGTATGACGATAAAATGCAGCCTCAGGAAGAATTAAAATGGGCAAATGAACCCGAAATCCTAGCAGATAACGATACTTATGCGAAAATGTCGCCGGAGGAGGTCGTTAATGCATACCACGATGCCTTACTCAGATTAGACTGGGATGAAATGCGAAAGTTCGTACCCGGTTCCGATGTAAACAAAATGGAACAAGGATGCAAGGCGGCGGCAAAGCACAACGTAGATATACAAAAGAACCTCCCAACGGTAGAGGTAATGAAGAGCTTCTGGTCAGAAGAGCACTCGTCTTATTTTGTCACTTATCGCGAGTTTGGAGCCAAAAAGTTTAATCTTGCAATCCGAAAAGATAATCCCGCTAAACGGTTTGTAGTTGACGGCGGACTCTAAAAAGTAAAACCAAATAACATGTCACAAAAGGCCGGGCGTAAAAACTCGGCCTTTTTTTATGCCTACCTCATACCAAATCTTAAAAGTAGCTTAAAAAACCCATTTTCTTTATACTAAAACACATCATTGGATTGTTATATAGGTAGCAATCGATTGTTTTTAGTTTAGGAATACGGCCTTGATGTTGGAAGACAGACTCCTTATATGGAAGCTCAACCGTGGTAACCGCCAGGTGCTGCGCCACATCTATGAAAAATACAAAGATAGATTAGTAACTCTGGCGGCTGCTCTTTTAAATAATAAAACCGATGCCGAAGACGTTGTGCACGATGTTTTTGTCTCTTTTATTAACTCGGCTGAAAAGTTCCGGCTCACCGGAAGTCTTAACGGCTACCTGGCAACCTGCGTTGCAAATAATGCCCGTAATAAAAACAAGGCAAAATATCAGCAAAAAAACGTCCCCTTAGACCAGGCACAGACAATTGCGTCAGACTCGAACAGCCCTGACTTTCAGGCAATCTTCGGTGAGCAAATGTGCAAACTAACCTGGTCGCTTACGGAACTTCCATATGAACAACGTGAGGTAATAATGCTGCATCTTTATAGCCGAATGAAATTCAAGGCAATTGCTAAATCACAAGGCGTCTCAATCAATACGATTCAAGGCCGTTACCGATATGGAATAACTAAACTGCGAACGCTATTAAATAGCGAGGTGAAAAAATGAAACCGGCAGAAAATATAAATAACTTAATCAAAAAACTAAACCTAAAAGCCAGTACCGAACTGGACCAAAAAGTTCACAACGAAATCTCTAAGATACTGGCAGAATCCGAAAAAACAAAATCGGCTCCCTCAAAGCTGAATACCTGGAGAATAATCATGACAAACAAAATTACAAAACTCGCCGCCGCCGCGGTAATTATCATAGCAGTCGTTTTTGGTATAACTGTCTTAGATAAATCTGTTACCCCTGCTTATGCAATTGAGCAGACCATAAGCGCTATTAGTTCTATGCGATATGTTCACACGAGATATTTCGATGCATCTCACGAAGATGTAACAAAAGAATGTTGGATTGAAATGGATGATACCGGCCAACTAAAGAACGTACGAATCAACTGGGCTGAATGGATAACCGGTGAGCAAATAGTTGTTTGGAATAAGGATAAGACAGAAATGTGGAATCCAAAAAGAAACCGTTTAAGCGTATTTAATGACAAAATATATACCGCCAGAATACTCCAAATGGCAAATAAGGCAAATCCAAGGCTATATGTAGAGCGGTTACATGAACGACAGTCAAAAGGCGAGGTGAAAATAGAGGTCGAAGAACCTTCAAATAAATCTGAACCGATTGTCGTAACATCTACGGGGCTGGGTGAGAACATAAACCGATATGTTTTGTTTGTTGATCAAGCCACCAAGCTTGTAACTCATTTGGAATGGTACCAGTCAGAAGATGATGTTTACAAATACCAGGGCGTAACGGAGTTTTTTGATTATAATGTTCCAATAGATGCAAAAATGTTTACTCTCTATGATGAAATTCCAACAGATGCTCAAATAGACGATGCAAAAACACATGACATTGGATTGGAGCAAGGAGACCTCACCGATAAAGAAATGGCTGTCAAAGTTGTTCAGGAATTTATAGAGTCCCTGATTGCAAAAGACTATACTAGAGTTGGTCTAATTTGCGGAGGAATACCCCCAGGTAAAGTCGAAAAAGGTTGGGGTCGATTCAACGTCGTTCGTTTAGTTTCTATTGGCGAACCTGTTCCGTCCTCCAAGGTAAATAAAGTTTACCCAAAAACAGTTAATGTTTCCTGCACCTTTGAGTTTGAAAAAGATGGACGAATAATTCAGAAGTTGCATTATTTCTATGTTGGTACCGTTATTGGTAATCGCCAAAATTGGACAATCTACGGCGAAGGTCGTGATACTAAATCACAAGAAGAATTTGACAGAAGAACGAAAAAAGAAGAAGTTAAAAAGTAAAACCAAATGGTATGTCACTAAAAGGCCGGGTGAAAAACTCGGCCTTTTTTTGTGCTTTAAGTTTCAATCAGCTTTGCGGCGATTTTGGTGGCTGCGTCTAAATTGGCGATAGTTTTGCAGCTTTCTACCATCTGCTGGCGTTTTTCGTCATTTTCTAACAGCTGTACCAATTCTTCGGCTAACCAGCCGGCACGGTCTTTAGTATACGGTAAATCATCTACAACCACTGCGGCACCGGCATCGACTAATTTGCCCGCGTTTAAATACTGATGTCTGTCTTTATGATGCGGGTACGGCATACAAATACTCGGCACCGTCGCAGCCGCAAACTCGGCGATACTAACCGCACCGCTTC
>JAGLSU010000125.1 GCA_023135935.1 Planctomycetota bacterium
TGTAGCGGCTCGGAAGATAATTTTTGTCATTGAACTTTGCCAGTCTTCCGTAGCTTTTGTCTTCAAACGGAACATAAATCAGTTTCTTAACAATCTTGTGATTTTTGCATGCCTCTAAAAACCTCTTTCTATCCATTGGCCCGCACATCGTAAGCAATACAAAAAGTCCGCCATCTTTCAATATCTTAAACACATTGTCTAAATACGCTTTTCTATCCTTTGGCTCAGTAATACAGTGCAGGCATAAGCCGTCTATTACGATATCAAACTTGCCGAGACTTTTGGTATTTAAGTTGCAAACATCGCCTTGCCTGAACTTAATATCAAGACCTTTAGATTGCTCCTTCGCCATAGCGATTGCTGTTTTGCTGATATCAATGCCAACTCCACTAAATCCTTTTTTGCAAACCCGCCTTAATATTGGCCCGGTGCCGCAGCCGAGTTCGATAACTCTGCCATTTTTTGGGGCCCACGGTTGAGAAAGAACATCTTTTAGAAAGTTATTGATTTCAGGATGGCATGATTTACCAGTTGATTCGCTTCCTTTCTGTCCCCACGAAAGAATACCTTGCTTTTTCATCCGCTGATACACAACCTCATGTCCTTCATATGCTTTTTTCATAACTTCCTCACCGAAATCATTTTATTATCTAACATTCGTTGCTCAAGTTCCCATATTGCTGTTCTGTTACTGTCCCAATGCAGCATTTTTGCTGCTGTTTTATAATCGACCCAACGATATTCCTTTTATTTTCATTTACAATTAAGTTCTACAGAACTTAGCCATTCGCAAAAAGATTCATCATCGCAATATTGATATGCATACCCGCCAAGTTCCTCGAATAAGTTTACGTTGTCAATACCATCATCTATCAGCAAACTATTCGAAAATGTTATTCCAGTTCCCAATTTGCTAAATGCAATATCCCATAAAATCCCTTTTTTCGTTTCTTTATAATCGAATGAATTCACAACCACATCAAATATATCTTTCAGATTATGGGCAGGCACCACAGTCTTTGTAAAAACATCCATATTTACGCTTACCAATGCAGTTGCGATTCCTTTATTTTTTTGTTCAATCGCAAAATCGAAAATAGCTGGATTGAACTCCAAATCTTTACAGCCTTTTTCCATTAGCTTCACTACCGATTCGGTGCCTAAACCAACATGCCCTGAAATAATCTTGGCTATACCCTCTGTCCCCAATTCGCCATTCATGACTTTGGTTTCGTTCATATTTTTGTCAAATTTATCAAATACATAGGTGTTGAATAGCTCTCTCCAATTCTCACATCCGCAAGGAGCAACATTGAAATACAAACCAGAATAGATTGTGCCGGCAAAATCAAAAACAATACACTTAATTTCTTCCGGATAAATGTCCATTATCGCTTTCATCTTAATAGTTATTTAACAAACTTATTCATCAAAATACTGTCAACATATCTGTCAGGATCGATTTTGATTTCTTTTGCTTTCCGGCCTTCTTCAGTAAATCCTAATTTCTTATACAAGTTGATGGCCCCAGCATTATTCGAAAAAACTCCAAGGCCTATTTTTTCAATAACCGGATGTTCTGATGCCCATTTAATTAAGGTGTCCATCAACGCTTTGCCAACACCAAGACTTCTGAATTCTTTAAGAACGGTTATTCCTACAGCAGCTACATGTTGAATCCGTCTGCGTTCACCGTTATGTAAATCAGCAGAACCTACTATTTCACCGTCAACCTCTGCGACTATCAATAGCTTCCCATCTCCCTCCATATGATTTTTGACCCACTCCCTTTCCTTTTCAACAGTAAAGTCCGCTCCATCCTCAGGATATGTGGTGACTGTATATTCTGCTTCTTCTAACACAGAAACTATTTGCTTCAAAACTTTTTCTGTATCAGCTTCCTCAGCAGTACGAACAACACCTTTCCTGCCATCCTTTAAAACAAACTCTTTGGGTTCAATTCTGCCCATTATTTCACTGCTCCGACTGTAAGTGTTCCGCAGAAATCTTTAACATAACCCTATTTCTTTCCTGCACTAAATCCCTTTTCTTGCGATAACAACCGTCCATAACAAATATCGCCACGTGATATCAATAGAATTAAAATTCGCTTTTTTCAGCCACGATATCTGCTCTATAGCTGTCGCATGATAGTCATGCTCATCTTGATGTTTCATCCACAATTCCCATTCATCTTCGCTGCAGCCGGAATTCAAAACAAACCTGTGCCAAAGCTTCATATGATTATCATAAATTTCCTTTGTTTCGCCGGCAAACTGGTCGGCATAAGTAAACACACCTTCACTCGTAAGCCACGTGAACGCTTTCTTAAAGAGCAACTCCTTCTCATGATGTTTAAGATGGTGAATTGTAATACTGGAAACAATAAGGTCAAACGCCTCTGCCGGAAAATCCAATTCACTAATATCCGCCTGACAATACTCAATTCTATCATTATCCTTCAACCGGTTTTTACATTGGCCTATAGCCTCCTCTGATATATCCACCAGAACCTTTTCAGCATTCGGATATGTCTTTACAATAAGCTCCGATAGATTTCCGGTTCCACAACCCAATTCAAGAATACGTTTGGGCTTCAAATCTTTTGGGACGTATTGAAAAATCGCCCACAACATTTCGGGATAGCGCGGCACAGCCCGATGAACGAACTCGTTGTAATCTTTGCTCACAGCATTATAAAACTGCTCTACGCTGGAGAATAATTCTTCTTCCATTATCCTTTTCACTTCAATGCTCCGACGGTAAGCGTTCCGCAAAAACCTTTTCTTCCCGCAACCCGCTCTCAAGGCCACATGCCGATCAAATCAGGTTCGTACTCATAACTATGATTCTTACCATGTTTACGTACAGCACCATTCTTATGAAGTAGATCAATAACACCTCCTCTCTTTTTGCGTCTATACCTACATGCAACATTAAGAGGAGTGTCTCCCTCATCGGTCTTGGCATTTACGTCAACACCGATAGAAAGTAGGAGTTCAACCGTTTCTTTGTTCGCCCATCCTGCTGCGTAGTGCAATGGGGTATAGCCACTACGCGTCTGAAAGTTTACATCTGCTCCATTCTCAATTAAAATCTTAGCAACATCATCCATCAAATCACGATCCTTCAAGTCTCTACTATGGAACATCGCAGAACAGAGAGGGGTTAATCCAAAACTAGATTTAACATCAACTCGTGCACCATAATCAATCAGTAGCGAAACTAATTCTTTGTGGCTGTTAACAGCTGCCGAATGCAATGCTGTAAAACCTGTTGGTATTGCATTAACCTTTGCCCCGCGTTCAATCAGAATTTTAGCTATTTCTATGTGACCATTGGCAGCGGAGGCTTGTAAAGGCGTTGCAATGAAGTGTGTCTTGAGGTTATTAACACCACCAAGATCAATAAACATATGGGTATAATCCCTGTAACCTTCAAGAGTAGCTATTTGTAGGGCTTGCTGCTCAGGGTCTTTTATTGCTAAATTTACATCTGCTTTATTTGCAATCAATATCTTAACTACTTCTGTTTCATCAGCATAAGAACCTACAAGCAAAGCAGTACCACCGAAATTATTTCTAACGTTTACATCCGTTCCCTGTAAAATTAAAAATTGGACTACTTCTGCATGTCCCTTGTAAGCTGCTAAATGTAGCGGAGAATTTCCATATTTGTCAGTTTGAGTGAATAGTTTAGGTTTTTCACTCAATATAGATCTGACTGTTTCAATATCACCCTGCATTGCTGCAAGATGTATCTCTGGTCCTACATAGGGCTCTGGCAAATATTCTTTTGAATTTCTGGGGCCAAAGTATTTAGATAAGGCGACGATTAGAACTACCAGAAAGATAAAGTTAATACATATTTTAGTTCTAACCCTCATTTATTCCCCTTCCAAAAACTTGCCTTACTTTTAAAACCCACTATGCAACACGAACAATAGAAGCGGCAGTAATAACAGGAACCAGCCCATAAACTTTACTAAAGAACTGTCTAACTTGCCTGTATCATAGAACCAGATAATTCCAAGCCCTATAACTGGCGATAGCGATGCCATCACAATTAACAATTTCAGGTGTTCTGAAGGAAGCCACATTGTAAGACTCACATATTCTTTTATACTTTCAAGCCGGTTACAGATAACAATCACATAAACAACGACAACACAAACTGAAACCAACATAGAAATAAACTTTCCTTTTGTAAATTCCATAAAACTCAGTCTGCCATATTGTTGCTCTTTAATTTTTAATTTTCTACCAACTCGCAACTCGTAGTATTCTAACCAAAAATCCCGATGTAAAAAAGTCAAATTTATATTACCCGCCATTGCCCTTTAAACAACTATCGAGTACACTATTGTAAGCGTAGTAAGTCAAATTGGGGATTAAACAAAAAGGGGGTATCATAAATATGGCAAAATCATCTGCAATTATTCCAATCGAGCGTATCCAAAACTACATTTTACTAATCCGCAACCAAAAGGTAATGATTGATAAGGATTTAGCCGCCCTCTATGGCGTTGAAACAGGGGCTTTAGTCCGGGCAGTTAAACGTAACATTGACCGTTTCCCAGCCGATTTTATGTTCCAACTAAATAAAGCAGAATATGAAACGTTTTTGAAATGCCAGATTGGCATCTCAAAAGACCGGCGGGGCGGGCGGCGATATTTACCCTATGCTTTCACCGAACAGGGAATCGCAATGCTCTCAAGTGTATTACGGAGTAAACGAGCCGTTGAAGTAAATATCGCTATTATGCGCACCTTTGTAAAACTGCGAGAAATACTGGCGTCAAATCAGCTTTTGAAACGCAAAATAGAATCTATGGAACGTAAGTACGACGAAAAATTCAAAACTGTCTTTCAGGTACTCGAAAAAATGTTAGCCGAACCAGAGAAACCAAAACAGCCATTCGGATTCCACAGCAAAAGGGCAAAACGGAAAACCATCACCAAAACCAGAATATATTAACAAAATACGAGATACGATTCACGATACACGAGACACAATTCACGAGATTCGAACAGTTCGCGCAAGGGGTAAATTAAAATGACCCGAAAACTACCGGAAATGACCGCATTTTAACCCAAAGCGCCCGTAAATTACCCCAAAGCGCCCGTGTTTTGCCCCACTTTGACCGCGTTTTGGAAAAAACTTGCGCAAACTGGTCGATTTTCATACTGCCTTTTTTACTGCTAAACACCTATACAAGCCGAAAACATATACTAAGACAGTCCCTTTAAACACTTACAGCCAAACTACATAACTCGAACTTAATAAAGTGCTTACACTAATAAAACAAAACCAGCTCGCCGAAAAAATCGCGATGCTCGTAATCCTACTCATGGCCGTCGGCACCGTCTTCGTATTCTCCGCCGGTGCTAACATCGGTCAGGAACTAAGCTTACGACGTTTCTACGATTTCTCCACTCTCCGGAGAATCTTCTTTTTCCCACTCGCCACAGCCATTTTATACCTCGTCTCACTAATCGATTATCACAAATTCCGCCTCAAAACCACCTGGAAAAACTCTCCCGTCTGCTGGCTATTAATCATTAGTATATCACTACTTATACTCGTTCTAATCCCGCAAATCGGAACCGAAATCAACCGCGCCCGCCGATGGCTGCGAATCCCGCTCGGCCCATTCTCCGTTAGCTTCCAGCCATCCGAGTTTGCCAAGTGGGCCCTGATTTTCTTCCTCGCCGCATTCTGTTCTAACTTCAGTGATTCCATGTACTTATACCGAAAAAGATTCCTCCCTATCTGTTCACTCATAGCACTCGTAGCCGGCCTGATTATCATCGAAGATTTTGGCACAGCCGCACTCATCGCGCTTTTATCATTCCTAATCCTATTAATCGCCGGCGTTAAATTCCGGCACGTACTAACCTTAGCACCATTCGCCGCCCTCGCGTTTTTCATTGCCATAATAAAATCACCAACCCGCATCCAGCGCATAGCCGCATTTTTAAATCCACAAAAATGGGCAGATTCCACCGCATACCAGGCAAATCAATCTCTAATCGCACTTGGCTCCGGCGGAGTTTTCGGAAAAGGGCTCGGCAGAGGCATTTGCAAATACGGCCACCTCCCGGAAGACACCACCGATTTTATTTTCGCAATCATCGGCGAAGAACTTGGTTTTATAGGAACAGCCGCGGTCATTGCTCTGTTTATTGCTTTTGTTGCATTGGGAATTTTGGTAATACTACGCTGCAGAGACAATTTCGGCAGACTTCTCGCAGCCGGAATTGTTTTAGCAATCGGAATTCAGGCAGCTATCAATATCGGTGTGGTTACCGTTGTGCTGCCGACAAAAGGAATTCCGCTGCCGTTCGTAAGTTCCGGTGGCACAAGTATGTTACTTTCAGCCGCTGCTGTTGGTGTATTGATAAATATCGCAAAACAATCGGCTGAAGCAGAAAATTTCGAGGAATTGTAATGGGAGAAAAATCCTTTTTCTTCGCAGGCGGCGGCACCGGCGGTCACATCTATCCGGCTGTTGCTGTAGCCGAGAAAATTATCGAATTTGCACCAGATTCAAAAATCCATTTTTTCGTCAGCCGTCGTGATATCGATTCGAGAATCCTTTCCCAAACCGATTTTGAATACACTCAATTGCCAGCCGAAGGTTTTTCAATCAAGCCGGGCAAATTTCTCGGCTTTTGCAAATCGTTTATTAAAAGTTACAAAATCGCCAGTGCTGCAATCTCCAAATCACCAAATGCTGTAGTAGTTGGAGTTGGCGGGTTCGTGGCGGCGCCTGTCTGTTTGGCTGCGAATAAACGCAAAAAACCAATTGCGCTATTGAATGTTGATATCTTACCTGGCTTGGCAAACAAGATAATAGCCAACTGGGCCGATGAGATTTTTGTCCAGTTCGACGATACAGCCGAACATTTTGCCAAAACAAAAGCAAGCGTCAATGTTGTCGGCTGTCCTTTGCGTCACAGCTTCGGCAATCCCAATCCGGATAAAGCTATCGAGCAGTTGGGTCTGGATAGAAATAAAAAGGTTTTACTCATTACCGGTGCGTCCAGTGGTTCGCAAAGCATAAATGAGGCGGTCTGTTCGATTTTAGAAAAGTTGGATTCTTTTGCCGATAGTTGGCAAATTGTTCATTTGACAGGGGTTACGCATTGCGAAAAGGTGAAAAAGGAATATGCCGATGCGAAAATCAAAAGTAGCGTTCTGAGTTACTATGACGATATGGCGGATTTGCTTACTTGTGCCGATTTGGTTATTGGCAGAAGCGGTGCGGTTAGTATCGCCGAGTTTGCGGCTGCGACGGTGCCGAGTATTTGTATGCCGTACCCGCATCATAAAGACAGACATCAGTATTTAAACGCGGGCAAATTAGTCGATGCCGGTGCCGCAGTGGTTGTAGATGATTTACCGT
>JAGLSU010000126.1 GCA_023135935.1 Planctomycetota bacterium
TATCGCCTGCCTGTCCCATATAACTACTCTATCGACATTATTACAGTTCTCAAATAGCTTGGCCAGTAATAACATATCGGCAACTATTAGTATAATTAAAGAAAAAGATTACAAATCCATATACTCATAAAACTAAGCGGAACCGGCATTTGCAGAAAATGAGTTGACGTTAACCGTCCCCGACGCTATAATCCTTCGACTTTGTTGAATTTAATTTAACATTTAGGAGGTAGTAATCACAGATGTCTAACGTAAATGAACTATTAAAAGAGAAACTGTCAGCCGAAAATTATGACAAACTCGTTGCTTTGGGTAACCCCAAAATGCATCAATTCGTCGCAGATGCAATTGAGCTTACAAACCCCGAATCAGTCTTCGTGTGTACAGATGCACCGGAAGATATAGCCTATATTAGAGAGTTAGCGGTAAAAAATGGCGAAGAAACAGCCCTTAAGACCTCCGGTCATACTTACCATTTCGATGGATATAATGACCAGGCACGCGATAAGGCACAAACCAAGTATCTATTGCCAGCCGGCTCAGAATTAGGTGAAGCTTTGAATTCAACGGATAAAGCCGCAGGAACAGAAGAAGTTCGCTCTTTCCTGAAAGATATAATGATTGGCCGAGAAATGCTCGTCTGCTTCTGGTGCCTCGGACCAACAGATTCTGATTTTTCTATCCCCTGCATTCAGATTACAGATTCACCATATGTCGCTCATAGCGAAAGCATTCTATATCGTCTGGGATACGAGCAGTTCAGGAAAATCGGCTCATCAGAAGATTTCTTCCGCTTTCTCCATTCCGAAGGCGAATTAGAAAACTTTGTCAGCAAAAACGTTGATAAAAGACGTATCTACATGGACCTCGAAGATGAAATCGTTTACAGCGTCAATACTCAATATGCCGGCAATACCGTAGGCCTCAAAAAACTCGCTCTGCGACTTGCCATTCAAAAAGCTTCACGTGAAGGCTGGCTCGCCGAGCATATGTTTGTTATGGGTGCCCACGGACCTAACGGCCGAGTCACTTACTTCACCGGCGCGTTCCCGTCAGCTTGCGGAAAAACATCCACTTCTATGATTCCAGGTCAAACCATTGTCGGAGATGACATCGCTTACTTCCGCAAAAAAGATGGTCAGATTAAAACCGTAAACGTCGAAAAAGGCATCTTCGGAATCATCCGTGATGTCAACTCGCAAGATGACCCCGTTATCTACGATGCCCTCACTAAACCCGGCGAAGTCATCTTCTCTAATGTCTTAATTGACAGTGACTTAAAACCGCATTGGCTCGGTATGGGCTCCGAATTACCAACAGAAGGAACCAACTATTCAGGCCAATGGAAAAAAGGAAATACCGATTCGAAGGGCAATGAAATTACTCCTTCGCACAAAAACGCAAGATACTGTCTGAATATTTCTGACCTGGACAATCGTGACCCCCTCGCAGATGACCCCGAAGGAGTCACCGTTGGCGGCATGGTTTACGGTGGACGTGACAGTGACACCTGTGTTCCGGTTGAGCAGGCATTCAATTGGAGCGAGGGCATTATATTAAAAGGTGCTTCGCTCGAATCAGAAACCACCGCTGCAACACTTGGCAAAGAGGGTGTCAGAACTTTCAACCTGATGTCAAACCTTGACTTCCTTTCCGTACCTCTCGGCAAGTACATCCAGAATAATTTGGACTTTGAAGATGGTGTTAAAAATATGCCTTTGATTTTCTTGGTAAATTATTTCCTCAAAGACAAAGACGGAAAATACCTCAACGGTATGGCCGACAAAAAAGTCTGGATTCTATGGGC
>JAGLSU010000127.1 GCA_023135935.1 Planctomycetota bacterium
AATCCTGATACGGAAGTTATTTTGATGACAGCATATGCAACTATTGATACGTGCAAGGAGGCCATAAGACAGGGTGCATATGATTATCTTGTCAAGCCGGTTGATATTGACCAGCTTCGTACACTTGTAGAACAGGCTGGTCGTAAAGTTTCGACGGTACATGCCCGTTTAGGAAAAAGCAACGAAGATGGGTTCGAATTTGCGGGTGTGGTTGGCGAAGATGCCGCAATGCAGGGCATATTTGCGGTTCTTCGACGTGTGGCGCCAGCGAATATACCAGTTTTGATTGAAGGGGGTTCCGGTACTGGCAAGGAATTATTGGCAAGGGCGATTCACAACAATTCCAAACGAGCCGACCAATTATTTCGGCCTGTAAATTGTGCGGGTTTGAGCGAAACTTTGTTAGAGAGCGAATTGTTCGGACATGTCAAAGGCGCTTTTACCGGCGCGGATAGCGATAGGAAAGGGCTGTTTGAGATAGCCGACAAGGGGACATTGTTTCTGGATGAGATTGGTGATATGCCATTGAATATGCAGGCGAAATTGCTGCGTGTTATCGAAGATGGCGTTGTTATACCAGTGGGTTCTCATAATCCAATTGTGGTAGATGTTCGGCTGATAAGTGCTACGAATCATGATTTAACAGGACTTATAGAAGAGAAGAAATTCAGAGAGGATTTATACTTCAGGATTAAGGGTGTAAGTATTTCTCTGCCATTATTGCGTGACAGGGTGGAGGATATCCCTGATTTTGTGGAATTCTTCATTAAAGAAGCTGCTGCGGAGACGGGTTCAAGTGTGGCAGGTATAACGGATGCGGCTATGAAAGTTCTTGCCAATTACGATTGGCCCGGGAATATTCGCCAACTTCGAAACTGTATTAAAATAATGGTTGTGATGTGCGATAGGGACGAGCTTGATGTTCAGGATGTTCCATTGGAAATTCGTCAGGTCAGGCAGTTGACAGCTGGTGGAAAAAGTTCCGGAGATTTAGGGGGCGTTTCGCTGAATGAACTTGAAAAACAGGCTATCATGGATACTTTGACTTCGACGGGTAACAATCGTGAAAAAACAGCGAAGATACTCGGTATCGGCGAAAGGACTCTCTACCGCAAAATCAAAGACTACGGTCTATAGGAGGATTATTTTTTAAGCAGCAGGTTCGGTTTTTTTCTTTGCAGCCATTGGGGCAGTTGTTGACGTTTCACGTTTTCCCACAAACCCATCTTTTGGCTACGAGCAACGGCTTGGAGTTGTTTGTATTTATTGTAAAAGCTGTGCTTAAATCGTAAATCCGCATAAGCAAAACCCTCGGTTAATAGAGCTTCGTTTAAGAATTTGCCGTCGGATAGTTTGACGTAAGCTAATAATCTGCCGTATTTACCTCTTGTGTTATTTCCTTCATCAAGGTAAACGGTGACCTTTTTTTTAAGGGTCAATTGTTCAGTGAACTTGCTTGCTTGTGGGCCGAAATACATAATGCCTGTTTTATTATTTTTGGTTTCCGGAGTGTCGATTCCCCAAAGTCTTATTCTTGTTTTTTCGTATTGGCCATCGTGGATGTCTATGTCAATGGTGTCACCATCGACGACATTTACGACTGTGAAAGTTTTGCGGTGGTATTTTTCAATATCGTAAGATTTTGCTTTTTCTTCTAAGCGAGGTCTGGGGTGTGACTTCTGATTTATGTGGGTGTGATCCAACCAGACGAGAGTCGCACCCAGCAACAGACACAAAATGACTATAGCGGTCCGCCGTCGCCTGCTCATCGCATAAGTAGTTTTGTTTCGCATAGCGTTACGCGGTACGCAGTAAGGTTATTATCTATTTTCAGCTTCGTTTTTCGGCGGGCTTATCTAACTCGAAGGCAATGCAAACTGTCCTTAGAGCTTCATCAGCCTGGTCTTTGTCAACAATACAGCTGATACGGATTTCACTTGTGGTGATTGAGTCGATATTGATTTTGGCTTTAGCCAAAGTTCCGAACATCGTATCGGCTACACCGTAATGTGTTCGCATGCCGACTCCGACCACAGAAATCTCCGCAATATCTTCGCGGATAAAGATGTTGTCACAACCGACCTCATCTTTGATTTGCTCCGCAGCTTTTTGGGCGGCAGTTAAATCTGCGGTTCCAACCGTGAACGACAAGTTTGCCTTTTCGGTGCTGACTTCTGTTTGAACGATGTCGTTAACGACCACTTTAGCTTTAGCTAAATGAGCGAACACTTTTGCGGCATTTCCCGGATTGTTATCTATGCCGACAAGCGTTATTTTAGCCATATTTTTTTGTACTGTTGCTCCTGAAACTACTATACCTTCCATTTTCGGCACCTCATGAGTAATTATTGTACCTTCTGTTTCTTCGCTACTGCTTCTTACGTGAATTTTGACATCATATTTTTTTCCGAACTCGATAGCTCTGGAATGCATTACTCCGGCTCCAAGACTTGCCATTTCGAGCATTTCGTCGTAACTAATCTGCTCCATTTTTGAGGCTTGTTTGAATATTCTCGGGTCGGTTGTATAGATTCCATCGACGTCGGTATAAATTTCACACTCGTCGGCTCCCAAGGCAGCTGCAAGTGCAACAGCACTTGTGTCTGAGCCGCCTCTGCCGAGAGTGGTTATATTATCATGTTCGTCTACTCCCTGGAAGCCAGCGACGAGAACAACTTTGCCCTGGTCAAGTTGCTTATGGATTATGTCAGCTCCGATACTCTTTATCCTTGCCTTTGTATGGACGCTATCGGTAACCATTCGAATCTGTGAACCTGTAAAACTGATAGCATCATATCCCATTGCCTGAAGGGCCATGGCGAAAAGCGAGACTGTTTGCTGCTCACCGGTACTGAGTAGTTGGTCCATTTCGCGTTCGGGCGGATTGGGATTTAGTTCCAGAGCATCCGCAACGAGCCCATCGGTTTGTTTTCCGCGAGCCGAAGCAACGACAACAACAGAAGAACCATTCTTTACTGTTTTAATAACAAGTTCAGCGGCTTTGCGAATTTTCTCTGCGTTAGCGACTGAAGTTCCACCGAATTTTTGTACAATTATTCCCATATTCAACCTGCTGTTTTAACTTTTCAAAAAATATTCCATTAATTCATAACCATTTTCTATTTTAAAGCCTGATTTAGCGGCATTAGCTTCACTAAAGGCAGTATGTAAAATACCACTGACCCCGGTTCCCGCCATAGCGAATGGAACTGGTTCAGACGAATGCGCACCGCCTTTAACCGGAGTTGGATGGTCCGGCGCAACGAGTATACGCCAGCTTTCATATTTTTGCAGCGCGTCATGGACGGGTCCGACGATGTGTTTATCAATTTGCTCGACAGCTTTTTTCTTCATTTCAGCGTTGCCCTGGTGTCCGGCTTCGTCAGGAGCTTCTATATGGACAAAAACAAGGTCATATTCATCGAGAGCTTCTATCGCGGCTGAGGCCTTGCCTTGATAGTTCGTATCCACAAAGCCGGTAGCTCCAGGTACTTTTATTCGGTCGAAGCCGATTAGCTTAGATAGGCCCTTGACTAAATCAACGGCAGTGATAGTGACACCTTTTATTCCAAAACGTTTTTGGAAACTTTCCATCTGGGCTTTTTTGCCTTGGCCCCAAAGCCAGATAGAGCTGACCTGATTTTCACCCAGATCCCTTCTTACTTTGTTAATATCGTGATTGATGAAGAGTTGCTGCGAACGAGCCATTAAATCGGCAAGTATTTTTGAGCCCTTGCCACGAGGCAAGATTCTTTCTATCGCTGTATCGATGTGGTCGTGCGGTGGATATGTTTGAACATCGAAATCAGAATCTTTGAAAACCAAGAGGTGCCGATAACTTACTCCGGCATAGAAACGAATCATGTCATCGCCGAGTTGCTCGTTCAGTTCTTTTATTAGTTTTTTGCCTTCTTCAGTGGAAATGTGGCCGGCGCTGTGGTCTATCATTTTGCCATCAGAGATAGTAACCAGATTGCATCTGAAAACC
>JAGLSU010000128.1 GCA_023135935.1 Planctomycetota bacterium
CGTCCTTAAGCATAGCCGGACACCACTGACTACTGTTCGGGTCACGAAGGTCTATTGCTTCCCAACTTGAGATATGATAGCCAATCGCACCATCAACAAATTCAAAAGCATCCACATAATTTTTTAAGCTGTACCAGCCGCAATACAAAGCCGTCTGGGGACACGACCCCAGTCCGAAAAGTTCCCCTGTCTGTTCTTGCGTAACAGATAAATCCGTCCAGACTCTTGTCATCGCCGCCAAGTCTCGTAACGACTGGTCATAGAAGCCATACGAATAAGACTTCCCGTCATCCGCGATACCACGTGAATCAATGTAAGCCGAACCCTTCAAGCCAACTTTTTCCGCCGACATCGCTTTATCGATAAGCTTTTTGGCTATCTTAAAATCAGGCCCGTCAAGACGACAAACCATAAGCGATTTAAAATCCCAATGAGGCGCGAACTGCCTTAACTTGTTCGACTGCCAACGATACAACTGGTAGTCACCAAATAACACCATCGATAATTCACTATCCACCGAAGCGTTCGTCTCGCTACCAATGATAGGTGCGATATCAAATCTCAATTGCTTGATTCTTTGAGATAGTTTCTTCTCCTGCTTGGCGGATTTGGATGTATTATATTGTTTTAAGTGTTCAAGTTTGACCTTCTCTTGTTCAAGCAGCCCCTGAAGCTGTTTCAATTCTTCTTGACGTTCTTTTAACGGCGCTCGTTTTCCAACTTTGATGGGTACACCATAAATCGTCAGCAAACATCTGATTCTGCCCGCAAATTTGGGGCTGTATAATTTGTCACGAATGGGTTCGGCAAGTTTCTTTTCATAATCGCCTCTGCTAATCGAATCATCAAGACTTGTCCCCAAAGGCAAAGCAAGAATATTTTTCTTCGGCACTGCCCGTTTTGCACAATAGTATTGAGCAATCTGCACAGACTCTTTGACATCGCTGTTGGCTATTATCAAAATCTCATCCGGCTCCAAGGCATACCCTCGCCCAGCCCCAAAGAAGATAAGACATATAACCAAAACTATCCAAATCTCGGTTTGTATAAAAATCTTCATATCAATTAAAACAGCCCCGAGCGGGGCCGTAAAAAGGTGTGTCATGCTGCTGTCTACATCTGGTTCCGAATTACTCAGGTTCATATAATTTATGTGGCAGGTCGATTGGATTTTTCTTGTATTGCTTCATCATAGTCATCGAACCAGCAGGCTTCAGGGTTACTTTTAAAACTCAGGAAACGACCGCTGTCTTCATCGTCAGCTGCCCGATGATATTTGAAGTAAACAAAATCTTCGGTCTTACCGACTATCTCTATCTTGCCGCTGGTATGTGACATCACAAACTTGACACGTTTCGCCAAACCGGACACACGTGCTTTGGCCTGCTCTACAATTTCATAACCCTCTTCGATCGGAACTGTATACGCCTTATTTCCCGATGCAGGCCGACACTGAAAAATGTAATAAGGTGCCGCTCCGATAAAAGATAACTTCGCAAGCAACTCCGCCAAAACCTCGGCCTTATCATTCACTCCCCTTATCAAAGGCGTCTGATTACATATCTGCCCGCCGGCTTTTTGCAAAAGATGAACAGACTCAATTGCCAAATCCGTCAATTCTCGCGGGTGAACAAAATGAGTCATGAAATATATCTTTTTCTTTTCCGTGCTGTACGTACTTACCATTTCCAGCAAGGCTGGGTCGTCAACAATACGATGTGGATTAAAAGCCGGCATCTTCGTACCGATACGAATTATGTTGACATGGTCAATTTCCCTAAGCTGACGGATAATAGCTTCAAGCTTAGATGTCGCAAGCACCAGCGGGTCACCACCTGTCAATAGAATGTTGTTTATTTCGGTATGTTCTTTTATGTATTCCAATGCCGCTGGTAGATTCAGACGATGTTCTTCATGTGACTCTATGAAAACACGCTTGCGAAAACAGTATCGGCATATTCCTTCGCAGATATCGCTTACTAAAAGCAATGCGGTAGAATTGTACTTGTGCTCCAGCCCCGGTATAATTGTATAGCTTGCCTCGTCCGAAGGGTCAAGCTGCCCCCATTCCTCAAGCTCACATACATGCGGAATTATAATCCGACGTATCGGGTCTTCGCTGTCATTCCAGTTAATCAACGACAAATAATAATCGTTGCTGCGAAAAGAAAACCTTTCCGTAACCTCTTTAATCGCAGCCTGTTCTTCCTTGCTTAACTGCTTCAGCTGCTCCGCCTGCGTTATGTATTTGACTTTTTTATCTAACATGGTTTCCATATAGAATACGTATTAACTGTCAATTTGGTCGCTATTTTCTTCGCCGCGAGTAAATTCGGTTTCCGAATATTTTTTTTCATATATATCTTTTCGCCCAAACACGTGGGCAATCGTTGCTAAGATTATCCTGCAATCCAGCCAAAAACTCGCGGTTTCTACATATTTAACATCGAATTCGAGTTTTTCTTCGCGGGTCAGTCCACCTCTTCCCGATATCTGAGCCAAACCGGTTAAACCAGGCTTAACAAGCAGCCGTTTCCTTTGCCGCTCGTTCCACTCAGACATTTGCGAGACATATAACGGCCGAGGCCCGACTATACTCATGTCCCCTTTCAATATATTAAACAATTGCGGCAATTCGTCAAG
>JAGLSU010000129.1 GCA_023135935.1 Planctomycetota bacterium
TGATATCGGCATTGAAAGAAATCTTTTCAGAATAAGGATGTTCTTATGGAAGATAGAAAAGCAGTAGTTCGAAGAGAGACGAAAGAGACCTGCGTAATGGTCGAGCTTAACCTCGACGGGGTCGGCAAGTACGAGATAGACAGCGGGGTTGGTTTTCTTGACCACATGCTGACACATCTGAGTAAGCACGGAAAGATTGATTTGGTGGTCAAGGCCAAAGGCGATTTGGAAGTTGACGCTCATCATACGGTTGAAGATATAGCTATATGTTTAGGTGAGTGTCTGTTGAAGGCACTTGGTGACAAGAAGGGTATAGCCAGATATGGACACAGTTCTGTGCCGATGGAGGAGACATTGGCTAACGTGTCGGTGGATTTGTCGGGCAGGGCGAGCTGTATATACAATGTGGATTACCGAACGGACAAGATTGGTGACTTCGACGTTGAGTGTCTTGAAGAGATGCTGCGCAGCTTTTCGAATAATGGTAAATTCAATTTGCACATTAACGTTCCGTATGGAGTTAATAGTCACCACATGGCTGAGGCTGTTTTTAAGGCGTTGGGTCAGGCACTTGCAACTGCTGTTAAGGTTGTGGGTACGGATATTCCGAGTACGAAAGGGATATTGTGATTGAAGAACATGACCACGAATATCGTACGGGTTTAGGTACGGATATTCACAGGTTAGTCGAAGGCAGGAAGCTGATGCTCGGTGGAGTATTAGTACCATATCCGGCAGGTCTGCTTGGTCACAGTGATGGTGACGTCGCGATGCATGCGGTTATCGATGCTCTTTTAGGTGCCAGTGCTATGGGTGACATAGGAACGCTATTTCCCGATACCGAGGAGAAGTGGAAAAATGCTGACAGTAAGGGACTTTTGCTCGACGTTAAAGAAGGAATCGAGAAAAAGCGATGGACGATAGTTAATATCGATTTGACCATACATGCGGAGCAGCCGCGACTTGAGCCGTTTAAGGGTCAGATGAAAAGATGTATCGCCAGTCTTTTAGGGATGGATTTTACAGCAGTTAATGTGAAAGCTAAGACAAATGAGGGATTTGGTGAAATAGGCAGCGGTGAGGCGATAAGTGCGACGGCAATAGTTCTTTTGCGAAAGAAGATAAAAAGGTCGCTGTAAGAAAACAATGATTTATTGAAGGTGTTTTAATGAAATTAGAGTTTTACAACAGTCTGACGAGAAAGAAAGAGGAGTTCACACCGCTAAAGAAGGGTGTGGTTGGGATATACGTTTGCGGGCCGACGGTCTATGGTCATGCGCATTTAGGGCACGCAAAAAGTTATGTTAGTTTTGATATTGTCGTTCGGTACCTTCGCTATCTGGGATATGGCGTGACATATATTCAGAATATAACCGATGTCGGCCATTTAACGGATGATGCCGATGAGGGTGAAGATAAACTTGTTGTGGCGGCGAAGAAAGAAAAGAAACATCCGATGGCATTGGCGGAAATCTATACTCGCAGTTACTTCGAGGATATGGATATGCTTGGCTGTGTTCGGCCTGATATAAGTCCGCGAGCGAGTGGTCATATAATCGAGCAGATAGAGTTGGTGAAGACGCTTTTGGAAAAGGGTTATGCTTACGAAGCCAATGGTTCAGTGTACTTCGATGTTTCCAAGTTCAAAGACTACGGGAAACTGTCCGGTAGAAATGTTGAAGAGATGTTGGCGGGGGTTCGGGTAGCGGTTTCGCCGGATAAGAAGGCGTCGGTGGATTTTGCACTTTGGAAAAAGGCAGAGCCGAATCATATTATGCAGTGGTCGAGTCCGTGGGGGATGGGATATCCGGGTTGGCATCTGGAGTGCTCGGTGATGAGTATGAAGTATCTGGGTGAAACGATAGATATTCACGGTGGCGGGATAGAAAACAAATTTCCTCATCACGAGTGCGAGATTGCCCAATCTGAGGCGGCCAACGGTGTGCAGTTTGTTCGATATTGGCTGCACAATAACATGGTGACAGTTGACGGCCAGAAGATGGGTAAGAGTTTGAATAATTTTATTAATTTGAAGCAGGCATTTTCAGGTGTCCACGAAAAACTGACACGTGGTTATGACCCGCTTGCGGTAAGGCAGTTAATTTTGAACAGCCATTACAGAAGCCCATTGGATTTTTCTGATGCGGCACTATTTGCGGCACAGAGTGGTTATGAAAAAATAACAAGTACGGTTATAGCTGTAAGGGAAAATGCTAAATCTGCACCTGAAGGTGAAGTTAGTAAAGAAGCAGCCAAAGAGTTAGAGCAGTTGAAAGAAAAATTCGAAGCTGCAATGAATGACGATTTGAATACAGCTGTGGCATTGTCGGTGATTTTCGAGTTGGTTCGGTTTGCAAATGGGCTACTTGAAGACAGTGGTACGACAGCGGGGGTTTTTAATGCGGTTGATGATTTGTTTAGCAGCTTGGGTGGTGACGTATTAGGTGTTGTAAAAGACGAATACATAGAAGTTGGTGGGGCCAGTGATGAGTTGATTGATGGGCTGGTTAAAGGTTTTATTAAACAACGTAATGAAGCCCGCAGCAATAAGGATTTCGCGAGGGCGGATGCGATACGTGATGAGTTGGATGGAATCGGCATAGTTCTTGAAGATAAACCTGAGGGGACGGTCTGGAGAAGGAAATGAGGATACTGGGTATCGACCCGGGTTTGGAGCGGTGCGGCTATGGTTGTTTGGAGATAGACGGAGCCGAGGAGAAATTGGTCGAGGCGGGAGTGTTTCAGACCAAACGCAGCTTGACGATGGAGATTAGGTTGAATCAAATCGCGGAGGATATGGGGTCGTTGTTGGAGAAATTTGCGCCTGATGTTGTGGCTGTGGAAGAGTTGTACTCACATTATGCACATCCGAAAACGGCGATATTGATGGGGCATGCGAGAGGGGTTATATTGCAAAAATGTGCTGAGGCGGGTATAGAGGTTAGAGGTTTTAGCGCAACGCGTATAAAGAAATCGATTACCGGCAACGGCAGGGCGTCGAAAGAACAAATGCAGAAAACGGTACAGGTTATTTTGTCACTTCCGGAACTTCCGGAACCACATGATGTGGCTGATGCCATAGCGGCTGCGGTATGTTGTGCGGGGGAAGTGAGAAGTGAAGCTGTAGTTTAGAGAGCAGATAATGATAGCGAGAATTGAAGGAAAACTTATTGAACTTGCAGGTGACAGCGCTTTGGTGCAGGTCGGCTCTGTTGGTTACGAGGTGATGTTAGCTAGTTATTGTGTTAGTGCACTGTCGGGCAAAATCGGTTCGGAAATTACGCTTTGTACTATGGAATATTACGAGGGGGCGCCCGGTGGTGGTAATTTGTTTCCAAGGATGGTTGGTTTTTTGAATTCCGGTGAGAGGGATTTTTTCAATAAGTTTATCAGCGTTAAAGGTATAGGGGTGAAGAAGGGTTTGAAGCTGTTAAGTGTTCCAATAGCGACGATAGCGGTGGCTATAGAGCAAGCCGATGATAAGGCGTTGATGCAGCTTCCCGGAGTTGGTAAGCGGATGGCTCAACAGATTATTGCTGAGTTAAAGGGCAAACTCGGCAGTTTTGCTATTGGAGCCGAAGTTTGCGGAGTGTCGCAGATAAGATTTAAACCGTTCCAGGCAGAGGCACTTGAAATACTTATCGCATGGGGTGAAAAGCGAAACGAAGCGATGGAGCTTGTTGAATTGGCTTGTAAAAAACATCCGGATGTAGATTCGGCTGAAGAGTTGGTGCCATTGGTGTATCGATTGAAACAGGGTGTAGAGGTATAGACGGATTATAGGTTATGGCGATAGATAGAGTTATAAGCGGCAGGTCGTTGAATGAAACAGAAGAAGGTTTCAATGTTTCGCTTCGGCCGCGATATCTGGACGAATGCGTAGGTCAACTCAACGTCAAAGAAAAGTTGTCTATTGCTATTACTGCGGCCAAACAGCGTGGTGAGCCATTGGAGCACATTTTGTTTTACGGTCCGCCGGGACTTGGCAAGACGACGCTGGCACATGTGGTAGCGAACGAAATGGGGGCGGCGGTACGATGTACGTCGGGACCTGCTATGAACAAGCAGGGTGACATGATGGGTTTATTGAGCAATATAGGCGATGGTGACGTTCTTTTTATAGATGAGATTCATCGTCTTAGTAAGCCGGTCGAAGAATTTATTTATCCGGCGATGGAAGATTT
>JAGLSU010000013.1 GCA_023135935.1 Planctomycetota bacterium
ATATGTGGGTGTGGCTGGGTGGGTGTGGTTGGGTGGGTGTGGTCGGGTGGGTGTGTGAATTACTTTTTAAAAGCAATATTAATTCGACTTAGTCCCTATTAACTAAGCCTTATAATAACCAGCGAGTTTTACCGGTTTTACCGATTATGACTATTATGCTAATTTTACAGGCAAAATTCCACCCTAAATTCACCTAATTATGCCAAATTGCCACCTTTTTTTGACTGGTTTTCATAACTTCTTATTTGGCTGAAAGTTAGCAAATAAAAAAAGGGGTTTAAGGGGGTAAAATCTTTAGGGAACTGGTTACAACAGATGATAGAAACTTTAATGTGATATTGTTTTTGCCGTCTTAATTCTATTAAGATAATTTTCCAATTGCAGTACATCATTTTGACGATTGCGATGTGACATGAATTGTACACCTTCTTCCAACAAAGCGATTGCTTCATCTAATCTTTGTTGTAACTCAAGATTTCTAGCCATCTCCAGATAATGGTATACATCAGCAGGGTCAAGTTTTAATGCACGAGAAAAGTATTCTTCCGCCTCTTTGATGTGTCCCATTGATGCGAAGGACTTGCCTATCTTCAGATGCAGTTCGGCTGGCTTTGAAGGATTATACATCAACTCTTCTTTGAAATCCGCAATAGCTTTATTGAACTGTTCTGCTGCCCCTTCTAATTCACCCAATTTGCTCAAAGCCACACCGAGGTTATAATGAATATTACCCTTATAGATATCCATGCGCTCTTGAGATATAACCGTAAGACATTTCTTTAGGGCATCAGCCGCCTGCTGCCATTTACCCTGTTTGATAAAAACCACAGCCATATCGTTGTAGGCCTTTATTGCCATTGATGGAGCTTTACGGACAATTTTCTGGTATTTTCCTACACTTTGGTCGAATCTGCCCTGCTTAAAAAGAATATTTGCCTGCTTGAAATATGCTTCGGCTAAGTCATATGCATTTTTTCTGCGCACTACAGGCACAAGTAAGTTTTCCACAGGTGCATAATCATCAGTTAGAATAAATCCGCCCGTTTTTTCTCTGAGAATCTGCAACTCAGATTCGCTCAAACGCCAGAAAACCTTCCCCCTCTTCTTGGATTCCTCGTACAAATCGTCAAGGTTAAATGGTTGTTTAGCAGCAATAATAACAAATGTGTTGCGATGGGAACGAGGTACGCCCGCTTCGGTTATTACAGTAATGTGTGGGAAGGTTTTTTCCAGCGTATTAATTATTGCACTTAGAAACAAACCATCATCAAATACATCTATCAAGTTAACCATGTATGCACCATCATCAGTGAGTAATTGGGCTATCTTTTCATCAAACTCATGTGTTGTAAGTTGGAACGGCACAGAATAATCGTTAATAGCATCTTCGTAGATAAAATCATATCTTGTTTTTTGCCCCGTAGCACCTTCATGTTCGAGCAGCCCATCGACATAGTTTCGTGCATCCATCGGAATCGTTTTGATGGAAGTATTTCTATCGAGCCCGAAAGCGACAATGGCAGCTTCAGTTACACCGGGGTCTATCTCCACTACATCAATATTGCTGCCGGGCCAGACTTTTTCGATGTAGCGAGGATACACATAACCGCCCCCACCGATAACCATAACGGATAGTTTTTCCTTTCCCGAACTGAGTTTATCCGTAACAGCAGCGTAAATATTGGTGTAGAAATATTGCAGGTCCAAAATATTTCCCATATCTATCCGGCTGTGCATGAGTTTATCCTGTACAAAATCACGGATATCACGGCTGCCTGGGGCACGGTTTACAGAGATATAACAATACTGGCTTTCATCCTCGTAAATAATATTTGGATTTGGTGCTCTTCTTAAAGCAACGGCTGCACCGGCTTCCTGAGCCCAGGACCAGGGCGCCAGTCCCATTGTTGAGGCACAGACTAATAGTAATAGCCAAATGTACATTATCCATAACCGGAACCAATAGAAGATAGCGATAACTAACAGCATCGCTGCAACGGCCCACACAATAGTTATGGTACCCATATGTGCAATAAAGTAATAACCCGCTGCAAAAGTACCAGCGATACTGCCAGCAGCTCCCCATGCGTAGATACTACCAATAGTTCTTCCGGTTGCCAGTCCAAGGTCAAGAGCCATTTTAGCTATCACAGGACTAATAGCCCCAAGCAAAGTTGAAGGCAGCAGGAACACCAACGATACATGGAGGAAAACACGCAGTGGAAAATTCAAGAACCATAACCATTTCCACCCACCTACCAGATTATTTAAGACTATTATCATCACACAACCAACTGAAGCAACGGTGAACAGAACCGCAACTGTCTTCCTGGGATGAAATCGGTCTGCAAGGCGACCACCAAAGTAATTACCAAGAGTAATACCCGTCAGCACCACACCTATAACAGAAGTCCAAGTGTATAACGAAGAACCGAGATGTCGGGCAATAAGCCGGCCGGCAACCAATTCCAGGACCATAATGCAACAGCTTGATATAAATACAGTTGCACACGGAACCAATAGCGGCAACCTGCGGCGGGATGTTTTTTGCGGCTGTTTAATCTTATTTTCCATATTCAGACCCCTTACAGAAAAATTCGAGCAACATAACCTCATTATAACAAGGTTTTCAAACCATAAATACACCTAACCCATCCGCATAAAGATAACTACAACTTTTTGACCTTAATTTCAACTAAAAAAGCATGGCGGCTTAAACAGCCGCCATGCCCTCTAAACCTCTTAAAAAACACTACACCATAAATATTATGGTCCAGTGACCGAGTCAGATGTCTCTACATTCAATGATGAATTATAGGTGTACCCTGTGGCTGAGACGCCAGTAACAGTAAAG
>JAGLSU010000130.1 GCA_023135935.1 Planctomycetota bacterium
TGCCGTTTGTGCTGCTGCTTCTGGACTATTGGCCTCTTGGTCGCTTTGAAAATATGGCGACGTTCTATCAACGCGTTCGTGAGAAAATCCCCCTCTTTATTCTCGCCGGTGCATCGTGTGCAATTACTTTTTTCGTCCAGCAAAGTTCTGGCGTTATGGAATTCGGAAAGGGTGTTGCTCTGAATTGGCGCATAGCCAATGCTTTCGTTGCCTACACCGGCTATATAGGAAAAATGTTTTATCCCGTTCGTCTAGCGGTTCTTTATCCTCACCCGGAAAATACCCTGCCAATGTGGCAGCTAATCGTCTCGCTGGTAATACTGGTCGCAATATCAGCCGCTGTAATTTACACGAGCCGCAAGCGAAAGTATCTTGCGGTGGGATGGTTTTGGTATCTTGGAACTCTGGTTCCGGTCATTGGCTTGGTACAGGTCGGACCGCAAGCTATGGCCGACCGCTATACATATATACCGTTGATTGGAATCTTCATTATGATTGCATGGGGCGCCGCCGAACTTTTTGCCAAATGGCGATATCGAAAGATAATACTTGGCACGATAGCAACCTTGCTATTGGTGTCGATGCTGATATGCACACGGATGCAGGTGCGGTATTGGCGAAACAGCTCGAATTTATTCGAGCGAGCCCTTGAAGTGAATCAAAATAACCCCATTATACATAACAATATGGGCGTGCTGCTTATTTCACAGGATAAGCTCGACATGGCGGCCAATCATTTACAGCGGGCCTTGCAAGCTAAACCCGACTATATAAATGCCCACTACAACCTCGGAAATGTTTTTCAATTACAGGGCAAGCTTGATGACGCTATCAGTCATTACCGCCGGGCTCTCAAGATATATCCGGAAAATGCCGATGTGCATAACAATCTTGGCAGTGCTCTTCAATCGCAAGAACGCTTCGATGAGGCGATTAGCCACTATATTCAGTCGCTTCGGATTAGACCCGGTGACCATAGAGTAGAAAGCAATCTGGATATGGCAATGTCGCTGCGAAATAAATCAGGAAAACAAAAATGAAAAACGCGATGAATGAAAGTTCAAAAAAACATCAGGTTTTTTGGTTGTGTCTGCTTCTGACTTTAGCCACAGCTGTGGTTTATTGGCAGGTTCGCGATTTCCAATTTCTCGACTATGATGATAATACATATATAACGGAAAATCCCAATGTCAGTGGCGGCCTGAGCGGCAAGTCTGTTATGTGGGCTTTTGCCGCGCTGCATGCCGATACGAGTTATTGGCATCCGTTGACGTGGCTGAGTCATATGCTCGACTGCAGTTTGTACGGATTAAAACCCGGGATGCATCATCTGACGAACTTATTTTTTCATATCGTCAATACTCTGCTGTTGTTTTGGGTTTTTAAAAAGATGACCAATGCCGTTGGCCCCAGTGCATTTGTGGCTGCGGCTTTTGCATTTCATCCGTTGCACGTTGAGTCTGTCGCATGGGTCGCCGAGCGCAAGGATTTACTAAGCGCGTTTTTCTGGCTTTTGACGATGTGGGCGTATGTGCGTTATACCGAACGGCCGGGCATTGGTAGATATCTTCCGGTGCTTTTGATTTTTTCGTTGGCTCTCATGTCAAAACCAATGGTAGTGACTCTGCCGTTTGCGATGCTTCTCTTGGACTATTGGCCGTTAGAAAGATTCCAGACACTAAAGGCAAAGCAGTTGTGGCGCTTGGTAGCTGAAAAAATTCCTTTGTTCATTCTCGCTATAACTTTGAGTGTGGTTGCGATTGTCGCGCAAAAAAGCGCCGGCGCAATGGCACCAAAAGGAATCCTGTCCTTCGGCGCCCGCATGTCGAATGCTCTTGTTTCTTATACCAGCTACATAAGCAAAACGATTTGGCCGACTCGATTGGCAGTTTTATATCCTCATCCGGGCAACACTTTGCCGATATGGCAGGTGCTTATTTCGTTTTTGATATTGGCCATCGTGACAATAGCTATAATTCGCCGGGCCAAACGGCAGCGTTATCTAATAGTTGGTTGGTTTTGGTTCCTCGGGACTTTAGTGCCAGCTATCGGTTTGATACAGGTCGGTTCACAAGCTATGGCCGACCGATATACATATCTGTCGTTGATTGGAATTTTCATTATGATTACCTGGGGCGCTGTCGAATTTACTGCCAAGTGGCGTTATCAAAAACTATGGCTTGCAATAATGGGCGTTACAGTCTCAGCGGTGATGCTGGTTTGTACGCATATGCAGCTGCGACACTGGCGAAATAATTTTACTCTCTTCGCGCATGCCATTGAAGTGACAGAAGGTAATTTTACTATGTATGAAAATCTGGGCGTTGCGTTTTACTCCGCCGGAAATTCCGAAGAATCTATCAAATATCACAATCGGGCCTTGCAGATAAAACCTGATTATCACACTGCCCATTTCAACTTGGCTATAATTTTAGCTGAACAAAAAAAATATGACGATGCTGCCAAACATTACAAAGAGGCCTTGAGAATAGAACCCGGTCTTTTCATAGCACACCACAATTTAGGGGTAATGTTTAAAGAACAAGGTAAAATAAACGAAGCTATTGAGCAGTGGGAAGAGATATTTCGCATGAAACCTGACCACGTTCCTGCTTATTTGAATATAGCTTTGACTCTAATGGAGTATGGCAGATATACCGAGGCGATTGATTATTTTCATAGGGTTCTGCAACTTGCCCCGACAGACGTCCGAGCAATAGAAGGTCTAAAAATCGCAACAACCATGCAGAATAGATAGCTTTTTGCCCACTATGTCATTTACCACTTAGACCCGCTTCATCATATCAGTGAAGGTCGTAACATTGTTGGCCCATTTCTGTGCCTCTAAAAGGTCTATCTTATCCTCTTTCACCAGCCTTGCCAGATGACTTTCCATCGTTATCATATTTTCCTCGGGGCCGCTTTTGACCTTCGTTTGCATCTGAGAATATATCTGCTCTATTTTACCGGTACGTATCAAATTGGCACAGGCATAGGCGTTGTTATTAAGTATTTCCATCGCTACGATTCTGCCATTACCGTCTTTTTTGGGAATTAACTTTTGACAAATTACGTAGGCCAATCCGAGCGAAAGTTGATTCTGTACTTCCTGCAGTCTTCCAGCGGGAAAGTAATCGAGTACACGCGTTATTGTACCTGTCGCGTCTCTGGTATGTAGTGTGGAAAAAACCAAATGCCCGGTCTCGGCTGCCATAAGCGTCATTGCTATCGTTTCAGCGTCACGCATCTCACCCACAAATATAATGTCGGGGTCTTCTCGCATCATCGACCTTAATCCATCGACAAAGGAACTGACATCTCTTCCGATTTCTCTCTGCGATATTAAGGAATTTTTCTGCTGATAGATATACTCTATGGGGTCTTCTATAGTTATTATACGACATGCTCGCTTCTCGCTGATTCGGTCGATAAGAGACGCAATTGTCGTGGATTTACCTGCGCCCGTAATACCTGCTACAAGTACCAAACCATGCTTTCTGTTGACGATGTCATTCCAGACTGTGTTCGGAAAGCCGACATCTTCTATTTTAGGAATATCCAGCGATAATGCGCGAATAGCTGCGCAAATACCATCGTTTTCCTTGAAGACATTTATTCGAAACTGCAATGAACCTATCTTGTAAGAACAATCTACGGTGAGTTTGTTCTCAAATTCCTGAATATGAGCCTCACTCATAAGCGGATAAATAAGCTGCTTCGCTATCTCGGTTGTTACGGACGAGCCCTTAAGTTTTGCCAGTACCCCATCGACACGATATGTGACAGCGGCGCCAACTTTGATATGTAAATCAGAAACACGCATTGCGCCGTGTTTTTCAAAGTATTCCAGCATGTCGAGAATGCTCAGCATACCGAAATCTTCAGCCGGATAGACTTTTGCAGAAGTGGGGTACTTATCAGCCATATCTTCTCCCCTGTTTAAGTTCAGAAAATGACTTAATTACTCAATACTGACTCGGATATAGTATACCGAAAAGACCCCTAAAAAGAAAGACCAAAATTCCTCACCTGTGATATATTGGAATCCGGCTGTAAGGAGGATATTTCAAATGCCATAACAGAAATGCTTATGATTATTGCGCTGTTATTTTATTGAAACTTTAGGACGACAGGATACGGAAGATTTCCATCTTGTTTGCCCATCTGTGTGGGTGTGGGTCAATCTGATTGTAAAAAGGAACTTTGGACCTTACCGCATGTTTTTGTGCTTCATTTTCCAACATCTGCTGCTCGGAACTTTTCTTCTCCCTGACTGTTCTCTTTTTGCTGTACACCTTATTACTCCTTTCTAAAGTGTGGGCGATAACTATGTCCAATAATCGACGCTTTATAGGAGTGACATAACTTACTACCCTGTTTAGGCCATAAATTTAGGTTTTACGCCCGATAACTACCTTTATTTGCTTACTTGACATGTGCCGAAGGGGGGGCTTTTTACTTCTTATTGCCCAGCCAGTCCTGCAGGTTCTTGGCTAATATCTCAACGCTTCGTGTTTTCATAATGTGCTCGATGATTCCCGGAGGAACTTTCAGCTTTTCCATGGCCTTTTGTGCCCTCTGCCAAAGACGCTTCTTTTGAACCTCGGTCTCTGCAAGATACAACTCGGTCACCAACTCTCCGAGTTTCTGAAGCATTATCGTATCGAGGTTATCGTAGTAACGCCCGATTACTCCGTCTTGATATTTTGAACGTGTGTTTTTGACCATATTAAGACCCTCTACTGCCACCTGCGCGGTACCTTGTTTTCAGCGAACCCCTTTTTAAGCGATGTTTGCAAATAAATCAAGCTATCGGCATTAAAACTATTATTAAGGCGGTTTTTACTGGCTTTGCTGGTACCAGTGGCTATAATTTGCGAAAAGCGCCAACGATGGCATTAAAGGTGAACCGGATTAGAGCATAGGGCGGGAAGTGATTACTCAAAAAAGGTGGATATTTGTTTTGCTTAGTGTTTCTGCAGCGGCATTGATGTCGTCGGCGGTTTCATTGGCTATTGAGGACCAAAAGGTAAAGCCCTTTGTCGGTCAGGACCTCCATCTTGCGGGAAAACAGCTCATAAGTTATCAACTCAGCACCGGCGAACATGCCCTCGTTTTCCAGAACGGATTTTCAATGTCAATCGGCGCAAATCAATATTCCAGCGGCAAAGCTGTGGTATGGCTGGAAAGCGTTAAGACCGAATTTAAAGGCAGGGTCCGCGTCGACTATAAAGCCAAAGTATATTTGCAGGACAACATCTCGATTAACAGAGGCAAAGCTGCAAAAACTATCGACCTAAAGGAATCAACGGTCCAGCCCGGTCAGGCAATGGTTGTGCATTTTGAAGTCAGTGGCGAAGTTTTTGTCACAGCTGAAAAAAGAGAAATGACTGACCCGCGCCGATTAGAAATTTATGCAAAGGCTCTTGGTGCAGCCGAACCTGCCAAGCCCGAGTTTGTTGTCCAACCTGATGCGATAGTTCCCGAATGGCCTCCGCAAACCAAACCGGAACCCAAACAGGTTCATCAGGTGGCAAAAAAAGTACGACCGAAAAAACCTGTCAAAGTAGAGAAAGTTAAGAAACAAAAAGTTGTCACGGGTAAGACAGTAGTTGAAACATCAGCCGAACCCGATTCGGTCGAGAAAGTTTTTGCAAGAAGAACCAAACGACCTTCTATAGCACCGGAAATTGCAACCGAGTCTCAGGATAAAAAACCGACCTTTATATATCCGGTCAATTTGGCTCCGGCAGGCGACAAGCCTCTGCAAACAGAATCAATCGAAACAAAAGACGGAGCCGATGTCGTCACGATAGTCGGAAGACTCTACGTCTGGCAAAAACAGGACGAAAAGGGAGGGCTGCTGGAACTGCAAGCCGATAATGCGGTCATATATCACTCTACACAAAAATTCCAACCAGGCCAGAACCAAACCGAAACCAGCATCTTAGGCAAAAGCGCCATAGCTGCGGTTTATATGTCCGGCGATGTCTTAATGACCGAAGGGCCGAGGACGATTCGGGCTGACGAAATTTACTACGATTTCCAGCAAAACAAAGCCCTCGTAATAAATGCGGTTATGAGAAACTTCGATGTTTCAAGAGGAATTCCGATTTATGTCAAAGCGGCAAAGTTAAGGCAACTCGCGAACAATAAATTCTCCGCCGAAAATGTCACGATAACAACAAGTGAATTTTACCAGCCGCAGATTTCGCTCGAGGTCTCGAGCATTTTAATTACCGATACCACCGTTGTCGACGCGCAGACAGATAAAGTTGCCGATAGCAGCTACGATGCCCAGATGCGCGGCGTGCGTATGAAAGTTGGCAAAAAAACGGTCGCACGTTGGCCTCATATGCGTAGCAACATGCAAAGACCGGATATCCCCCTAAAGGGTGTGCACCTCGGAAATGATAATGTTTTTGGAACGTCACTCGAAACCCAATGGTATCTGGCAAGATTGTTGGGATTGCAGGAACCTGAGGGAACCGAAAGCACGTTGAATCTGGATTACTATGACAAGCGAGGTGTCGGTGCCGGTGCTGAAATCGAATACCAAAGAGAAAATTATTTCGGCGAGGTCATAAGTTATATCATCGACGATACGGGCGAAGATAGACTGGGAAGAGACAGCACCCGAAAGGACCTCAAACCGCCGCGAAAACTTCGTGGACGGTTTAGCTGGCTGCACAGGCAATATCTGCCTTACAATTGGCAGCTTACAGCTGGACTAAGCTATTTGTCCGATGAAAACTTCCTGGAGGGATATTACCGCCGGGAGTTCGATATAGGCAATGACCAGGAAACCTACATTCACCTCAAACGAATACAGGACAACTGGGGACTGTCCCTCTTGGGTAAGGCTCGCCTGAACGACTTTTCCGATGAACTCGAAGAAATCCCATCTATCGAATTTCACTTAACAGGCCAATCGCTTTTCGATGATAAGTTCACTTTATATAGTGACACTCAGGTCAGTCGCTTGCGGCAGAGAATAGGTAACGAGCATACCACGTTAATCAGCGAAGAAATGTTTTCATTGGCGTCGCACAGAACCGAACTCGACATGCCTATAAATGTCGATACTTTTAAAATCACCCCGTTTGTTGCCGGAACTTTCGTCTTCGATGACCGAAGCGGTTTCACAAGAACACTCGTAGATGGAACCAATGCCGGCAAGTTCGGCGAAGACAAAGCCTATTACGGCGAGTTCGGTGTGCGTGTCACAAAGCAGCCGTACTGGAAAGTCTATCCTAATGTTAAATCGCGGCTTTGGGACCTGAACAAGTTGCGACATATTATAAAACCGCAATTGATTGCTGTACTCTACGGAGAAAGTGATTCCGTTGTCAGACAGAGAGACACACTCAACCTAAGTCTCTCTCAAAGATTACAGACCAAAAGAGGCCCAAAGGCAAGACAACGAACTGTTGACTGGATGCGCCTCGATACCGATGTCACCTGGGTCAATAATTCAACTCGCGCTTCTACCGCAGGTGCCGACCAGTTCATCTGGAATAGGTCCATAATCCCGACGAGAGTACTTTCGGCTCCGGAAATATTTAACGGCGACCTTGCAGCGAGCCTGAAAAGATTTGAAATGTACGGACCGAGACGAAATTATTTCGGCACAGATTATATCTGGAGATTAAGCGATGCCACCGCGTTGTTAAGCGATATGAATTTCGATATGCAAAGCGGGGTGGTGCAGCAGTTCAACTTCGGCTTCTCGCACATGCGTTGGCCCAACCTCAGCTACTATATAGGAAGCAGATATTTAAGACGCGTTGAAATTATGGGAGAGAAGGGCTCGAATGTTTTGACATTCGCCGCCACATATATAATCGACCCGAGATATACGCTTGTCTTCTCTCAACAGTTTGATTTCGACTACGGCGCGAATGTCAAAAGCGACATAACCCTTATAAGACGATACCACAGAATGTATTGCGGATTTACATTCAGTGCCGACCAATCGCTGGACAGACAGGCAATTGTCTTTAGTATATGGCCTCAGGGTGTTCCGGAAATGGCGCTTGGACCGAGAAGATATATGGGCATAGGAAATCCGGCGGATTATTAAAAAAACGGAAAATCAAATAAATTTGAAAATTTAGTTTAGTGAAGGAGAGTGTCATGGCGTTAGTTGGTACAAAAAAAATGTTCGAAATGGCCTATAACAATGGCTACGCAGTCGGCGCGTTCAATGTAAACAATATGGAAATTACGCAGGGTATCGTAGAAGCTATTGTCGAAGAAAAAGCCCCGCTTATTCTGCAGATATCAAGAGGCGCGAGGGAATATGCAAGCATGAGCTACCTGAAGGGAATCATCGATGTAGCTGTTGCAGAAAATCCAGATATACCCATAGCAATGCACCTTGACCACGGCGACACGTTTGAAACCTGCAAGCAGTGCGTTGATGATGGTTTTACCTCGGTAATGGTTGACGCTTCGAGTAAACCATTCGAGGAAAATATCGCCATCACAAAAAAGGTGGTCGAATATGCACACGCTCACGGTGTTGTCGTTGAAGCCGAATTGGGTCAGCTGGGTGGTATCGAAGAAGATGTTGTCGGCGTATCACATGAGGATATTGCCAAGCATCTGACGAACCCTGACGAGGCAGTGGAATTCGTGGAAAAAACAGGCTGCGATTCTCTGGCAGTTGCCTGTGGTACAAGCCACGGCGCCTACAAGTTTAAAACCGAACCAACCCTGGCGCTGGACGTAATACAGAAGATAGCGGACAAATTACCCGGCTATCCACTGGTTATGCACGGTTCCAGCAGTGTCTTGAAAGAATTCAAGGACCTAATCAACAAATACGGTGGCGATATGCCAGATGCTATGGGAGTTCCGGAAAGCGCGATTAGCGAAGCCGTAAAAATGGCTGTATGCAAAGTTAATATCGATACCGACCTGAGAATGGCACTTACTGCGAAAATCAGACAGGTCTTCGCAGAAAAACCGAGAGAATTTGACCCGCGCAAATACCTCGGCCCGGGAAGACAGGCAATAAAAGATATGGTCAAGCATAAGCTGCAGATTTTAGGTTGCTCCGGAAAAGCCGCAGAGTGCATGTAAACAATAAAATTCAGGACACGAGATGCGAAAATATCTTATTAGTTTAAGCTTCCTGATAGCGGCACTGTTCTGTTTTGTTGGCTGCCAACAGCCGTCAACCGAACTGTCAGATGCCGAATCACAAGCACCGTTTGTTGTCGAAGCAAAAGAAACCGAATTGGCTGTAACCGACCTTGTCGAAGCCGCATGTGATTTGATTTATCAGGGACAATTCGACGATGCTGCAACCCTTATAGAACAATCCGGTTTCGAGCAACAGCTTCGACTTAATCAACTGATGAAAGTCATCGAGCAATATCAGGCTATAAGGCTGCGACGTCAATTGGCTCGGGAAACCGCTTACACCGAAAAAATGACCGAACTTGAGGAACTTCAAGTCGTAGCCGATGCCAACGGCCTTGATGATGTAAATGATATCACAAAGATACTTTCGACCGTTGCGAAAGCTGTGGATATTGCGGACGAATTTCAGAAAGACAGACTTTTGTCTGACCCGTTCGTCAAGCTAACTATTGCTCAAGCCAAAGCCAAATCCAAAGAATTCGAATCGGATGGAAAATGGCTCGATGCTTATGTAACCAGTTACAGTTGGCTGCATGTTATTGACCAGGAAAATGAAGAATATTCCGATTATGCGGAAAAGCTGCTGAAAAAGGCCAGTATCGTAGCTTCTTTCCAGGACAGTCCATGCGAAACCAGCAAGCAGCGATACAAAGGTGTTGAAAAGAAAATGTTCATCCGTGCCATTAACGCTTTGAACTTTAATTATGTCAGTATTATTGATTACCGGCAAATGACCACAGAAGCTCTCGAACGATGCAAATTGCTGGCAGATGCGATGAAAAATTCAAATCTCGAAATCGATTATGAAATACAGGATACACAGTACAAAGTTTGGTTGGCGGCGCTGGTAGAGATTATACACGAGGTATACAACTCACCTACGGGAATAACAAAAGACGAGTTCATAGATATTTTCAATCGCGTCATAGCACTCAATAGTATCACCGTCGATTTACCGGAAACGATATTGATAACCCAATTTGCCGAAGCCGCCTTGGGCAGCCTCGACCAGTACACCGTTATGGTTTGGCCGAGACACGTTGAAGATTTCGAAAGGGCGATGACAAATGAGTTCACCGGCATCGGAATAGAAATTTCAAAATCACAGGGACTGCTAACGGTTTCCAGCCTGCTTCCGGACACACCGGCATACCGTTCCGGACTTGATGCGGGCGATGTTATAGAACAGGTCGACGACCTACCGACAAAAGATATGTCCCTTGCCTGTGCGGTTAAAAATATCACAGGCCCTAAAGGTACGGATGTGACATTGACCGTAAAACGCGAAGGCGAAGAGCAAAGACACAAAATCACGATAACAAGAGCAAGAATCACTGTCCCCACTATCCGTGGCTGGCAAAGGACCGAAGCGGGCAAGTGGAAATATATGATTGACGAAGCTAACAAAATTGGCTACGTCCGCATCACAAGTTTCGCCGAACAGACTTCCAATGACCTCGAATCGGCACTCGACCAGCTCGAAACCGAAGGCATGAAGGGATTGATTCTGGATTTAAGATTCAATACCGGAGGACTTCTCACCATCGCAATCGAAGTAGCCGACAAGTTCCTCGAAAAAGGATTAATAGTCAGAACGCAACCTCGATTCGGACTGCCGACATGGGCCTCAGCTCGCAAAAGAGGTACCCACCCCAATTACCCGCTCGTTGTATTGATAAATTCCTCTTCGGCAAGCGCTTCGGAAATTGTCTCTGGTGCGTTAGCCGACCCCAAACATAACCGCGCCATCCTGGTTGGAGAAAGAAGCTATGGCAAAAGCGCGGTCTTGGGAATTACCAGCTATCCGGAGGGAGGAGCACAGCTGAAATATACAATGGCATATTATCATTTACCATCCGGAAAAAGAGTTGAAAGTCAGGAAGCAATGAAAAAACAAGGAAGAACAGACTGGGGAGTGGGTCCCAATATCGAAGTGAAATTAGGAAACACCGGCCTGTTGATAAGCGATGAACTTAGAGCTATGATTGATACCCAAAGGGACAATAGCATACTTGTCAGAGCTGACCACGATAACGATATAAAACCGCTTAAAAAGCATACGGCTGAAGAAACTTTTTTATCCGATTCGCAGATGGCTATTGGAATCCTGGGTATTAAAAGTAAACTGATTCAGTCAGGCATAAATGTTAATTGACCCCGAAGCTGAAAAATGGAGTAAGAATTTGGCAAAGTCAGAAGAAAAAAATAAATTTGAACAACAAAGGCAGGAAAAGTTAGAACGAATCAGAAAATTAAACGTCGACCCGTACGGCGGCAGATATGACCAGGTCGAATCAGCCGAAGATATCAAAAGCAGATTTAAAGATGACGATGATACACAAAAAGCCAAAACTGCCGGAAGAATCGTACTGCTAAGAGATATCGGAAAACTGATTTTTATTACACTGCGTGACTCAAGCGGAACAATTCAAATCGGTCTGAGCAAAAAACTTTTAACCGAGCAATGGGAACTTATCAAATTGCTTGAGCTTGGCGATATAATCGGCGCTTCCGGACAACTGGGAAAAACAAAAACCGGAGAAATCACTATCTGGGCTGATGACCTGACCATTCTATCCAAAAGCCTTTGTCAACCACCGGAAAAATTCCATGGCCTCGCCGATATTGACCTGAGATATAGACAAAGATATGTGGACCTCTGGGCCAACCCGGAAGTTATGCAGCGGTTCAAAAAGCGAAGCGACATCATCTTGTCAATTCGCCAATTTCTAAAAGGGCAGGGCTTCTTAGAGGTCGAAACGCCGATGATGCAAACCATCGCCGGCGGTGCCGCCGCAAAACCATTCATAACTCATCATAACAGCCTGGATATGAATTTGTTCCTGAGAATCGCCCCGGAACTGTTCCTGAAAAGACTTTTGGTCGGCGGAATGGAAAAAGTTTTCGAGATAAATCGAAACTTCCGCAACGAAGGACTCAGCCGACAGCACAACCCCGAATTTACAATGCTCGAACTTTACCAGGCCTACGCCGACTATAATATAATGATGGATTTGACCGAAGAAGTTGTCACTGCCTTGGTGGAAAAATATTGCTCCGGAAAAAAAGTTCAGTTCTGCGAATACGAAATTGATTATACCCGACCCTGGCGACGAGCCAGCTATGCGGATTTACTCAAAGAATACAGCGGCTGTGACATCGACGATATTAAAGCTATAAGAGCCAAAGCTAAAAAACTTGAAATAGACGAAGCCGACATGGATGAAGCGGTAGTCGTAAATGAAGTCTTCGAAGCCACCGTTGAAGATAATCTCATCAATCCGACCTTCGTCATTGACTACCCAGCCGCGTTGTGCCCGCTGACAAAGCGAAAAAAAGATGACCCCAAATATGCCGAAAGGTTTGAACTATTTATAGGAAAAATGGAGTTGGCCAACGCCTATACTGAGCTGAATGACCCCGCCATTCAGGAAGAAAATTTTAAAATTCAGCTTCGAGGCCAGGACGAAACAATGGCGACAATGGACGATGATTTTATTAATGCCCTGAAATACGGCATGCCCCCAGCGGGAGGCTTGGGCATCGGAATCGACAGACTCATAATGCTGCTGACTTCTGTTTCCAGTATCCGTGACGTTGTACTGTTTCCACTCCTAAAGCCCGCTGCAGATTAAATCGATTGGTCTTGAAATGTTGAAATTATTCTTGTGGCTGCGATATCTGCGTAAAAGAAGGATTGTCCTTTTGAGTATCACCGCGGTCGCTCTCTCCGTTGCACTAATGATAGTTGTCGGCAGCCTCTTCACCGGATACATCAAAGCCTTAGAAGATTCTGCCGTAGCCGATGTTGGTGACATATTTCTCTGGCTCCGTGGAAGAGCCATTCCCCAATGCGAACTTTTCATCACCGAACTGGAAAAATTAGACGACGTCGAAGCCGCTGCGCCTTTCCTATATGGCGGTGGATTGCTGTATCTTCAAACAGGTGATGTACGCGAAGTGACCATCCAGGGAATTACCCCGGCCAGAGAAACAGAATTCACGGATTGGAAAAACTCCCTGCTAAGACAACAAACCTCGGACGAAAAAATTGATTTCGATGTCCCTGGCTACCCCAATGATACCGGCGGATGGCTGGGAATCGGTATCGTAGCCGAACCAAATGAAAAAACTGACGAATATGACCTGACCCAAGCCAAAAAACTAATCGGCAATCAGGTAATACTTACCACGGTTGGATTCACGGGAAAACGAAAAGTAGTAAAGTTCAAAATCTCAGATATCGCTTCCACCAAAACGCATTTCGGCGATAAGACCTTATATCTTCCTCTGGAAAAGTTTAACGAAATTACATTCGGAAAAAACAATACCGAAAACATTCGCAATCTAAAAATCAAACTCAGCACCGGCGTTAATGCCCAGCCAGCAAAAGTACTGGTCAGAAAAAAGTGGGAACAGTTCGCAACGGAAAAACTCGAGCTTGACCAGGACATCATCGCACAAATGAGAATTGTAACGGTTCACGAACTGAGAGGCGATTTCTTCGCCGAACTTCACAAGCAAATGCAGATTGTCATGCTCATATTCGGTGTGATTTGCTCGGTAGCGGTGCTGCTGATATTCTGCATATTCTACATGATTGTTGAAACCAAACTTAAAGATATCGCGATAATAAAAAGTTGCGGAGCGACAAACGCCGCCGCCGCCTCGATTTTCGTTGGCTTCGGTGCCTGCGTCGGTATCGTCGGCTCTGCACTCGGTATCCTCATCGGCTTTGTCATAATAAAAAATATAAATGCTATCGAACATGCCATAAGAATTGTATTCGGTCTGAAACTGTGGCAAAGCAGCTCGTATGGACTAAACATCATACCGCATCAAATCCATTGGCCCTCGGTTTGGCCGATAGTGCTCGTAGCCATCGCTGGTTGCTGCCTGGGCGCCTTGATACCGGCATTTGTCGCAGCCAAAACAAAACCTGTTGAAATTTTGAGATACGAATAAATGTATAAAGCGATTTTGGCAATTAGATATCTGTTCAAAAGGAGAATAAGTCATTTCTCCTTAGTTGCCGTCGCGCTGTGCGTATTTGTGGTTCTTGTTGTAATGACGGTCCTTTCGGGCCTGACTTCACAATTCAAAAACAATGCCCATCTTTCCGTCGGCGATTGCATCATCAGCACAAAATCTCTTGTGGGCTTCGCATATTACGAACAGTTTTTAGAAATACTCGATAACGAAAAAATCGTCGAAGCCGCTTCGCCGGTAATAAAAAACTATGCGATTGTAAAAAGTGTCACAACCTCGAGTGCGGTTCCATATATCGAACGCACGTTAAAAATCGCCGGCATCGACCCCGTCTCACATAGCCGAGTAACTGGTTTCGCTGACTGGCTCCACTACAACAAAACAGATACCGCCAAAGCATTCGAACCTGTTTATGATACTAACTTGCCCGGCTGTGTCATGGGCGTGGGTTTTCTGTTCGATAGAGATTCGGACGGCAACTATCTAATCCCCGAACAAATACCGCAATTCGAAATTGATGTTACCAGCTTTCCGTTGACGGCAAAAGGTGCTTTAGCCAAAGCTGGCACCGGCGTAGTTAACACAAAAACTTTCGCCTTCACTGATTGTGCGCAAAGTCGAATAAGTGCCGATTGGCAAACAATCTATCTGCCTTTTAAAGAAGCGCAACTGCTATGCGGAATGGCTGGAGCTGAAAAAAGGGTAAACGCAATTCATATTAAATTCAAACCCGGCGTGGATTTGCCAACCGGTTGCGAAACGATTAACGCGCTGTGGCAGAACTTTGTAACAAAAAAAGCCGAAGCTGCCCATGCCAACCTTCTGCGGAAAGTAAAAGTTCAAAATTGGAAAATTTACAGCCGAGAAATGGTCGCTGTTGCCGAAACTCAACAGACAATGATGATTTTCTGTTTTGCGATGATTGGAATAATAACGGTCTTTATCGTTTTCGTAGTATTTTACATGATTGTCTGCCACAAAACCAAAGACATCGGAATACTAAAAAGCATAGGAGTCTCGAACGCGAATATAAAAGCTCTGTTCCTGAGCTTTGCTTTTCTCGTTGCCGCTTGCGGCTCTGTCATAGGAACATTGGCTGGCTGGAAATTCCTGGTGCATATAAACCAGATAGAAGATTGGCTGTTCGAGCACTTTGGATTTCAACTGTTCGACAGAACCATGTATGCCATCGGTGACATACCCAACACCATTGACTTAAAAGTTTTAGCCGGTATTATATCTGTAGCGTTCCTTGCTTGCCTCGCCGGCGCCTTTATTCCGAGCCGACAGGCAGCAAAATTAGAACCGGTCGACACCTTACAGGTAAACCAATTATGAATGACAACAATTTTATATTAAAAGCTGAGAATCTGCATAAGTCTTATCGGATGGGACGCACGCAGGTCAGCGTACTCAAGGGCCTCGATTTAGCAGTCAAAAAAGGCGAATTTCTGGCAATAGTCGGCGCCTCCGGTAGCGGTAAAAGCACGCTTTTGCACATATTAGGCGCACTGGATAGGCCTGATAAGGGCGTTGTCAGCTTCAAGGGACAAAATTTGCAACAGCTGACGAATAACAAATTGAATAAATTTCGAAACGCAATGGTAGGGTTTGTCTTTCAGTTTTACCATTTATTAGACGAATTAAACGTATTGGAGAACGTTTTCCTGCCGGCTATGGCCGGAAAAAGCGTTCTGGGATGGATAACATCTCGAGCAGAAGCCAAAAAGCGGGCAAAAGATCTGCTGACCCAGTTTGGTCTGGCCGATAGAGTGAACCATAAGCCATATCAGCTGTCCGGTGGAGAAAGGCAAAGAACGGCTATCGCCAGAGCCTTGATGAATCAGCCGGAACTGCTTTTAGCGGATGAACCGACAGGAAACCTTGACTCTGCGACAGGAAATGGTATTTTAGACGTCTTTGAAAAATTGAATAACAATGGCCAAACGATAGTGATGGTTACGCACGACGAGAGAATCGCACAAAGGGCACAACGAATAATAACACTGACCGACGGCCAAATAATATAACATGAAATTGGAGATTTTTTTATGTCATTGAAAATCTGGCTTAGTGACAAACTCGTTGACGAAAAAGACGCGAAGATATCCGTCTTCGACCACGGCCTGCTTTACGGCGACGGCGTCTTCGAAGGTATCCGCATTTATAACGGAGAAGTGTTCGAACTAAAAGCTCATATCAGAAGACTCTATGAGTCGGCAAAAGCTATACGTCTTGATATACCGATGGGAAAAGACGAACTTGCCAATGCCATTAAGAAAACGACCGAAGCCAATAATATTACCGATGGATACATTCGCCTGATTGTTACCCGTGGCACGGGAAATTTGGGCCTGAACCCCTTCGTATGTAAAGACTCCGTGGTGATTATCATTGCTGATAAAATTCAGCTTTACCCGGAAGAGCTTTATGAAACAGGAATGAAAATAGTCAGTGCAGCAACGGTACGCAATCATCCACTGGCGATTCCGGCGCAGTCCAAAAACTTGAATTATCTAAACAACATCATAGCCAAAATCGAAGCGCTCGATAAAGGTGTACCTGAAGCGATTATGTATAACCACCAAGGATATGTTGCCGAAGCGACCGGTGACAATGTCTTTATCGTAAGGGATGGCATAGTTTATACACCGCCAGCCGAAGCAGGTGCGTTGGAAGGTATAACACGCAACCTTGTTATCAAACTGGCAAAAGAACAAGGCATCCAGGTCATCGAAAAAAATCTGACGAGATTCGATTTGTATGTTTGTGATGAACTTTTCCTTACCGGAACTGCCGCGGAGGTCATCGGTGTCGTTGAAATTGACGGCAGACTCATCGGTCAAGGTACGCCCGGACCAATTACAAAAATGCTCAGAGAAAAGTTTTTTAACTACGCCCGCGGAAAGAGTAAGTAATCGATTGACCTTTGCCTCTCGAACTGGACCTATATGCAATTACCGGCACACACCGACATATGTAGTTCTTTCAAGCTCATAGATGAACAACTCCTTCAGGTAAGGCAGTTGATTACTAAGCAATTAACTGGCGAAGGTCAGCTTCTCAACCGACTGCTTGAACACGTCAATATCGGCGAAGGAAAGATGATTCGACCGGCTATCGTGTTGCTCTCGGGTTTGTGTGCTGGCAAAATTACCGATGAACATATCCGAATTGCAGCCATCGTTGAACTAATACACAATGCTACCTTGCTGCATGATGATGTAATAGACGAAGGAAAAAAGCGGCGAGGCTCACCTACGGTAAATGCTTTGCATGGTAACGAATCTGCCGTTTTACTTGGAGATTTCCTGTTGACCCGTGTTTTCAAAACCACTGCCGGTTTAGACGCGCAAATCACCGAAGAAATTACTGCGACTATAACAAAAATATGCGAAGGCGAGATAAGGCAAATAGAACAGAGAAAAAATTGGCAACTGACAGAATCGCAATACATCGATATCATTACAGATAAAAGCGCCTCATTATTTAAAACCAGTTGCTATCTTGGCGCCCTCTTAGCCGATACCAATGAAGCTAAATCAAAAGCTCTCGCCGAGTTCGGTCTTAATACCGGAATTGCGTTTCAAATAGCCGATGACCTGCTTGATATAATCGGCGATGAAAACAAAACGGGCAAAACGCTGCGAAGCGATATTAATAAAAACAAATTGACCTTGGCAGTCATACATTTACTAAAGACGGCGGACGAGAAGGAAAAAACTGCGGTGATAGAAAATTTAAGCACGATAGAGACAAATCAAAAAACGCTGACCGATATGCTGCAATCTTGCGGTAGTCTGGAATATGCACAAAACTGCGCGAAGCAGTTCGCCGAAAAAGCAACTGCGGCATTAGCTGATTTTGAAGATGGTCCCGCCAAAAAGGCTTTGATTGAAATAGCTGTCCTTGCCGCTGATAGAACAACTTAGCAAATACCTGTATAACAAAACAAAATAAAAAAAAGGCCGGTTTGTTAAAAACCGGCCTTTTTGATAACACAGAATAACTTAAACCGTTACGGCAGGATATAAGTCATACCAACACTTACCCAGCATTCGTCCTCTTTGTTAACTGTATCTTCCCAGGACGATTGGTAGTAAACCCCTGGAGTTAAGCTGAGATTGTTGCCGAGTTCAAAGTTCGTAGAAACACCGAATACTGCGTGTGACCAGTCATGGTCTATGCTTCCGCTTCCGGTATTTACGACAACACCCGGAGCCACGCCGTCATTATAAACAGCCGCTGCCGACAAATGCAGTATTTGCTCGGTAGTACCAGGAACAAAACCAGGAACTGCTAAATCATAACCAAGTCCTAACACATGTGCCCAACCGGCATTCTTATTACCTGCAGAGTCACCTTCCGATGGCCACATAGTAAGAATCGTGTAACTGGGGACAACACCGAACGGACAAACGTCAGGCCATGAAAATGCTGCAAAGAATTCCTGCATGTCAGCTGCCTGGCCAATTGTGGTGCCGTCTCTGGGCTCATCCGGAAAACCGTAATAAACCCAACCGACTGTGTAATTGGTGGTGATGTCACCTGAGGAAACACTGTTGCTGTAAGATAAAGTAACGTTCAGATTTTCAGCATTCTCATAGTCATTGCTGATTGCTCTTCTACTGAGAATTCCCAAATCGAAACCCGTACCATATAAATCAAGATTTATGCTGCCCTGAATCGCACTGCGGTCATCTGCGTAATAATCAAAACCACGCCAGATGTAACTGCTTAGGTATGTCACGTTGAGACTACCGCTTAGCTCGCCTGGCTCAGCTTGAACCAGACCGCTTATGCTCAACAGAATTATGACAGCCAGTAGAGTTATTTTTTTCATTCTCTTCTCCTTCAAAGTCCGTTGCCCCCAAATTTCTTTTCTTACATTCCGTTTAAATTCCGATATCAGCCACAGCGATTATTTCACTGCACCGAATCTCTGTAAGAGTCTATGCATATATCATTACAAATCAAATGAAAAAGCAGTTTTTTGAAAAAATTTCATATGTCCCTGGGCCCAAAAACAAAATAAATTTCGACAGTTTTGCCTATCTTGCGTATAATACCGGCGATGCGTGAAGATAAGGACAATAAAACGCTTTTTAGCACCGTAGAGGAGGCAAATATCGCTTCCGCTGCACCATTGGCCGTGCGAATGAGACCCAGAAACCTCGATGAATTCGCTGGGCAAAAGCATTTTATAGGACCAAATCAGCTCCTGACAAGAATGCTCGAAGCCGATAAACTAAGCAGCATCATATTTTACGGTCCGCCCGGAGTAGGAAAAACTTCACTGGCAATGGTAATAGCCAACCGAACAAAAGCGCAGTTCCATTATCTCAGCGCACCGGCTGCATCCGTAAAAGATATCCGACAAATAATAACAATCGCAAAAGACAGACTTGCTTCCGATGGAAAAAGAACTGTACTTTTCATCGATGAAATACACCGATTCAATCGTGCCCAACAAGATGTCCTACTCGATGATGTCGAAGCGGGAATCTTAATACTCATCGGTGCCACCACGGAAAATCCTTTCTTTTCCGTAAACTCACCACTGATTTCCCGAAGCACAGTTTTCCGTTTCGAACTTCTGAACCAGGATGACATTTTGCATTTACTAAAAACAGCTATCGCCGATACCGAAAGGGGGCTGGGTAAATTTAACATCCAAGCCGACGAAGAAGCCCTTAACTTTTTGGCGGTAATCAGTGATGGCGATGCGAGAAAAGCTTTAACCGCTCTGGAAATTGCTGTGTTGTCACAAGCCCACCGAAAACCAGGAGAAAAAATAAAATTCGACTTGGCTCTCGCAAAAGAATCGATTCAGCAAAAAACAATTGATTATAACGGAACAGGTGATACCCATTACGATTTGGCTTCGGCTTTACAGAAAAGCATGAGAGGCAGCGACCCCGACGCTACTGTTTATTGGCTCGCAAGAATGATAGCCGGAGGAGAAGACACACGTTTCATCGCAAGACGAATCGCAATTTGCGCAACCGAAGACGTGGGAAATGCTGACCCGATGGCCACACTTTTAGCCGCTGCTGCCGTACAAATCTCCGAATTTGTCGGCCTGCCGGAAGCACAATTGGCATTGGCACAAGCTGCCATTTACATCGCCTGTGCCCCAAAATCGAATGCTTCCGCATCAGCAATATGGCAAGCCGCCGAAGATGTACAGTCTCAGCCCACAAAACCCGTACCAAAACATCTAAAGGATAGCCACTACCAAGCCGCGAAAAAAATGGGTTTTGGCCAAGATTACAAGTATCCGCACAATTTTAACGATGGCTTCGTCCCTCAGGATTACCTCCCAGCAGACATGAAAACCCAATATTACAAACCAAAAGAAATAGGATACGAAAAAAATATTAAGCATCATTTACAAAAGCTGCAAACATTGAT
>JAGLSU010000131.1 GCA_023135935.1 Planctomycetota bacterium
TTGGACCCGCCCGCAAAGCCAAAACCCAGGTCGCAGGTATCCCGTAAGCCGAGTGCGCCGCGCAGACCGCCAAAAGTTAAGGCCAAGTTTGACCTTGTCGGTACAAGTTACTATTCGAAACGACCGGAACAGTCACTGGCGTTGATAGATGAACCTGGAAAAGGGTTTCGGTGGGTAGCACAATCGGAAAAAGTCGGTCATTTGGTTTTCGAGCAGATAAAAGATGGGGTAGTGGTAGTTCGTGATGGGCAAAAAACTTTTGAACTCACAGCCACCAGACCGGAAAAGAGAAGTCTTGTGAAAGGTGTGTCCGGCAAGGCTGTTCCCAAAAATATTTCAGAAACTCCAGACCAGTCGCAGGATAGTAACGCTACTGATGATACAACTGTCGGTCCACCTCCAGCGGCGATAGACGAAGGGACTAAAGCATTAATGGACATGTTTGTCAGCAAAATACGAGCTACGCAAGGAGAGGCAGAGGCCAACGGAGTTAACATAGAACAAAACGCTGAAATGATGAAAAAACTTGTTTCCGACCTTCGAGCTATGCGTATAAGTACCGAAGAATCGAATAAGTTGGGTGACCTGGGTGAAGAATTAAAAGAAATTCAGCAGGACCCGAATCAACCCGGACCCGGAAGGCTAACGAGCCAAATTAAAATTATGGACCCTGAAATCATGAAGCGTTTGGCCAAACGACAAAGAAGCATGAAGATAGAAAAACCGAGCGAACCAAATAGCCCAAAGAAAAAGTAGGGCGGGCATTAACTGTTGCTTAAATTAGGTATTGGTCACTTCTTATAAAATCCCGCATTAGCCCCCAGTTCCCAAAGCCATCCGGAGTGTTACGATAGGGATAATTTATCCTGTTTTTTTAACTAAAATTACGGAACTTTTGGCCCGTTTGCGTGTCTGATTAAGTAGTTAGTATTCAGAAATAGATAGAGTTGTGAATTTGAGCAAAAATTTACATAACAGCTTCTAAAAAAAGGAGTTATTTTAATCGTTTTGAGCCGAAATGTCCGATAAATACATAAAATATGTTACTAATTCAGGTAGATTGAGAGCTGCTCACGCTACGGAGAAGCTTATGGCGGAAAAACTAAGCTGTTGTAGATTTTTTGTTTTCATTTTGGCGATAAGCCTTTTATTTAGCAGCAGTTACCTCCACGCCGAGAACAATGTAAAATCCAGCTCCGGACGATATAGGGTTTTTTCATTAAAACAGATATCCGCCCAGCAGGGTAAGGACTATCTAAAAAAAGCCGACATTGGCACCGTTTCGATACTTCCAAGCCCGAATACGCTTTTGGTGACGGCTCAGGCTCGCGAATTGGTCAAAGCCGCTGCTATTATAAAACTTGTCGATGACGATAAAAATTTTGTTATAGAAGCAATTTGCCCCACCTCGATGATTGGGACCCTACCGTCCAATGAACAGATTGAAGCGGAAGTTGGTGACATATCGATAGGGACATTTTCCAATCCGCCGCAGCGCTCCGATATAATTCGCAACAGGGCGATTATAGATATTCATGGTGATTCTGTAATTGCTATCGCGCCGGTAATAGAAATTGGACAAATCCTTTCAGCGGTCAGACGGCTGCAAAAAGACAGTGACAGCGATACGCTATCAGCTAAGCAGGGCGAACTGACCGGGCAGCATCAGAAAGGCGACATAGAAATTGAACTTAAAGGAGTGGCTAGCCCATTTCAAACTAACAGCCGAACCGGTACCGCTAGCCTGGAACCTGACGAACTTCTTGATTCTCTTAACGAAGTCGAACAGGAAACCTCTGAATCAGAAGACCTTTTCAGTAAACTTCTCAGCTCTCTTAAAACACCTGAAAACCAGGCAAGCGAAAAGCCAAAACCACTGACTCAACCGGAGAAAACAACAAAACCAGTTGAGCAACAGAGACCAGAAACGGCACCAGGTGACATCGAACAAGTAAAACCAATACCTAAGCCGGAACCGGAACCTAAGATTAAACCTGAACCGGAAATCGAGCCGGCAAAGCAAGCTGCCCCCGAAATAGAAAAACCGGTGCATGTTGTTCGTTCTTATAAACCCGAGCCGATTGACCTTGGTGACGAGACGCTCGAGTTGGATTTACCGGAGAAACTTAACGTCGTCGATTTACTGGGATTGATAGGCGAATATTTGAAACTGGATTATATGTATGACCCGGCAAAGGTAAGAGGCGAGGTTACGCTAAAAGTCCAGGGGCCCATAAAGGTAAAGGACCTGTATCCTTTGCTCGAATCTGTATTGAAGTTCAGAGGGTTCGTGATGGCTCGCAAAGGAAATCTTGTGACAATAGTTCCCACCGGCGAAGCATTGAATATTGACCCTGCCCTGGAACCGAAAGCCGGAGAGATTAAATTTGGCGATGTGATTATAACCCGAATTTTCAATTTGCAGCATATAGATACAGCAAGTGCGAAGAATCTTTTGACCGGCATGAAGCTTGGTGCAAACATTACGTCAATCGCTGGAACAGGCACGCTCATTGTCACCGAATATGCCTATCGTATGGGACGCATAGAAAAACTTTTATCGATGATTGACAAACCCGGCGAACCGAAAGAGTTCAGGTTCAGACAGTTAAGATATACGATGGCTGAATCGCTCGCGCCTAAGATAAAAACATTAGCCGAACAACTGGGAACCGTGTCAATTACTGTAGGTGCACAGCAGGCAGCAGCGCCAACTCGACGAGGGCGAAAGGCCCCGGCGAAACCGGCACCGACTCCCAAAGGACAGGCGGTTGTGTATCTCGATGCCGACGAAAGAACGAATCGTATTTTGATGATTGGGCTCCCGGAGCAATTGATTGTTGTTGATAATCTCATAGATGCACTCGATGTCGAACAACGGGATTTGAGGACTCTTCGATTATATAACATTCACCATGTTGGTGCCGAAGAGGTAAAAAGGAAACTCGAAGAAATTGGCATAATCGGAGCCGGTCAATCGTCCACCGGGACAAAGCAACGAGTTGCCGGCGCCAAAACTGCATCGCTGCAGCCTACTAAAATTACATCACCATCCGATGCGCCGGGAGGACTTCTCGCAGGTGAACCGCAGGTCATAATAATTGAGTCGACGAATTCGCTTTTAGTTAATGCCACAGAAGGACAGCACGCGCAGATAGCTGTGATTATTGGTTACGTCGATAGCGAGACACTCGAATTGGCTATACCTTATGAAATTTACGCCCTCGAAAATCAAAACCCCGAAGATTTGGCTGAGGTCCTGCAGCAGCTCATTCAGGAAACCGTCAAGGACAAAGAAGGCAAAATCGAAAGGACAATAAAGAAGATAGAAGACGATATTGTTATCGTCCCCGATGAAAGCACCTTTTCATTGATTGTTTACGCCAGCAAGAAAAACCAGGAATGGATAAGGAAGCTGATAAAACAGTTGGACAAGAGAAGGCCGCAGGTTCTTATCGATGTTACGCTTGTCGAAGTCAGCAGGACGGACCTGTTTGACCTTGATATACAACTTGCTACCAAATGGCCCAAACTTGCGGTTGGAGGTGCAATGGAAGCTGTTTCCGGAGCAGTGGTAACACCGTTTATTGGTAGTACCGGCGAAATATTTTCTTCACCTAAGACAGGAGTCGCTCAAGGTTTTTACACTAACGACCACATCCAATATCTTTTAACCGCCATGCAAACCAAAAGCTATGGACGTGTACTTTCAAAGCCAAAGATTCTCGTCAACGATGGAGAACCGGGCGTAATCCAGACTAAAGACACGACGAATATTGGAATAACAACGATAATTGAAGGAGGTCCGGACAAGGAAGATATTGTCGCGACAGAATTCAAACCATATGACGCGGGCTTAACTCTTACGATAACCCCTAATATAAGCGAAGGTGATTTATTGCTTTTGGACATTGAGTTAATCAGGTCTGCTTTTGGTGAAAGTCCCACAGCCGGAGCTCCACCGGATACGGTGGAAACCAACATAAGTTCGGTAGTGACAGTTCCTGATGGTCATACGATAATTCTTGGCGGTATCATTTCGTTAAACCAGACCAAGGGCGGCGCTAAAGTTCCTTTCCTCGGAGATATTCCGCTTATAGGCGGTCTGTTCCGAAGTACCAGTAATACGGACCGTGAGTCAAAACTTTATGTTTTTGTAAAGGCCAATATTCTCAGACCAGAGGAGACTCTAAAGGGACTTCCTGCACTTGAGGAAACATCTAAAAGAAGCAGAGCGGCCTTCGAAAGAGCTGAGGAGCATTTCCAGGGCTATGAAGATTGGCCGGGTAGGAAGTCCAAACCGATGGACCCGTTGCGTGTACTTGAAGTTGATTAGGAAGATAGCGAATGGTGGATAGCGGATAAAAAAAAGGAATTTCTACGCTATCCGCTTGAAGCTGAACGCTATATGAAAGAATTACTTATACAAACCGCTAAACGCACCGGACTGATTAACGTCGACCAGCTCACCGAGTTTTTCGAGAGCAACAAAGACACAAACGAAAGACCGGACGACCTTTTACTTCGCTGCCCTTATTTCACGGAAGAATCGGTCCTGAAACTTTTCGCAGAAGCGCTGGGATGGGAGTTTTTAACCGAAGTACCTTCCAAAGCCGTACCTGCCGAATTCGTAGAAGCTGTTCCCGCGACCTATGCCCAGCATCATTATCTCATCGGCATAAAAAGAGAAACTGACGACGAACTTGTTCTGGTCTTGTCCAAACCGCTGGATACGAACGCCATTGACAATGTTTCCAAAATGACCGGAAAAGCTGTCCAAGCGGCATTGTCCACACGAACGGCTATAACCGCCGCTATAGATATTGCCTACGAGCAGAGGACAACGGTTATCGAAGAGGTTGCCGAAGAGCTTGATTCCCAGAATCTCGACCAGCTCATCGACGAAGTTTCTACCTCCGACGACCTTCTCGATGTCGTGAACCGTCCGCCGGTTATCAGATTGGTAAATGATATTCTTTTCCGCGCCTTGCAGTTAAGAGCAAGTGACATTCACGTCCATCCATACGAAACAAAAATTCAAATTCGATATCGTATCGACGGTATTTTGTACGACACACTGAACTTGAACAGAAATGTTTTACCGCTGGTCGTCTCTCGTATAAAAGTTATGGCCGGAATGGATATCGCCGAACGACGAATGCCCCAGGACGGTAGATGCAGCGTCCGACTCGGGCAGCGCGAAGTGGACCTGCGTGTCAGTACCGTACCGACCAGCTACGGAGAGCGAAGCGTCATGCGACTTCTGGATAAAAGCACTGGGCTGTTCGGCCTCGATGAGCTAGGTTTGTGGGGAGAGGATTTGAAAAAATTCGATTCACTCATCAATCGTTCGCACGGAGTTATCTTTGTCACCGGCCCGACCGGTAGCGGAAAAAGTACCACGCTTTACGCATGCCTCAACAGAATAAACTCAGCTGCAAAAAATATAATGACCATCGAGGACCCAATCGAATATCAACTCGGCGGCATCAGCCAGATGCAGGTAGCCAGCAAAAAGGGTATGACTTTTTCAAACGCCTTAAGGCACGTGCTTCGCCAGGACCCCGATGTCATAATGGTCGGAGAAGTTAGAGATATCGAAACGGCTCGAATGGCGATACAATCATCTCTGACGGGCCACCTGGTTTTCAGTACCCTTCACACGAACGATTCAGCCGGTGCCGTAAGTCGACTTTTGGATTTGGGTGTCGAGCCATATCTGGCAAGTTCATCGTTGCTTGCGATATTGGCGCAGCGCCTTGTGCGAAGAATATGTTCCGAATGCAAACAGCCTTATAAACCATCGCCACGTGAATTAAGAGAACTCGGTTTGGGCGATGTGTCGCTGTCTGGTTCGTCGGAAGTTCAAGGCGAATTTTTTGTCGGAGCAGGGTGCGATAAATGTTTCCAAACCGGATATCGCGGACGAACCGGTGTTTATGAGCTTATGATGATTACCCAGGAAATTCAGGATATGATTTATAAAAGAGAGTCCGCTGGAATAATAAAAAAATTGGCTCTCAATTCGGGCTTAAGAACACTAAGAATGGACGGTGCCAGAAAGGCCCAGGAAGGCCTGACAACCATAGCCGAAGTCTTGAGAGTCACACAAGCTGATGTAATATAGTAAATAGGAAATATACAATTACAAAATGCCGAGATTCCACTATATAGCGATAGAAGCCAGCGGTAAAAAAAGCAAGGGCACCGTTACAGCCGAAAGTCCCTATGCCGCCAGAAAACAACTGAGAATACGCAATATACATCCTACTTCAATTACAGAAATTGGCGGAACCTCAGATAAAACGCCATTGTTTTCGATTTTTGCCAGAAGCAATAAGGCCCAGGTAATCGATTTCACAAAACAAATGGGAACGCTGCTGAATTCAGGAATTAAACTGACCGAGTCGCTTTCGGTCCTCACCATGCAGGCCGGCGATGTCAGATTTAAAAATGCCCTGACCGATATCCGCGACCGCGTTATCACGGGCGAATCATTTACCGATGCGTTAAAAGATTACAGCGATTATTTTGACGTTATATATGTAAGTATGGTTCGTGTCGGCGAGGTCACTGGCTCTTTGGGGAAAAGTTTTTCAACAATCGCAGGATTTATGGAAAAACGTCAGCGGGTCGAATCGAAAGTAATGACAGCGATGATATATCCCATAGTGCTGGTTGCTTTTTGTCTCGCAGCGGTTCTGATTCTAACAACGGTGGTCATTCCGAGAATCGCCAAACAAATAGCCAATACCGGACAGGAACTTCCATGGATTACCAAACAGATGATGAATGTCAGTCACATTCTGACAAGTTGGTGGCTGCTGCTGGTTGTCGCGGTAATAATTGCCATTGTTCTCAGTGCTAAACGTTTTCTAAGGACCGAACGCGGTGCGTATGTGCGTGACAAATTCGTATTGTCCCTACCGATATTCGGACCGCTCATAAAACAGCGGGTCGTTTCGCGGTTCGCTTCCACTCTCTCGACACTTCTTGGTTCCGGACTGGCTATGGCTGAATCACTTCGGGTCGTTTCAGAAGTTACGGGAAATTCCATTATGAAACAAGCCGTCAAGAAGGCACGAGAAAGAATTCTCGCCGGTGCCGATATCGCCACACCCTTAAGAGACAGCGGCGTTATCGACCCAGCCATCGCCCATATGGTTGCCGTCGGAGAGAAAAGCGGTGAATTGGAAATGATGCTTAAAAATATCAGCGAAAACCTTGAGTCCTCGACCGACGTAGTAATAGAACGATTAAGTGCCGCAGTTGAACCTCTCATCATTATTATTATGGCTGCGGTAGTCGGAGTAATTGCCTATGCGACGATATTGCCGATTCTGGAAGTTTCAGCGACGCAGTTTTAAAAAATAAAAACTAAAAACCTGACGTGACAAGGAGTTTGATATGACAAACAGTAAAAGGAAAACAAAACGGACAAGAAAAGGTTTTACCATGGTCGAACTGATGGCTATCTTAATTATCATCAGTTTGCTTGCCACGCTGGTAGTTACGAAAGTAGCAAGCCAGATAGATAAAGCCCGCGTTACGACCACGAAGGCAAACCTGAAATCCCTTCATTCGGCAGTCAATCAGTTCAAAATGGATACGGGCAGGTTCCCGACCGAAGAAGAAGGGCTAATGGCGCTCGTGGAACAGCCAAGTGACGTCAAAAGCTATGAGATGGGCGGATATCTGGAAACTACCGAAATCCCAAAAGACGGCTGGGGAAACGAATTCATTTACGAACGATTCCCGGAAAGTGGCAAACCGTTCGTAATCATAAGCCTCGGTTCCGATGACGAAGAGGGCGGTGAAAACTACGATGCAGACCTGTACAGTACAGACGCATATTAATTGCGCATCTTCTGATTCTCATCATATAGCTCGAATGAATTGCGCTCGCAGGGGTTTCACACTCACCGAACTGTTGGTAGTGGTGATGATGATTTCATTGTTCGTGCTCATGGCTGTAGTAAATCTTTACGGACTGCTCGAAAGAAATACCTTCAGGGCACAGGCGCATGAGTTTGTTTCGACCATGCAAATGGCTGTCGCCGCCGCTGCCGAAAGCGATAGAAAATACGAAGTTATTATCGATATAACAGGGCAAAACTATATACTCCGCCAGATTACCTCGACGAAGTTATCGGTAGTTTTAGAAGAAGAAATTATCGTACAAAATGATTACAGCGAAAATTGCCGCGTCGCCTACGTTGAGTTCGATGATGGCGAATTCACAAATGAAAGCAGGGCGAAATTTCGGGCGTCACGTTCCGGCTGGCAATACGGCGGGAAAATAGTTCTGCTTGATTCACATGACAAAGCGTATTCGGTAGTGGTTAACCGGATAAACAGAATGGTTACTTTGGAAGAGGGCGAAGTTGCACTTTTAACGCCAAAAAGAGAAGATGAAGTGGTCTACTAACAAAAATCTTTTAGCTGTTTTATCGAGTCGACACAGAGCTTTTAGCCTGGTAGAAACGACGACAGCCTTAATTATCCTGGCGATTATTTCCTCGAGTGTGCTGGTAGTTGTAAACCGCTCAATGGCTTCGACTGCGGACTCAACATCACGGATGCAGGCCTTCGAGGTTGCACGCGAGAACATGGAAATCCTTCTCACCAAGGATTCCGTTGCCGAGATGGCTGAATACGGAGCCAGTGACAAATATCCCGAAATACAGTGGACAACCATTACCGAGATGTTTTATGAATCATTGACCGAGAGAATGTGGCTAAAGGCGGTTTGCTCCGCTGAGTATACCGATACGCAAGGCCAGACACAAAATATTGAATTCACACATTGGCTGACTGACATAACGAAAGAACAATTGATTGAAATGCTCCAGCAGAAGTTGGGAGATTTAACAGACGAAGATATTCTTGAAACGCTGGAACAAGCCATGGAATATGCCGGCGTTACCGAGGAAACTATCATGCAGTGGATAGAAAACGGGATGCTGGTTACCGAAGAAGAATATTACATCAAAAATGAACTCGACCTTTATAACGAAACCGGCGGCAAACCTACGGAGCAGGACAGAATAGAACGGCTGAATCGTGCAATCTCCGAGGCCGAATCCGCTGTTGAACCCAGTGACGAAGGCCAAGCCAAGTCTTCTGATAAGTCAGATAGCAGCCTGGAGACCACAGAAACCCCCGAAGATATCGATAATACTGACGACACCGACGCACAGCCAAAATCCGACGATGAACTTATGTGTGGATATACCAAAGAGGAGCTTATGGCTCTTCCAATTTCAAAGATATTCGGAGTACTTAACAGTTGTGAGTAATTTTGCGTTATTAATATTATGAAACGAAATTTTATATTAAAAAATCAAAGGGCCTTTTCGCTGGCAGAGGTAATTATCGCTTTGACCATATCGGCGATGATTATGGTGGCTGTCTTGACTATTTACAGCAGAGCCGAAAGTTCGGCAAGTGCTATCACACGCCAAATAAATAAGTCACGCCTGCCATCAGAGGTTCTGCAGCGAATCGCTGAAGACATCGACCAGATTATCTCACCCGATAAGAATATTAAAATTACAATAGAAAATAAAAACCAGAATGGCTACCCGGGCGCTCGGTTAACAATCCTGAAAACTTTTTATGATAAAAAGAATAAAAAGCAAACCTTCGAAAGAATTGTCTGGCAAAGCAGCTACGATTACGAAACCGACGTCGATGGCCTCATTATCTATCGCAGCCATAGCGGTGTCGCGCCGGAAGACAAACTGCTTGGCGGACAGAAGGAGAAATGGGAAAGAGAACTTTTCGTCCCGATTTGTAACGGCGTTACCTTTTTCAGAATACAGGTACTCGTTGGTGACGACCTTCAAAACAGATGGACGAGCGAACCCCTGCCTAAGGCAATCGCAGCAACTATCTCTTTTGCCGAACCATTCAAAACCCTAACAGGTGCTTTCGATGTCCTCGATACGGAAAAAACCAGGCGAACAATAGTTATCGATAGAGTCAGGAAAATCAAATTCGCCCTACCAAAAGATTAGAATTAAAAAAATGAAAAACAAGCATCCGAACAATACGGTCAACTACCAAAGCCAACGGGGCATAGTACTGCTGGTGACATTAGTGCTGTTGGTTGTACTTTCTACGTTGGGCTATACCTTGAGCAACCGTGTCGCCGCACAGCGCCATCGTGACCGTTACATTGTGGACTATGCTGTCGCGCGTTATAGCTGCGACTCCGCGGTTAAATATGCCCTTGCGACACTCGAGGATATGACCCCACAATTAATTGACCGACCAAACGAACCTGATTTTTCAGACCTGTTCGCTATCAGTGAAATCGAATACCAGCAGCTTTTAAAAGACTGGGCCGAGGGAAAGGAATTCCACCAGGCGGAAATTTCCTATGATGTAAACAATGTGAACGATGTTAATGGCATCAGTGATACCAACGACATTTCTTTTGCTCCCGCTCTTGACGACCCGAATTTTCAGAGGATTCGCGGACCTTATGGACCGGATTGGCCTCTTGTCGCAAAGCCAATGGAATTCGAAATTGGCAATGCCAAGGTCACAATTGAAATCGAAGACGAAAACGCGAAATATCCTCTCGGCTGGGCAATGATAGACGATAAAAAAACAAAACGCGAAGCGCGAGTTTCGCTGGAAACTTTCCTCGAATGGATGGATGTCAATGATATACACGTCGATACCCTGAAAGACCAGTTGGAGGAAATAAGCAAAATAAAACCCTACCAACTCGAGTTCAGAGCAATAAGGCTAAGCGAAAGAAGGATGGGAACGACGAGAGGCCCCAGGGGCAGACCAAGAACTCGTCGGGTACGCGAAGCCAGAAAAATCCCCGCTTCAGTACACCTGACCGATTTTGCCAAGCTTTTTCACACCTCGCTGATAGATGCCGAAACCCTCGCAAAACCGACAATAGTCAGCGAAAGCAGGAGAGAATCACCGCTGAAATACATGGCAATGTGGGGCTCGGCAAAGGTCAATATCAATACCGCCCCGAGACATGTATTAGAAGCTGCATTTACTTTTGGCGGAGATGCTGATAAAATCGCTGAAGAAATTATACAGCGAAGACGCGTGCAGCCATTCAAAGATATAGACGACTTGAGACAATCGCTGCTGGAATATTCCGGCGAAATTGAAAAATGCGAAAAATATATTACGACAATCAGCACAATTTTCACTGTCAGAATAACTGCGATAAGCGGAATGGCAAAAGTCTCTGCCGTCGCAGCCATAATTAAGGACGGCAAAAAAATAGAACGAATAGCCTTAATTTCGCTCTGAGACAAAAGCCTTTTAGGAGTTTAACCGAAAGTGGACGGTCAGAATTATTTAGGAATCTATTTAAGCGAAACCACAGCGACCGTGGTCTGCATTGATTCGCAAAGCCGTGACAGAAAAGTCCTCGGCTGTTTCAGCGTATCTGTCGAACCATCCGAAGAACCCAACACCCAGACCCTCGCTTCTCTTATCGCTCAAGGTTGCGATGAAAGAAATCTGAAGTTCTCCGAAATCGCCGTAGCCTTAGATTGCAGAATGTTCATGCAGCATAAAATCCACAGCGAATTCAACGACCCGAAACAAATCGCCGCGACAATCAGATTCGATACCGAAGAAGCTATCTCCTCCGATATAAGCGAAGTTGCCATAGCCTTCAAAATAATTTCAAGCGGCGATACCGGTTCAGACATGATAGTCTTTACCGCGCAACGAAAAGCCCTCTCGGAAATTCTCCTTGCATTACAAAGCAATAATATCGACCCCGTAAACATCGAACCGGATATTAACTGCCTTTCTAGATTCCTTTTGCAAAGCGATACCAAAAACTTGTCAGCAGAATCAAATCCTCTGTTCGCGATGCTGTCCGCCTCCAACGGCTACTTCATCGCCTTCGATAAGTCACAGCAAAATCAAATCGAGCGGACCTTCCTGATAAACCAAACGCAAAACAGAAGCGACCTGCTCGCAAGAGAAATACCCATAACCACAGTTTCAGCCAACGTCGAAGAACCGATAAATTGCCTCAAAGTCTTCGACTCCGCTGAATCGATAGACTACACCCAACTAACCGAAAGAATCGGATACGAAGCCGCTTCCATCGATTTAGTCAACGCCGAAACATTAGCCGATTGCGACAATGCCGTCGATTTCGTCATCGCATATGGAGCAGCACTGGCCCATTCGCATAAACCGCAAAGCGTAAACTTCCGTGACGATTTCATGCCGTATCAGGGCAAAAAAGTTCGACTGCAAAAAAACCTTAAAATTCTAAGCATATCACTTGCCGCTTTTTGCCTCGCCATCGGGCTGTACTTTCAAATGCAGCTGATGCAGCAGAATAAATATCGGGGCCAACTGAGAAAAAAATTCGCCAAACAATACTCCGCTGTCATGCTGGGACAAAAACTACCGAGAAAAATAAATCCTCTCAATAAACTCAGGAGCGAAAAGAAACGTATCGAAAATGCCAAAAGCGGTCAGCTAAGCGTCACCGGAGAAGAAACCATCTCCGCGAAACTGACCTCCGTATTCCAATCCTTCAATGAAATCGCGAAACAAACGAACCTGAATATAGATTCCATTTCCATTACGACAAAATCAATTAATATAGTGGGCGACACTTCCAGCAGGTCGAATACGCTGAAGGTCTTCAAGGCAATCAAGGGAAGTGAAAACTCGCAAAAACGCCTTCAGCCAAAAGGCGGACGTGACAGTTTCAGTATAACCATCGTACCGGAGAAAAGATAACAGGACCGAACCATGACAATAAAGGACATTCATAAAAATCCGTTTTTCTATTACGTTCTTGTTCCTGTCGTAATTGCTCTTTGGCCTTTACTTATCTGGTCACTGTATCTGCCCGGCGCCCAGCAAAAATGGGAAAAGGAAAAAACTCAATACGCAAAGGCCCAGCAGGCAATCGAAGAAATTCTCATCATTGACCCCGACCGACTCGACTATGCAAAATCAAAAGCGGGCTCGGCGGGTTTCGATTACGCCTCAGCCATCGATGCCATTGCCAGCAAAAGCAGAATAAAACCTACAAGCTACACACTCAGCTCCGGAATAATCATGACCTCCGGCGGACAGAAGTCTCAAAGCGCCCGCCTGTCACTAAAAGATGTCGATATAAAAAAGTTCGCCACGTTCCTCTCCACCATCCAGCTGCGATGGGCGAACCTGCAGTGCACCCAGATTAAACTCACAAAGAAAAAAGGCCTGAAAGATACGTGGAATGCTGACCTCGACTTCAAATATTATTATTGACCTTCGTTTAGCCGTTCCCGCCACGCCCTTTGTTATCCCGAGCGAAGCGTAACCCTCCCTCCGTCATCCCGAGCGCAGCGAAGCG
>JAGLSU010000132.1 GCA_023135935.1 Planctomycetota bacterium
TTTCGGCATTGATGTTGAGTTTTTTTGCTTGTGCTGAAGTTGGCGGGCCGAGGCAGTAGGCTTTGATATTGGGAGGAACCAAGCTGAAATTTTTGACGAATGCTCGAACGGTTGAGCTGCTTGTAAAGATTATCTGGTCGATGTAGTCGAAATCGATTTGGCCGGGGTCTAATTCGACGGTATTGTAAATTGTGATTGGTTGAGTTGATGCTGCGATATTTAACAGGCCATTGGATAATTTATCTGAGGCGATTTGGGATTGCGGGAGAAGGACTTTTTTGTTTTTCATATCGAGTTTGGCGAATTCTTCGAGCAAGCCCGCACTTGATTCGTTGGCGGGGATCAGGTCGGCGATTATTCCAAACTCGTTTAGTTTCTGGGCGGTGGTTTTGCCGATGGCGGCGAATTTTATAGATGCGAGTGCCCTTGTGTCTTTGTCGATGGCGTTTAGCTGCTGGAAGAAATATTTTACACCGTTTACGCTGGTGAAAACTATCCAGTCGAAGGTTGAAATGTTTTTCAGGATGGAACGTTGTTCGGTGTAGTCATCGAGGGGGAGGCAATCGATTATTTGTCGATGTACGATATGGCCGAGGTGTCTATATTTTTCAGGATGGGTGCCGAGGAAAAGGATTTTTGGTTTTTTATCAAACCAGTTTAGCTGCTTGTGAAGTTCGACAACTTTACCGACAATAAAGATGGCGGGGGTTTTCAGGTTTTCTTTTTCGGTTTTTTCTACAAAGTTTTTTAAGGTTGCGGTGATGGTTCTCTGGTTGTAGCGTGAGCCGTTTTCGATAGCGGCGATTTTCGTGTCTGGCGGCCAATCGGCTTTGAGTAGAGAGTCGATGATGTTTTGTGTATTCGCGACGGGCATGAGGAATATTATTGTGCCGGCTTTGGGTATATCGATTTGTTTTTCATCTTTTCGATGGCCGGTGACTATCGCGATGCTGGAAGTATAGTCTCTGTGTGTGGGCGGGATGCCGGCATAGGCGGGTACGGCTAAAGCGCTAGTAACGCCTGGTACAACTTCGAAATCTATATTAGCTTTGGCGCAGGCCTGGGCTTCTTCGGCGCCTCGGCCGAAAAGATACGGGTCACCGCCCTTTAATCTGACAACGAGTTTGTTTTGTTTGGTTTTTTCTATTATCAGTGAGTTTATTTCGGATTGCGGGATTGTGTGTTTGCTGGCGAATTTGCCGACGGATATTATTTCCGCAGTTGATTTGGCGATGGTGAGTAGTTGGTGGGGTATTAAATGGTCGTGGAGGATGACGTCGGCTTGTGATATGAGCCGATAGGCTTTTAGTGTTATCAGCTCGACATCGCCGGGGCCGGTACCTATGAGATAAACTTTTGTCTTTGTCATTTTGGCTTCGAGAGCTATTCGGTCAACGTTTGTCTTTACATTTCAGCGTTTTTTCACTATATAGATGGTATAGATTGCTGTGCGGGGGTCAAGCGAAAAGATAGGGTTGTTATGGACGAACTGGATGGCCGGATACTGAAGTTGCTCCAAAATGAGTTTCCCTTGAGCGAGAGGCCTTACGAAGTTCTGGCGAGTAAGTTGGGGATTAGTTGTGATGTGCTTTTGGGGAGGGTTCGGAAGTTAATTGACGATGGTGTGATTCGTCGGATGGGGGCGAGTTTTGATTCCTGCGAGCTTGGTTTTTGCAGTACTTTAGCAGCTGTTAGCGTCAAGGATGAGTTGGTTGACAGGGCGGTCGAGATAATAAATCGATTTGATGAGGTGACACATAATTATCTGAGGCGGGATGAGTTTAATATCTGGTTTACTATTGTCGCGGCGGATGGTGGAAGAATTGAGCATATTATCGAGCAAATTCGCAGTGAGTTGACACTGGATAGTTCTGAAATTCTTGTTTTGCCCGCGAAAGGTATGTTTAAACTCAATACCTGTTTTAATGTTTCAGTTTAATCGAAAAGAACGGTTGAATATGAGGGTGTTTGCGGTAAAATGTGTTGATATCTAAAGGAGTAGAGAAATAATTAAATGAAATTCAAAGGTGGATATAACATATCGCTCGGGGGCAAGCCAGTTGGTGAAGTGGTGGCGATGCCTCATCCGGAGGTGCTTTATCTTCCTTTGCAGAGTCGTCGATTTGTGTTTGGTGAGATTTGCGTTGAGGATGGTCAGCGTGTAAATGAAGGTGACGTTTTAGCTATAGACGTGAATAATTATTCGGTTGGTTTGTTGGCTCCACGAGAAAGTACCGTTCGACTAAACCAAGTTGAGGGCTATATAGTTCTGGAGGATGCGGCTCGGACCGTTAAACATCAAGAGGTTAAGTCCGAGGGAACCAAGCAGGAGAAATTGTTGAATCTGGGGGCGTGGCAGTGGTTCTACGATGCTTATAGCGGGGAATTGCCGAACCCATTCAGCAGTCCGCAGGCGATTATTGTTTCTACAGTCAGTCTTGAGCCGTTTTCGGCAAGAGGGGACGTTCAGATAAAGGACAATCTGTCGAATTTCACGAGAGGTTTGGAGCAGTTGCAATCTTTCTTGGAATATCAGCCCATATATTTAGTTGTGCCTGATATTAAATCTGAATTGTCGAAGCAGATTGGGGAGCAAGTTCGTGGTCACGCGTGGGTGAAGATGGTGGAGGTGCCGCTTAGGTATGGATGTGACAATTTTGCTGTTCTTGCACGTCGGCTTGGTCTAAAGAGAAGTGAGGGAAGTATCTGGGCTGTCAGGGCGGAAGGTGTTTTGGCGGTTGACCAGGTGTTGACGTTATCGAGGCCGTGTATATCGAGGATGATTTCAGTTGGCGGTCCGGCAGTGAGTACGCCCGTTCATATTGAAATTATGGCGGGTTATCCGATGCAGCTTATCAAGGATGGATTTGGTTTGTCTTCGGCTGTGAGGATTGTTAATGGCGGTGTGTTTACCGGTGAACTCGTGGGAACTGAGATTAAGGGTATTGATACGGAGTGCAGAGGTTTGACGATTCTGCCTGAGCACGAAGAAAGAGAATTTCTTGGTTTTGTCCGGCCCGGTTGGGACAGGCGTTCTTATAGCGGATGTTTTTTGAGTTCTCTGAGGGGTGAATTCGGTGAGCGATTGACTACGGCGGTGCGTGGTGAGGAACGGGCGTGTATTTCCTGTAATTTTTGTGAGGAAGTATGTCCGGCGGGTATTATACCTTATCTGATACATAAGTATTTATATGGAGACCAGCTTGAAGAGGCTGAGGAGATTCGGATAGATCTTTGTGTTGAATGTGGATTGTGTAGTTTCGTTTGTCCGTCGAAGATAGAGCTGATGAAAGAATTTATCGAGGCGAAGGATTTGATTGCGAAGGAAAAAGAAGAAATACGATGTGAGCAGGAGAAGAAGTGAAATTTTTATTGAGGATATTTGAGTCTGTTCGGCCCAATTTCGAAGAAAGTGGAAAGCTCACTCGTTTGAAGCCGGTTTATGAGGCGTTGGAGAATTTCTGTTTCGCTCCTTCGTCGAGGACGCTGGCTGGCCCTTATGTTCGTGACCCGCTTGATGTTAAGCGGTTTATGTCGATGGTGATAGCAGCATTGGTGCCCTGCATATTGCTTTCATTTTACTTTTTTGGGTTGCGCGTTTTAGCGATGATAGTGGTTTCATATGCAGCGGGCGGTGCAGTTGAGGTAATCTTTGCGATGGTTCGTAAAGAGGACATCAATGAAGGTTTTTTGGTGACGGGGATGTTGTTCCCATTGATTATGCCTCCGACGGCACCGCTTTGGATGGTAGCGGTTGGAGTTGCGTTTGGTGTATTTGTTGGCAAGGAATTATTTGGTGGGACAGGGCGGAACATTTTTAATCCGGCACTTGTGGGACGTTGTTTTCTTTTGCTTGCATATCCGGCTGAGATTAAACGTGCCGGTTTAATCGCAGGAAGTGGTTTGACCGGTCGGCTGTTTCAATATGTAGACATTTCGAATGTTGATGCGATAAGCGAAGCGACTCCTTTGGTATTGGCCAAGCAGGGGCAGTTGACTGAATTATCGAATATGTTTATGGGAAATATTTCCGGTTGTGTCGGTGAGACGTCGGCATTGGCGATTATTATTGGCGGGGCATTTTTGGTTTTAACTCGTGTAGCTAACTGGCGGACGGTTGTCAGCATACTTGGGTCGTCGGCATTGCTGGCAGGGATACTTCACCATGTTCAGCCGGACAAGTTTGCTCCTGTTCTGTGGCATTTGAGTGCGGGTGGTTTGCTCTTTGGTGCATTTTTTATGGCGACGGACCCGGTGTCAAGCCCAACGACTAATGCGGGTAAATGGGTGTACGGAATAATAATAGGTCTTGTGGTGATGCTGATACGGAATTTCAGCGGGTATGTAGAGGGTGTGACGTTTGCTATTCTTTTGGGCAATATTGTCGCGCCGATTCTCGATGAGATAGTTTTGAAGATTCGGCTGAGGAGGCTCGCAAGTGAAGGGTAGTTTTTACACACTTTGTTATGCCGCGGTTTTGGGTGGAGTTTGCGCGTTACTTTTGACGGCGACATCGAATTTTACCGGCCCATACAAGCAAGCCAATGCCAAGGCGGAAGAGGTGTTAAACATTCTTTCGGTTTTGGGGGTGCCTTTTGATGTGGATGCTTCAGGTGAGCGATTAGTTGAGGTGTTCAATGCCAATGTTCGAGAGAAAAGCCAGGGTGACATGAAGCTTTATTTTTATAGGCCTTCCGGGGGCAAGGCAGAGGTAGTAGCGGTGGAGTTTTCCGGAGCGGGATTGTGGGGACCAGTTAAGGGATTGTTGTCTTTGGAATCGGATATGAAGACGATTCGAGGTGTAACTTTTTATGAACACGAAGAGACGCCGGGTTTGGGTGGAGAAATATCCTCGGATTGGTTCCAGGGACAGTTTGTAGGTAAAACGGTAGTAGATGACGCGGGAAAGGCCGGCATTTTTATAAAGCGTGGTGCCGACAAATCGGCAAGCAATGAAGTGGATGCTATTACGGGTGCGACGATGACCTGCGATAAGATTGAAACGATGTTGAATAAGACGGTTGCAAGAATTGTAAAGGGACGTGTAGAAAATGGCCAATAAGCAACAGCCATCTAATTGTTCATCTTGCGGGTCCGGCGGGATGTGTCAGGGCAGAGGTCTTGTGACATTGAAAGACGGGGTGTGGTCTAATAATCCGCTTGCAATTCAGATTCTGGGGATTTGTTCGGCATTGGCTGTGACGAATCGTCTTGAAAATTCGCTGGTGATGGGGGCGGCACTAGTTTTTGTTTGTGTGGGTTCGAATTTATTCGTTTCTTTATTACGGAAGGTAACGCCGCACAGAATTCGTATGATAGCTGAAGTGGCTATCATCGCTACGTTTGTGATAATTTTTGACCAGTTCCTTAAGGCGTTTTACTGGGACATGTCGAAGCAACTCGGCCCATATGTGGGATTGATAATAACGAATTGTATTATTATGGGTAGGGCTGAAGCGTTTGCGTTGCGGAACCCGCCGCTGCTTTCGATTGTGGATGGTGTCGCTAACGGCATTGGTTATGCTGTCGTACTTGCACTTATCGGATTTTTCAGAGAGCTACTGGGTACCGGTGCGGTTATGGGTTATGTGTTGCTCGATGGTGCGTGGTATGAACCGAACCAGTTGATGATATTGGCTCCGGGGGCATTTTTTGCGATGGGAATTATTGTTGCGGTATTTAACGCATTGAAGGGGCCTGATGTGGAGGGGAAACGATGAACGAGACATCGGCACTGGTGATATTATTTGCGGCGGTATTTACCAATAACATACTGTTAAGTAATTTTCTGGGGGTGTGTTCGTTTATTGCCTGCTCCGGTCAAATCCGGACAGCGTTGGGGTTGGGTACAGCGGTTACGTTTGTGATGACGATGACGACGATGCTTAATTTTGTGATTTATCATTTTGTGTTGATGCCGCTTGGTCTTGACCATTTGACTTTTATTGTTTTTATAGCTGTGATTGCAGCGTTTGTGCAATTTGTTGAGATGTTTGTCGAGCGGTTCAGCCCGCGGTTGTATTTTGCGTTGGGGATATTCTTGCCTTTGATAACGGTTAACTGCGCGATTCTTGGTGCGTCGTTATTTATGATAATCAGAGATTATAGTTTTGTACAGTCTGTTGGTTTTGGTTGGGGCGGCGGGCTTGGCTGGACTTTGGCGATTGTTCTTATGGCTGGTCTGAGACAGAAGATGAGATACAGTAATATTCCCGAGCCGTTTAAGGGTGTGCCTATAGCGATGATTGTTACGGGCGTTCTTGCGATGGTGTTTATGGGTTTTGCGGGCATGATGTCGATTCAATAGGAGTAGTTAATGGTTTATTTGTGGTCGGTACTATCATTGGGAGGTTTGACAGCAGCGTTAGCGGGATTGCTGATAGTATCGGAACGTTTACTGGTTGATTATGGTGTTTGTAAGCTGGATATTAATTCCGGAGAGGAGCCGCTTGAGGTTGATGGTGGTGACACGTTATTATCGACGTTATATGCGAATGAGATTTTCATACCATCGGCATGCGGCGGTAAAGGTACGTGCGGGCATTGCAAGATTACGGTGACAGCAGGTGGCGGACGGGTGTTGCCAACGGAGACGCCCTATCTATCTCGTAAGGAGATTCGGTCGAATGTGCGTTTGGCTTGTCAGGTTAAGATTCGAGAGGATATATTTGTCCGGATACCTGAAGAGCTTTTGAATGTGCAGATGTTTAGTTCTGTGGTAGAGAGTGTTCGAGAGTTGACTTATGATATTAAAGAGATGCGGTTACGATTAACGGAGCCGATGGAGATTTCGCATCGTCCGGGACAGTATGTACAGATTCAGGTTTCTTCGGCGGGTGAACCGATTTTTAGGGCTTACTCGATTAGCTCATCAATAGCTGAGCCGAATATTGTCGAGCTTGTTGTTAGATTAATTCCGGGTGGAATTTGTTCGACGTATTTGCACAGTTTGAATGTTGGGGACGGTGTTAACTTTACCGGGCCTTACGGAGAATTTGTTTTGAATGAAGACCCTTCGGTGGAGGTAGTTTGTGTGGGTGGTGGATGTGGGATGGCACCGATGAAGAATATTATCTATTCGCTTTATGAACGATGGCCGGAACGTTCGTGTTGGTTGTTTTTCGGATGTCGAACTACTCATGATATTTTTTATCTCGAGCAATTCGAGAAACTGGCGCGGAAGCATCCAAACTTCCACGTAGTATATGCGATGAGCGAGAAACTTGATGAGTCGGAGCAATGGGAAGGTGATACGGGATTTGTTCATTTGTCGGTCGATAAGTGTCTGGGGGCAGATGTGAAGCGTCAGGCTTTTTTATGCGGTCCGCCACTGATGATTGAAGCTGTTACGGGTGTTCTTAGGGAGAAGGGGCTACGTTCGAAAGATATTTTCTATGATGAATTTTAGTTTATGCATAGTTGTGCAGTCCTGCGAAGATATTGGATAGATTTACCCAAAGCAACGTTATTAAAATGATGACAATTCCCAAAATTGCCAACGAACTGTTAATACGGGCGTGTCTTTTCCCGAACATATATCTGAAGTGAAGGTATCCCGCGTAAATAAGCCATGAAGCAAGGGACCACAGTTCTTTCGGGTCCCATCCCCAATAATCACCCCAAGCGAGTTTTGCCCAGTAGCTACCCAAAATCAGTCCCAGTGTAAGAAGAGGGAATCCGAGGCAAATCATTCTGTAAGTGGCTTGTTCGTAGTCTACGAGGTTTGGGCTGGCAGTTTTGCCGGTTAGTTGATTAATGGCTTGTACAGATGCTTTTGCCATTACTATGTAGGCCAAGATATATGTTGCAACGTGCGGTGCGAATAGCCAGATTTGTAAGGCGGGGGGCAGGTTGTTGGATTCGGCGCTGAATATGAAACCGAGCGGGAATGCCAATATTGCCGCGATTAACATGTCCGCTGCTTCGTTGCCGACTCGGAGTTGATGTTTGCAAAATTTTGATATTGGATATATCAGCATCGGCATAGCTAAAAAGACTTCAAATAGATTTTGGAAGGGGATGTGGTGCACATCGTACCAACGATAGATAAACGAAACAGTTGCGAGTATGAATCCGAGAAGATAAAGGAAGTCTGCTGTTTTTTTCTTATACGATATGGTTGCTAAGAATGCGGACAGGTAGCCAGCGATAGTTAGATAGATGAGCAAGCCCTGGATTGTGTATTTTATTGTCATTTTAGTTACGCTTTATTTTTTAATAATGGTCTGAACCAAAATTGCCAGAATACTCCCATGCATAGCAGCCAATAGCCTGTGTATACCGCGTACAGTCCGGAATCGGATGTTACCATCAGGATGGTAAATTTTTCTTCTTCTGAATCATACGAATGTTGGTAGAGGTGGTATCCTCCATAGTGCAGAGGGTAATTGACTTTGATTGTTTTGTTTGCCACTTCCTTGCCATTGCGGATAACGGCTACTTCGCTGATATAATTTCGTACGGAGGCGGAGTCCTTTTCAGTCTGATAATATTGGCAGTGGAAATTTTTTAGCTTAATGTTGAAGGGTAGTTCGCCCATTTGTTGCGTAAGGTTTTTTGAGAGTACGTGATTTTGTGATTGGTTTTGGGGGATAATCATATAGCCGATTGGTATTTTTTTTATTCCCAGGAGTTGTTCGGCAAGTTGGTGGCCTGCTTGTGAGGACCACATACTACCGGCTATCACTAAAAAAAGGCCGGTGTGGATTATAAGTACTGACGTTTTACGATTTGATAATGAAAATCCGACAAGAGCTACCAGTAGTAATACCGCCAAGGCATACCAGAATATTGCAAGTGCTGTTGAATTGAAAAATTGCTTTGCTCTGTCGGCTGGCCAGAACGCTGCTGAGATACTCAGAATTGCGAGTAATCCTATTGCTACAAGGGTAGTCCAGAGTATATAGCGGTTGATTTTATTAGTGTTATCCGGCATTTTCTTCCGGTTGATTATAGATGAGTTAAATTTAAACCACCACTGTTTTTTAAAGTGTTATTTTTGAGTTTTATCAAAGCAAGAGATATGTTGCTAAGCAGTAGCTAACGGACTATAATAGCTATGGGCAATGTATCTCGTTTTTTTTGTTTTACGATGGGGAGAAATTGTAAAGCTATGAGGACGGCTAAAGAAGCGGCGAGGGGGCATAGCATCTCAATAGTCATTGCCGTTCTGCATGAGGCAGAGCGCATCAGTTCCGTTATAGACCATTTGAAAAGCCAGAATGGTTCCCATTCCTGTGAGATAATAGTTGTGGATGGTGACACTGAGGCTGGGACACTAAATGCGATTGCTCATGAGGGTGTGGTTAAGTTGACCAGCGAAAAGGGCAGGGCGAAACAAATGAACGCAGGGGCCAAGTTGGCTAAGTCGGATATACTACTTTTTCTGCATGCCGATACTAAACTGCCTGCAGGTGCGTTTGATGAGATATCGGGGGTGCTTGAGGATGGGAGGTATGTTGCAGGGGCCTTTGATTTGGGTATAGCAACGGAGAATTGGTTGATTAAGGCAATTGCGACGGCGGGTCGGATTCGTTCTCGGCTGACACGGATTCCGTATGGTGACCAGGCAATTTTTTTGCGGAAGGAATACTTCAAGGAGATAGGGGGATTCAAAGATATTGGTTTGATGGAAGATGTGGAGTTGATGCAGAGAATTAAGAGGAGGGGGGGGAGGATTTTTATTTTGCCGGATAGGGTCGAGACATCTGCTCGCCGGTGGGAGGAAGAGGGGATTTTTTATACGACTTTTAGAAATCTGGTTTTGGTCTCGTTGTATTATTTGGGTGTTAATCCCGACAAACTTGTTAGATTCTATAGGAGTGGATATGGCAGCGGGAGAAAATGATTTGAATTTTAAGGAAACGATGGAGCGTATAGATTCTCGGTTACTCGGCTTGGATAATCTTCAGATTTTGCAGGTCAATTTAGGGAATAAATGTAACCAGAGATGTGAGCACTGTCACGTTCAAGCTGGTCCGGATGGGCAAAAGGTAATGTCCCGAGAGGTTATGCTGAAAATAATTGATTTTCTACGGAGGCACGAAGGGTTAGTCCTTGATATAACCGGCGGTTGTCCAGAGCTTAATCCTGATTTTAAGTTTTTTGTTGATAGTGTTTGCGGGTTGGCATCGTGTCTTATGGTGCGGACGAATCTTACGGTATTTTTTGAGGCTGGTCTGGAGTGGGTTCCTGCGTGGTATGCCGAGCACAAGGTGGCTTTGGTGGCGTCACTGCCATGTTATACGGAAGAGAATGTCGATAAGCAGCGTGGACAAGGCGTTTTTGAGAAGAGCATAAAGGCACTGAAGATGCTTAATGAGTTGGGCTATGGGTGTGATTGGAATTTGGAACTGAATTTGGTTTATAATCCGGGGGGCGATTTTTTGCCGGGTTCGCAGGATGAGCTTGGGGCGGATTATAAGAGTGAACTGGACGAAAAGTACGGGGTGCGTTTCAATAATCTTTTTACTATAACTAATGCACCCATAGGTCGGTTCAGACAATATCTGGAGGCGAATGGCCAACTCGAACAGTATCAGCAATTGTTGAAGGAAAGGTTCAATTCGGAGGCGGCTTGGAATATTATGTGCCGTCGCCTCTTGAGTATTGATTACAGAGGCGTGGTCTATAATTGCGATTTTAATCAGGCGATTGGGCTTAGTATTATTAATGGCGCAGGTAAAGAAGTGTCGATTGAGCACTTAGAAGATGCTATTTCCGGGGGTATAGAGATAATTACCGGTGAGCATTGTTTCTGCTGTACAGCAGGTGCGGGTTCGAGTTGTACGGGTTCGCTTTTGAAATGATATGGGGTTGCCATAGGGATGAATCATAACGGAGACAGTTGTGTTATCTTTTTTGTGAAATATCCTACCGCTGGTCGGGTAAAGACACGGTTGGCTGAGCAGGTTGGGGAGAAGGAGGCTACTCGGATTTACGAAAGTTTTGTCGTTGACCTATTAGCTACCCTTAGAAATCTAAATGTAAGAAGCATAAGGATATTTTTTAACCCGCCGGAAGCGCGTGAGCAATTTTGTCAGTGGCTTGGGGAAGAGCATTTTTATGTTCAGCAAGAAGGCAGTGACCTTGGCGAGAAAATGAAGAATGCTTTTCGGTTTGTTTTTGCGGAAGGGTTTTCCAAGGCAGTGGTGATCGGTTCGGATAGTCCTGATTTGCCGGAGGATTTTTTAAAGCAGGGATTTAAGGCGCTTGACGATTGTGATGCGGTAATAGGACCGGCTAATGACGGCGGATATTATTTAATAGGTTTTTCTAAGGGTGGTTTTTTGTCCGAGGCGTTCAAAGGTGTTGAGTGGGGTGGTGGCGATGTATTCGAGCGAAGTGTGGGTATATTACAAGAGCATGGACGGAACGCACGTTTTTTGCCGCGATGGTATGACGTGGATACTTTGGAGGATTTGGAAGCACTGTTGTTGCGAGATAAAGGTACGAAGTTTTGCAAATCGAAGACTTTTTCCTGTTTAGTTAAAGATAAATTAGGAAGGCGAGTTTAGATGTTTGACTATGATATCGTAGTTGTCGGTGGTGGTGCCGCTGGTTTTGTTGCCAGTAAGTTGGCTAACGGATTAGGTAAGAAAGTTGCGCTTATTGAGAAAAAGAAATTGGGTGGTGACTGTACGTGGTTCGGTTGTATACCGAGCAAGGCGCTTATTAAGTCAGCCCATATTGTTCACCAGACGACTCGGCTTGGTGAATTCGGGTTAGAGCCTAAACGGCCTATTAAATTAAATACCGATAAGGTTATGGCGCATGTCAGGTCGGTTGTACAAGCCGATGCTGACGGACATCCGCCCGAAAGTTTCAGGCGGGAGGGTATAGATGTACTGTTTGGCGGGCTGGAGTTTCTCGATAGTCACCGCATTAAACTGAATGAGAAAATAATATCGTCGGAAAAATTTATTATCTGTACCGGTTCTCATCCTTTTGTGCCGCCGATTGAGGGGTTGGACGAAATTGAATATCTGACGAACGAAACAGTTTTTGACCTTGATATTTTGCCTAAGTCGATGATATTTCTCGGCGGCGGGCCGATAGGGGTTGAGTTGTCAGCGGCTTTGAATCGGCTTGGTGTTAAGGTGACAATTCTTCAGAGGGCCGGGCAAATCCTTGAAAAAGAAGACGGCGAGTTGGTGGATAGATTAGTTCAGACGCTACAAGCAGAGGGATTAGAGATACTGACTAAAACACAGGCAGTAAGATTTTCCCAGGGTAAGGGCAAAATAGTTGCTGATATTGTTGACGAACAAGGGTCGCGGCAGATCGAAGCGGAAGCGGTTTTGGTTTCGGTTGGCAGGAGGCCGAGTATCGGAGAGTTAGCTTTGGAAAAGGCCGGTGTTAAGTTTGACGCGAAGGGCATTAAGGTTGATAAGCATCTTAGGACGACGGCAAGGAATATTTATGCAGCGGGTGATGTGGTGCCGCCGTATCTGTTCTCGCATATATCTGAATATGAAGCGGTACTTGCTGTTACCAACGCGTTTTTGCCTATAAGGCGAAAGGTTAATTATGAAAATGTGTTGTGGTGTACCTATACAGACCCGGAGTTGGCTCATGCGGGATTGACAGAACAGCAGGCCAAAGAAAGGTATGGTGATAAAGTCAGGGTGTACCGTTGGGAGCATAAAAATGTTGACCGTGCCAAGACCGATTTGGAGCAGAACGGTTTGAGTAAATTTGTTTGTGATAATAAGGGTCGCTTGCTTGGTATTCATATTCTTGGTCACGGGGCAGGGGAATTAATGCACGAGGCACAGCTCGCAAAATCTATAGGTCTGCCCTTTAGTAAGATAGCTTCGGTGATTCATGCGTATCCATCTTATTCGGATTCGGTGCGTCAGCCGGCAAAAAAATGCTATCTCGAAAGGTTGCAGAATAATTTCTTTGTGAAGCTGTTTAAGAAAGCGACAAGGTGAGTGTTATGGGGAAGAATCTTAAGCGAGTTATTTTACTTGTGGCTTTGGCAGTGTTAGTTGCGTCGATATTTGTGCTGCCGTTGAAGGATTGGCTCGTGAAGGGGTTGGAATGGGCTGAAGGATTAGGTTTTTGGGGGCCGGTATTTGTAGTAGCATTTTACATGGTGGCATGCGTGCTATTTTTACCGGGTTCGGTTTTGACGATAGGAACGGGGTTTGTTTTTAAGATTTTGGTGGGTGCGATTATCGCTTCTATAGGCAGTACACTGGGTGCTTGTGCAGCTTTTCTGGTTGGACGTACTGTCGCACGCGGCTGGATATCACGCAAGATTGCCGCGAACAGCAAGTTTGCCGCGATTGATAATGCCATATCGCAGCAGGGTTTTAAGATAGTATTTTTGATTCGTCTTAGTCCCGTGCTTCCGTTTAATTTTCTAAATTATGCTTTCGGTCTGACGAAAGTTTCGTTTGCTAAATATGCTTTGGCTTCCTGGATAGGTATGTTTCCGGGTACGTTAATGTATGTTTATTTTGGTGCGGGTTTGCGTTCATTTGCGGATGTTGCGGCGGGACAGGTAGAAACAGGTATTGCCGGTCGGGTGTTCTTTTGGTTCGGCATGGCAGCGACTGTAGCGGTAACCGTATTTGTTACACATCTTGCTCGCAGGGCGCTCAAGGAGGCTATTTCGGAATAATAGCGACAATCTAATTGGGAGGATATATGTTATGGCCAGTAGAGTCAAATACGACATTATCCAGCGTTGGGAAGGTAATCCTATCTTGACGATTGAGGATATTCCCTTTCCGTGCAACACAGTTTTTAATGCGGCTTGTGCAAAATACAAGGGTCAGTATATATTGCTTTTGCGTGTTGAAGATTTGACCGGTCGCTCGGTTTTTGCTTTGGCCAGAAGCGATGACGGCTACCATTTTGAGGTTGAGGATGAACCTGTTATGACTGCCTGTGTGGAAGATAGTTGTTTTAAAGAGTATGAGAGGAAGGGTATCGAGGACCCTCGCATTACAGAGATTGATGGCGTTTACTATATAGTTTACACGGCTGTATCTTCTTATGGGCCGCTATTGGCACTGGCGAAGACTGAGGACTTCGAGAAGTTCGAGCGTGTAGCTTTAATATCTGAGCCGGAGAATAAGGACGGGGTGCTTTTTCCAGTTAAGATAAATGGTAAATATGCTCGTCTTGACAGGCCAGTCGCCGGGGGGTTGGCCAACATCTGGATATCATATTCGGATGATTTGATTACGTGGGGAAATTCGCGGTGTGTTATGACGATTCGTGACGACCATTGGGACTCGTGGCGAATTGGTGCGTCTTCACAGCCAATCAAAATCGATGGTGGTTGGATATTTATTTATCATGGGGTAAAGCAAACGGCTGGCGGGCCTATCTATAGACTTGGTGCGGCTGTATTGGATGAGGACGACCCGTCGAAGGTGAAGTGCCGCAGCGCGATTCCGATACTTTCGCCGAGGGAGTATTACGAGCGGGTCGGAGATGTGAACAATGTGGTTTTCTCGTGTGGGGCATTACTCGAAGAAGATGGCAAAGAGTTGAAAATCTATTATGGTGCCTCGGATACTTCAATTTGTGTTGGTACGGCGAATATCAATGAGTTGATGCAGTTTTGTACCATTGGGGAGCATTGATTGTGCGCATAAAAAAAGGGCAAGTCAGAAGACCTGCCCTTTTATGGCTATTAATTATTAGCTAGTCTCGTCTTATTTCTTACGACGAAGTAACAGACCACCTAAGCCAAGTAGAGCGATTGTTGCGGGCTCTGGAACACCAGAAGCTTCGCGAATCTCTGCTACTGTCAAAGCCGTATCATATACGCGAACGTCATCAATCCATCCCTCGAAGCCAGCTGTTGATCCACCTGAACCGTTATCCAATGCACCAATCATGAAAGCCTTTGTGCCTTCTTTTAGCGGACCAGTGGCACCAAGATTCTTTATCAACATGCCGTTGACATATAGCTTAGACCTTGTACCGTCATAAGTTCCAGTGACGTGAACCCATGTTAGATTGGGATTGTCAAGACTTTGAACCTTGCTTATCGGTACTGTATCTGCAACCTGGAATGAAACTTTGGCACCGTCAGAGAAGAGACGCCAGTCAAAACTTCTACCGACAATATTTCTTGACCAGCTAGTGCCATCCCATTTTACCCAAGCCATAACGGTGATGTTTGTGCCATCAAGGGCATCAACATCGCCGTTGCCTACCGCGATCCAGCCTTCGCCAGAACCAGCACTCATGTTTGCTACCTTACCAAGCTCGTGGTAACCATACTGGTAATAGCCGACTTGACCTTCGGAGACAAAAGCACCCATTGACATTGCAGTACCAGTGATGGTACCGAATGTGGGGGCATAGTCGCCTTCAAATTCATACTGGACTAGTGGATCAGGGAGAGCTGCACTTACGCTACTCACCAATACAACAAGAGAGACTAGAAAAAACAATTTTCTACACATAATACTCCTCCTCTTTTCAAAAATCAAAACTACAACTAACTTGCTTTGGCTACAAGCCAAAACGGTTTGCTTTGTTGTTTGCAACGAGCATCGAAAACCTTCACCTTCACCAAGAACAATTCGTGCTTGTCTCAAACAACTTTATACTCTCGTTTGAATGGAAAGAGGGGAAAATAGATATGAGTTCCAATAGTGGAAACCGCACCTTTTCATCACATTCTCCTCGTTCCAAAACATCAGCGAAAAGCCATAAATAATCCTTAATTTACGAACTTTCACTGCCCTTACTTATACCAAATTGGGCATATTTCTGTCAAGGAAAATATTATAGGTGTTTAAGAAATTTTTTGTTGAGATTCCTGGTGTATTTAAGGCCTTTATTTATAGTGTGTTATAGACGTTTTTTTGGGGAGGGAGGTTATTGAGGCCTTGTTTTTTTGCTTAATTTTCAATGTTACGAAGTTGTTTTGAGTCACAAATGCGAACTTTTGCAGGCGGTTTATATTGCGCAAAAACGAGGGCCTTTGTTTAGTCAAAGGCCTGTGTGGAATACACCTGAGAGGACTCGAACCTCTAACCTTCGGTTCCGTAGACGCTTGTTGAAAACCTCAAACTCTGATTTCTAAACAGAAAACGAAAATTGCTCTGACCCAAGGGTGGCAAAATGCGGCAAAGAAGTGACATGCCGGCAAGTCCAGACAAGCGTAAATGCTCTCATAAAACGTGGGCCAAAAATAAGGAACAGGCCATCTTGAAGATATTCCAAATCATCTCCGAAAAAATTGTATTGATTTCCAAGAAAAACCTCTTTAATATGTCTCTGTATACCAGGCCTTCTACTTACTAACAATGGTAGAAATGGGTGGGTCTGGGGCGGATTCATTTTGAAATTGTAGCGTTGTTATTAGAAAGGTCTTAGGGACTGATAATGCGCCGCTCAACAAAAAACGGGGATAAATCTACCAGCAAGACCAAACCTACGCGCCCAAAACTCGAAAAACTCGAATCCAGCAAATCCAGCCAAGAACAAACCGAAGAAGCATTTAGGAAAGAGCATGAGTTTTCTCGCAGCATCATCGAAACTGCTCAGACTGTTATCCTTGTCCTTGATACTGAGGGCAAAATAGTCAGCTTCAATCCATATATGGAGCAACTTTGTGGCTACAAACTCGAAGAAGTAAAGGGGAAAGATTGGTTTAGAACCTTTTTACGGAAACAGGATTGGCAGCATATACGGAAAGTCTTCAAGTCATCGATTGATAACATCCAAACACGCGGAAACGTTAATCCCATTGTCACTAAAGACGGCAGAGGAATAGATATTGAGTGGTACGACAAAACACTCAAAGATGCTGATGGAAAGGTCATTGGCGTCTTAGCTATGGGCCAGGACATCACCGAACGTAAGAAAGCAGAGGAAGAAAACATCAGACTTCTAAAAGCGGTCGAAACAGCTAAAGAAGCGATAAATATTACATCCATAGACCTTGTAATAACATATACAAATGATGCTATGGACAAACTATTTGGTTACGAAAAAGGGGGATTAATTGGAAAGCATGTATCAATTCTCAATACGGCTTCGGCACCGAAAAAAATAGCCGAAGAGATAGCAGATGCTATGGCTAAGCAAGGATATTGGGAAGGTGAAATCGTCAATAAAAGAAAAGACGGCACAGAATT
>JAGLSU010000133.1 GCA_023135935.1 Planctomycetota bacterium
ACAAAACTCTAAAATGGCTAAGACCTGATGGAAAAAGTCAGGTAACTGTCGAATACCAAAACGGAAAACCAAAAAGAATACACACCATTGTAGTCTCAACGCAACACGCGCCTGATGTCTCATACAATACACTGCGAAAACAAATCATCCAAAAAGTTATACTGCCAGTCCTGCCAAAAAAACTCGTCGATAAAGACATCATATTCCACATCAACCCAACAGGACGATTCGTCGTTGGTGGCCCAAAGGGAGACTGCGGCCTCACAGGTAGAAAAATCATCGTCGATACCTACGGCGGCAGAGGCAGTCACGGCGGAGGTGCCTTCAGCGGAAAGGACCCGACAAAAGTCGATAGAACCGCAAGCTATATGGCTCGATACATCGCAAAAAATATCGTAGCTGCTGGACTCGCCGATGCGTGCGAAGTTCAACTCTCCTACGCTATCGGTGTCGCGAAACCTATCTCGGTACTAATCGACACCGAAGGCACAGCCAAAATAAGCGAGAAGAAAATCAGCACCATCGTAAAACAAATCTTCCCCTTAACTCCAAAGAAAATGATTAAACATCTAAAACTCGCAAGACCTGTCTTCTCCGATACCGCACATGGCGGACACTTTGGAAGAAAAGAAGCTACATTCACCTGGGAAAAAACCGACATGGTAAAAAAACTCAGAAAAGCTGCGGGCCTGAAAAAGAAAAAATAAATACCAAAAACCATAAAAACAAAAAAGCCCGGCTTAAACCCCGGGCTTTTTTTGTTTACGTCAATCGCCATACTACCAGCGAACGATTCGTCCCCTAAGTAAATATCCCAATACAACACCTGCTAACGAAGCCAGATACCAGACCAAGCCAATTAAAAAGGGAAACCAAAGGCCACTCAGAAAACCCACAATACTTGTATCATTAACCTCTATGAATGAATCCAATAGAAACTGCAATGTGGCGAAGCCTAACAATGACAGATTGAAGTACAGAATCGGTGCCATCCAGATAAGCCCCCATTTGCTCTCAAATTCGTAATAACTAAAATACCCTGTAACGACACTGCCCATAAGAAATGCAATCGGCATAGCTATCAAAAGAGCACTAAAGCTGGGCCCGTGACATCCTTCAGTATTAGTATTAGGAAAAAACTTTTCCCCCACCAGTATAAGAAGCAAATAAACAATAACAATTGAAACAAAACCGAGGAAAATAAGTCCGACCCGTTTCATACGCTCTCTCTCACCTTTAACTTTGTACCTTATATCTTAGTGTTTAAAATGTCGCTTGCCCGTAAACACCATTGCGATACCAAGCTTATCCGCCGCCTCTATCACCTCGCCATCCTTCTTCGAGCCGCCCGGCTGAACTACCGCCGCTACTCCTGCCTTCGCCGCATTCTCAACATTATCGGGGAACGGGAAAAACGCGTCCGATGCCATCACACATCCCTTAACCTCGTCACCACCATGCTTCATCGCTATCAAACCAGACTCAACACGATTCATCTGTCCCGCACCAACTCCGATAACCCGCCGGTCCTTAACAAGAACAATCGTATTACTCTTGGTGTGCTTGCTCGCCAGCCACGCTATCCGCAAATCCTCAAGCTGCTCCTTCGTCGGTTTCGCCTTCGTCGGATAACTCAATTCCTTCGGCTCCCAACCAACCAAATCTCTTTTCTGCAACAGCAATCCACCTATCACACAACGAACATCATATTCACTCGCATCAATCTTCGCTCTGTCTATCGACCCGGTCTCCATCAAACGAACCCTGCCGCCCCATGCCTTCAGCGTCCGTATCAACTCGACCGCGTCCTTATCGAACTCGGGAGCAATTATAACCTCGGCAAAAAATCCGCTTGCACCCTTCGCCTTGCCGTATCTGCTGTAAGATTCCATTATCGTCTGAGCTAATTCGATATCCACTTTCCTGTTCAACGCGATTATACTACCGAACGCACTAACAACATCCGTCTCATACGCCTTGTGATATGCCTCGATAATATTCTTATCAATCGCACAACCACACGGATTCATATGCTTAACCACTACCGCTGCCGGCTCCGAAAATTCCTTAACCAATTCGAATGCCGCATTCGTATCCATAAGATTATTAAAGCTTATCGGCTTACCACCCTCGAGCAAACCAGCACTGCTTACTGATGTCTCTCCGCTTGATGCCAGCTTATAAAACGCACCGCTCTGATGAGGATTCTCACCATAACGCAGTTCCGCCTCTTTCTTGACCGCCACAGATACCCGCTCAGGATAATCCACGCCGCTCTTACCATTAAGATATTTAGAAATAGCCGCGTCATAAGATGCCGTCAAACCAAACGCCACCCTCGCAAAGTCACTCCGCAACTCGTCACTCACGCATCCATCCATCGACTCCATCTCTTCCACTACACGATTCATTTGCCCCGGCTCCGTCACCACCGTCACGTACCTGTGGTTCTTCGCTGCCGAACGCACCATGCTCGGACCACCTATATCAATATTCTCTATCGCATCCTCGAACGTACAATCTTTCTTGGACACCGTCTGCTCGAAAGGATAAAGATTCACACAAACCAAATCTATCGGCTCTATACCATGCTCTTTCATCGATGCCATATGACCCGCATCGTCACGAACTCCAAGCAATCCACCGTGAATCTTCGGATGAAGCGTCTTCACTCGCCCGTCCATCATCTCCGGAAAACCTGTCACCGAACCGATACCAGCCACCTCAACGCCAGCTTCCGTCAATTGATTAGCCGTCCCCCCGGTGCTGATTATCTTCACCCCCATCCCGCTCAATTTCTTCGCAAACTCAACTACCCCCCTCTTATCCGATACACTTATCAATGCCGTCTTAATTCTCAAATCCATTTGACCTTCTTTCCTTTTAAAAATTGCTACTTGCTACTTGCTACTCAACCGGTTTCAGACAAACGACGTGCCCACCATCATCCGCTATATAAATCCGCGAATCAACCACGTTAGATACATACTTCGAAACCTTTGCAAAATTCACCGAATAAAGTTGTCGCTTCTTCTTATTATCCATCACCACCAGTTTACCGTCACTGCTAAGAACATATGCCTTGCCGTCCGCCTCAGCTAAAAGGTCCGCCCCGCCTGCCAGTTCCCAAATACGTTCTCCGCTCGCCTTATCTATAGCCGCCAAACCCTTCTTGAGAACATACTGATACACAACCCCACCCGTCACTCGCGCACCACGGTCAAGAGATGCATCCGTCTGATACTTCCATCCGAGCTTTCCAGTCACTGCATTAACCTTATAAATATTGGTGTCCTTACTCGAGATAAACAAATACTTACCATCCTTAACTATCTGACCGGCAATACCATCCGCCGCGTCGAACTGCCATCGCTGCTTCGGCTTATTCGGCATAATGCTTATCACATTGCCCGCCTCAGTACCAAAGATAACAAAGTCATCGTCAGCAACCAAACACGTTATTGCCGAATCGTTAATCGCCGCCGCCTCGAAGGCCTCAACCTTGTCACCCGAACGAACCGCGTGTAAACGATTGTCACTGCCCGCAACATAATAATGTGAACTATTTCGCACAGCGGGACAAACCACTCCATACTTAAAACGCTGACCCAATTGAACAATACCAACATCAGGGTCTATCTCGGCTATCTTCCCACCAATAACGGAAAAAAGCTCACCCTTATAAATATCCAAACCGACAATCGGAAAACCTTGCTCCTCGACATAATTGCCGAACACCATAATGCCCGTTTCTTTATTTAACGATACCATATAATTACGGTCGGAAAGCCCATAGACACGATTGCCTATAACAAATAACTCCTGCAAACTCTCGCCATCTTTCAGCGGAAGCTCGTTCTCCCAAACCACCTTCAATTTACCGTGCTCAAGAAGTCCCGCGGAAACCAGTGGCTCCGAACCGCCACCTGAAGCCGCAATAAAAAATACAAAAAACCCCGCCATCAAAATCATTCTGAATCGTAACATCTTCGCCATCTCCATAGCTCCTCACAAAAATTAAATCATCTACAGGTCCATCACCTTAAACTTCAACTCTCTCCTTACCCCCTTCTATGGCGAGTCGACATACTCCGCCAAATCCACATTATGCTCACTCTCGAACTCAAGCATCTTTTCTATCCGGGCAATATCATCATGTATACGGTTAGCCAGCTTAAATATATACGGCTTACCCTCAAGACGATTACGCAAATCATCCAGCATCGGCTCCCAGGAACCGTCATATAACTCTGACTTGAGAACCACCAGCATACGCTGCTCGTCACTCAATCCATTAACAAATTCTTCCACTTCTTTGCTCACAGCTGTCTCGCCACTCATATCATTTTTCCCAAATGCTTTAGACATCGCTAAGACCTCGCTTGAACAAAATCCTACCTGCAAAAACACTTACTTGCAACAAATTTTCCCTAAATTACCCCCCAAGTTCCTTTCAATGCTTTTTACTTTGACTAAAACCACAATTTCGGTTATCATACCGTCCGAAATATAGGTCTAAGAACGATTTTTCTAACCTCCCTATAATAGGAGTCCAAAAATGAAAAAAGCACTTTTAGTCTACCTAATCATGTTAACAATCACATCTGTCGTTTCAGCCGGCATCTTACCAGACACAAACCTGATTACAAACATTGATAGCCGCTCGAAAATCTGCCTCGACGGACAATGGAGAATCATCATAGACCCCATGAACAGAGGCGACAGAATGAAATACTACAGAAACCTCAAACAAAAACACAAAGGCCATCGGCTCGAATACGCCTTCGACACATCCGATTACCTTTCCGTACCCGGTGATTGGAACACTCAACGCGATGACCTCTTCTACTACGAAAGTAGTATCTGGTACAGAAAGACCTTCGACTATACAAAAAAACCAAACACAAGAGTCTTCGCCTATTTCGGTGCAGCCAATTACATAGCCGATGCCTGGCTCAATAGAAAAACTCTCGGCCGTCACGAAGGAGGATTCACCCCCTTCAACTTCGAAGTCACCGACAAACTAAAAGATAAAGGCAATTACCTCGTCGTAAAAGTAAACAGCGAAACAAAAAAAGACTACATCCCAACGCTCGACTTCGATTGGTTCAACTACGGCGGACTCACCCGCTCAGTCTATCTTCTCGAAGTCCCCGGAACATTCATCCAGGATTTCTCCCTCCAACTAGAAAAAAGCTCCAACAAAAATATCTCCGGCTGGGTAAAACTTAACGGCCAACAGAAAGAACAAAAAATTACCGTCGAAATTCCCGAAATCAATATCAACAAAACTTTCACTGCCGATGCGAACGGCTTCGCGAAAATAGACTTCTCTACAAAACTGCAACTCTGGTCACCGGAAAATCCGAAACTTTATAGCGTCAAAATCTCGGCAGAAACCGATTCCGTCACAGACCTCATCGGATTCCGAACAATAGAAACTAAAGGTACAAAAATCATACTAAACGGAAAACCTATCTTCCTCAGAGGCATATGCATCCACGAAGAGGCCCCGCTACGCGGCGGCCGTGTCCGAACCGAAGATGACGCCAAGATACTACTCGAATGGGCAAAAGAGCTAAATTGCAACTACGTACGGCTCGCTCATTACCCGCACAACGAAGCCACAGTACGCCTTGCCGACAAAATGGGACTGCTCGTCTGGTCGGAAATTCCCCTTTGGCAGAAAATCAACTTCGAAAGCGAAGTCACTCTCGCAAATGCCAAAAACCAACTCACAGAAATGGTCACTCGTGACAAAAACCGCGCCTGCGTCATCATCTGGTCGCTCGCAAACGAAACCGATGTCACCGAACCCAGAATGAACTTCCTCGGACAAATGGTCACCCTCGCCCGTGAACTCGACTCAACTCGACTTGTCTCACTCGCTATGCACAAACCCGACAGGAAAAAATACACCTTAACTACCAATGACCCGCTCGCGGAACGAGTTGACCTCCTCGCTCAAAACCAATACATCGGATGGTACGGAAACGATAAACCGAGAGACATCGAAAAAATCACTTGGGTAAATAACTATAACAAACCCCTCATCGTAAGCGAATTCGGTTGCGGCGCACGCTTCGGCGAACGAGGCGACCCGAATACAATCTGGACAGAAGACTTCCAGGAACAATACTATAAGCACCAGTTCGCTATGCTGAAAAATATCCCCTTCCTCGCGGGAACAAGCCCATGGATTCTTCAGGACTTCCGTTCCGTCAGAAGACATCTCCCATACATCCAGAACAGCTGGAACAGAAAGGGACTCGTCTCAGATAGAGGACACAGGAAAAAAGCTTTCTTCGCATTACAAAAATTCTACGAAGAAATCAAAAACGAAAAACAATAATCCAACTTAAATAAGCAATTAAAAAAGCCCCGGCCAAAAACCGGGGCTTTTTGTTTTTATATCCAACCCACCACTGTCAACGCTGGGCCTTTAGACCGCAGCAACTGCATTTTCAAACGGTCAGGCAACTCGCCAGACAACAACTACAAGCAAATGATATTTCCGGCCTTAGATTTTCAAGCCGGACACATCACCACCCTTTTCCTTGAGCTTATTGTAATAAATCTGATAGCGCTCCTTAAAAGCCGAAATACTCTTGCTCAGACTATCAATATCTGCTTTTAGACTCTTTGCCTCTTCACCCATCATTTTAGTAATAGGTACTTCTTTAAGCTGAGCCATCACTTTTTCAATATCGCCTTTTTTAGCTGTGATGGCATCTTTGTATACTATCGCCATTGACTTTAGCTTCTCGACATCCATCGTTTCGGCTTCTGCCTTAACTTCGCTGACCGGCTTGTTTTCATCGGCCTTTTTACCGCATCCACTTAGGACCAATGAAGACAAGACTAACAAACAGCAAACAATAATTATTCTTGGAGTGTTCATTTATAGCCCCTTTCTTAGATTTTCAATTTAACTCGTAACACGACAAGCGTTTCCCGTTTTACACGGCAATTGCCATAAAATTGATTTGGTGAAATTGTATATCTATTGGCCTAAACGGTCAAGGAAAAACGGAGGTGGGTCTTAGTATGGTATGACTGCTCACTTTTTAAGCAATTGCTCCCATGTCAGCCAGCAGATAACTTTGCACAAATCCTGCTTCCCCCTCGAAAACTATCATGTGACATTTCTCACAGTTGCTTGTTTGGGGCATATGTCCCAATTGTTTAGCCAGCCGGCTGCTTCTCTTATTAACTTCCAACAGCCGTTCTTCTGTTGTTTGTTTTCGATTCGGCTTCTGCCCACAGAGCGTGCAGCGCTGCGTTAATCGCCACCACAAGTATTTCATCACTATCTCCTCCTGAAATACGCGGAAATCGCAGATTCCGCCGTAGGCGAAACTTTCACCACAAGAGCAACAGAAATTTAAGCAAAGAAATGAATAACCTCCTGCTTTTCTCTCACTCCTCGCCATGCTTCCCAAGAACCGCAAAAGCCGATATTATTATCCGGATTACCTCGTAACTGTCAAGCAAAATCCCTCCCACAACTATTGCCTTTTAAACCACTCGCAGGTACACTATTGTATCACTATGGAAATGGAAAATTAGCATGGATCATAAAGAGGCTGGTAAATACTGGGATGGCAATGCCGAAGCATGGACTAAGCTTTCACGCATGGGCTGCGATACCTATCGTGATCATGTAAACACACCGGCTTTTCTTTCGATGCTGCCAGACGTCAAGGGATTAAATGGATTAGATATCGGTTGTGGGGAAGGTCATAATACACGGAAAGTTGCCGAACAAGGTGCCTACATGTCAGCAATTGACATCAGCTCCGTATTCATAAAACTCGCGAAAGAATCTGAAGAAAAAGAACCACTTGGTATCCAATACCAGGCAGCAAGTGCGATTGAACTACCATTTGATGATGATACATTTGATTTTGCTATGGCAACTATGAGTTTTATGGATATCCCTGAAACAGAGGAAGCTATAAAGGAAACTTGGCGAGTTCTAAAACCAAGCGGGTTTTTGCAGTTTTCCCTACTGCATCCATGTTTTTTTACTCCAAAGCGGGAATGGATTCGAGATGAAAATAATAAGCAGATAGCATTGAAGTGTGGGGATTATTTTCGCGAGTTAAGGGGCGGGATAGACCAATGGATATTCAGCACTACCCCTAAAGAACTGCGAAACAAAATACCTGAATTTAAAACACCATATTTTTATCTAACTTTGAGCAAATGGTTGAATCGGCTAATCGATGCGGGATTTGTCTTGGAACACTTCGCTGAGCCTAAAGCAGATAATGAAACGGTTAAACGGATTCCACATCTTGCGGACACCCAGATAATTGCTTACTTTCTAATAATACGATGCAGAAAACCTGGAGATAAGTAAACCAAAATCAAGCATATTGGGGACTAAAAGAAAGGGAAAATTATGGCCGAAAAATGTCCTGACCACAATCAAGAATGTAACAGCCCAAAGCATGAGGAACATTTGTGCTACTTTGTATCCCAGGGATTTCATCTCAGTAACGAGCAAGAGTACAAGTGGCTAGTCGAAAATCCAAAGTTCAAGTGTAAACACTGTGGCCGAGTGGCAAAATGCGAAGAAAATCTTTGCGAACCCATGAAGCTGTAATTACATCAACCAACACCTAGCCACCGAAATGTAATATACCACCATCCGTCATCCCGACCGAAGCGACTTGTCTCACCATAGTTTTAACGAAGGCGGAAGCGAATCTCTTTAAAATTGTCATTCCGCATTTATTGCGGAAACGTAGATCCTGCGCAAGCAGAATCCATTATTATTTAGCCCCCTGCACTGCTGGGGGTTTAACCCAACCGCAACTTGACATACAACCC
>JAGLSU010000134.1 GCA_023135935.1 Planctomycetota bacterium
TATCTGACTGCAATCCTCAATATCCGCATACCATTTTGTCTTACCACTCTCGACATTGACAGCCGATATCCTTCCGCTATCAAGTACATACATACTACCGTCGCGTATTACAAATTCGTCGCTTATCGATTGAACGTTTGAATATTGCCACACCTCAACATCTGCACTCGAAACCAACACGGCTTTTTTAGCCGATGGACTGAAAAAATTGTTCCACAAAACCAAACCAACTATTAAACATGCTGCCACCGAACTAATGGCCGCGAAAGTTTGCTTAAATCTCAAACGCCTCGATACCTTATCTATCTCGGTATCGATTGCCATTTGCATATTGCGATTAAAATCAAAACTTTGAACCCCGTCCCCTCGATGCTCCCTGATTAATGATATTGCGCAACGATAGTCCTCTTCTTTCTCCCGACATGCCGGACATACAGATAAATGGGCCTCGATAGCCACACGCTCACCTGTATCTATCTCATCCAGAATGAACAGTTCTATTAATTTTTCGAGTTTTTCGCAATTCATCGTCATCATTGTTAAATACGCTTAACCAACGAATTTAGGGACAAATTAGCCTAAAAAATACTATCGCCGAAAACTAAGCTATCTCCTTCGTTGGCAGGTCTTCAACTTCCGATTCACGAATAATTTTGCGAAGTCGTTGCAAGCCGCGTTGCCCGCGCTTCTTAGCCGCTTCCTCACTTATGCCAAGCGATATACCAATATCACGAAAAGACATTTCTTCCAAAATCCTAAGCTGTAAAACATCCTGTTCTCCGCGGGGTAGGCAATTTAGCAATTTCAGACCTGTCTCAACGGGTTCAGAAGGGCCGTAAATAGTAATTTCAGACTCTAATGCGATTTCTTGAATTACTTTTTCCCCGCGTTTCTTCTTACGTAACATATCAAAACAAGTATTGCGCAAAATTGCATAGAACCACCCCGAAAAGGATTGAGATGCCTTATATTGCCCTCGGTGACGAATTAATCTCATAAATGTTTCCTGAACGGCGTCCTCCGCAAGATGATTGTCATAAAGAAGTTGACGTGCTACTGTCAGCCCGGGCTGTGTATAACGAGAAACTATTTCCCCAAACGCTTTCTTGTCCAGCGTTTGCTGGAATTCCGCCATTAGGGCTTCATAGGATATATTTCGTTGTTCCCACATTTAAACCGGCCTTAAGGGACTTGTCTTTCATCAACATTCTAATGCCCCCACGCCGGTGTGTTTCGAATGTTATAAAAAACCAACAACTAACTATTGTTTTTTAGCTTCCCTCTAATTAATTCATTAACATTAAAAACCTCTATATTTACCTCATACTATACTCAAAATTACGAATATTTTCAACTAATTTGCCGGTAATCGCCTATTATTTGCCCAAATAAATTCTTTAAATCCACCAAAAAATGTCCCCGAATTGGTCTCTTAAGCGTATCCCCATTTAGAAAAACAACAAAATCAACCTTTTCATAAAATTACTCGGTTAACAAAGCTGGACCGCAAACACCCTGCGGTTCAGTTGGTAAACAGGTTGACAATGTTGGGTTTTTTCATTATTTTAACCCTGTTAAGACCAAACGTGGAGGTCAGTAAAAAAATTAGATAAGACATCGTAAATTCTTTCAGAAAGGCACACCCATCGATTTAATGCTTAATGCGTAAAATTTATCTTCTAATAACAGCTTTAGTAATCGGGGCAGGCGCAGTCTTTGTTGCTTTAAACCGCTCAAAGTCAGCCGACCAAATCGTAAAACCGGAAATCATAAAGGTCACCGCCTCACAGGTTACCATTGCCTGGCTGAGTGACTCGCCATATAAAGCTCGCGTCTTTTATAAACCCGCCGGAACCGATGCACCGCCTTTGGTAGCCACGGAAACAATAGCTTCCGACCAACATGAAGTTGCTGTTACTGGACTGAGCCCATCTATGCGATACACATACTGGCTTGCCGATACCGATGCTCGATTTCAGTTCCAAACTCAACCCTTGCCAAACAGTCCTTTTTCATTCGTTCTTGTCTGGGGCGACACCTCTAATCAAATCCTCCAACTAATGATGTCAGAAGTTCCGGAGTTCTTTATTTCTCTCACAAAAGATGAAACCGAAAAATCGGACAGCTTTTCCGATGCCCGACCGTTTGTACCTGCCTATTCAACTATCGGAAGAGACTCACCTTTCCTCACCGCCGTTGCCAGCCGCCGAGTAACTAACAGAGTTGACCCGTGGAAACTCGATTGGGGCGGCTTGAGACTCATCTTCATCGACAAAAACTCAAATATAAAACAACTTCTCAAAACACCAACCGCGCATACGCTTGGCATAATTACCTCTCCCAAAATTGTCGAAACCTTCGAAGCTGAAAATATATCCAAAAGCATTTTACATTCATCACTGCTTGCTCATAACAAACAAAATCCTGCTCAGCCGGTTGCCTTCGTAATAATTACTGACCAAATCGACAATGCCCTTGAAATCGATGACATACAGTACCTTGCAATATCCACCAGAAGTAACACCGGCGCAATTCGCGTCGATGTCGATGTCGAATCGACAACTGCCTTCTTTGTTGACCGGCAAAAAGAAATTCCTCTCAGAAAACCACCGCTAAAACAAAAAAGAACCTGTCAGCAGTGCAGACGACTCGCCGACAGAGGTGCCTACGAGGAGAGCGTACAAGCCTACAAAGATTTCATCGAAAACAATAAAGGCCATTTTCAGATTGACGATGCTTACTTCGCTATTGCCGAAATCTTTGACGAAAAACTTTTCAAATTCCAGAACGCTCTAAAATGGTATCATCGTCTAATTAATGAATATCCCGGAGGAACACTCACGCCTCTTGCGAAACAGCGAATTAAATATCTGGCTGAGTATTCCGATTTTAATTACGAACCGCTCGCTCGTTTCGAACGCATTAAAAAAGTTGAATTCGCAAGAAAAAAACACCGCCCCGAAGAATGTGACAATCTACTGAAAGAAACCGAATCTATTATCACGCAATACCCAGAAAGCAAATTAGCGCCGATAATCCAATATTGGCTGGCAAATCAGTATCGTCTGATTGATACGGAAAAAGCGGTTAACGCTTATATGACATTGAGGAAAAATTACCCGAACCATCCTGAAGCCAAAGAAGTCCTCATGGAAATCGGAGAAACATACTATACTGCGGCTCGTTATAAAGAAGCCATAGCAATATATAAAAATGCGCTTACGGAATTACCATCTCTCGCTGATACAATAAACGCTCAAATTTCGCGCTCCAAACGAAATATCAGTCGAAGTCAAAACGCCCTGATTTGCTGGGTCGTCATAGCACTTATAACTGCAATAGCTGTTGTAAAAAAACCATTCGGTATAGGTAAAACTAAAATTATCTCTCCCCTTGTTGCTTTTATATTATTGGGAGCGATTTTATTATTCGGTGCGTGGCTGATTCATGAACAGTTCTCATCCTCAGCCGAAATGCTCTTAATAGTAACTTTCTTCTCGATTGCAGCTGTCCTTGGTTCATTGATCTCAGAAATTTTCACCGAAAAGTTTTTAAAGCAGCCATACACCCGGATAAAAGGGATTTTGTTGGCTTTTGCAGGTACCGTAATTGGGCTAATCTTATTTGTCGCAGGAATATATCTGACGATATATTACATAAATATTCATTACCTAATCATCGTAGGAATATAATTGCAAAGACTTAAAAAAGTAATGGGGAGAAAGAGGTTATGGAAAAATATGAAAAGACTTTTACTGACTACGATTATTTTACTATCCCTTCATGTTGCATTTGCCCCATCGCCTGCATGGGCAACAGGCAAGGTTTTCGATGTAGAAGATGAACCCATGGCACGTTTCAAGCACCCGGCACCTTGGCTTGATCTCGGTGCGGACTTTCGTTTCAGATTCATTTACGACAATGCCAGAAAAGCCAGCAAAAATGAGGTCGGACACGACCGAATACAACAGCGGTATCGTACCAGGCTATGGGCGAAGATAAAACACTCCGAAGATGTCATTTCAAGTATACGCCTTGTAGCTGAACCGAGATATTTCACCAGACCACCATCTGCTGACAGGCAATTTGTTCGTCATGAGTTTCTCTTTGACCGTCTTAATGTTACCTGGAAAAATCCATTCAACCTACCGGTCACTGCCGTCATCGGCCGTCAGGATATTAAAACCGGTACCGGCTGGTTACTGCTCGACCCCACGCCACTCGATGGTGGTAGAACTTCTTTCTTTGATGGTCTTCGACTTATCTATGACCTCCCCGACCGTGACTCAACCGCACACTTACTCTTGATTAACGATTACGCCAACAGCAGCAAATGGCTAAAACCATTCAACGACCGTGACTTCGACCTTATAGAACAGGACGAAAAGGGCCTCGTTCTCTACCTGAATAACAGATTGCCCGAAGGCAAAGAGCACGACTACTATTTTATATACAAAAATGACCGCAACCGTGCTATTAGCACCGGCTTTCAGGGCGAAATTTACACTTTCGGCACGATGTATCATGGCAGGTTCAACAGTAACAAAAATTTGGAATATTGTTTCGAATTCGCACCCCAGTTCGGCCACAAAAATGGCAAACAACTAAACGCCTTTGGCACAAATAACCGCGTAACGTACCACTATAACGATGCTAAGAAAAACAGGGTCTTCTTCGGCTATGAATATCTTTCAGGCAACGATGACAAAGACAAAAACTTCGATAGAGTTTGGGGAAGAACTGACCAGTGGAGTATCCTTCATACAGGCGACCTCGATTCTATTGATGGCCGAAAGTACGATAGCTCTAACCTCCACCGAATTAATCTCGGCTGGATAACCGAACCTTTCAAAAATTGCTCCGTAGAGACAAACTACCATCTACTCTTCGCCGATGACAATACTTCTGCAGGCGGTACTAACGGCCTCAGCAAAGGCGGTAACTTTCGCGGACAGCTCATCAGAAATGAAATTAAATACTCACTTAACGAACACATAAGCCATAGGGTGGAAACCGAATTGTTCTTCCCGGGTGACTTTTATAACAAAACCCGAAACGACATAGCCGTCCTTTTTCGCTATGCCATAATGTTAACTTGGTAATAGAAAAATTGAGAGGAGAAAAACTTATGAACTTGAAGTCTATATCTATAGCTATTCTTTTAATGCTTGCCCTCACAGGTTGCACAAAAAAAAACACCGTCGACCCGGAACTTGACGTCATCAAAGCATACGCGCAAGCCGAAGTAACAATCGAGAGATTGCGAAAACAGCCAACTCCCGATTGGAGTGCTATAAAATCGCAATACATAGTCACCGTTCCGATTGTCAAAAAAATCGACGCCAAAACTGGCACAAATTATAATCAGGAAATCACCGACGCCCTCAAAAAATGTGCCGCTGGCGAAAGAGTTAAAGTCAACCAGCAAACTCTCGCAAAAGGACTGCAGCACGTAACGGTCTTAGCCATTACTGAAGAACTGAACAAAATGGCCAACGCTTCCGTAGCCGATAGAAAAATGCTTGTCGACCGAATCGCTGCTTATTTTGAAGGCATCAGACCGACCTTCACACGTCGCGATAAAGATTTCTTCGAGGCAAAAAAGACCCTTGAAGCCCAAGCCGAAGCCGCTCTCGAAAGACTTGCAAAAGCTGGCTCCAGTGATTTGATTACCGCTCGACGTCAACTCGAAGATGCCATTAATCGAACCTATGCACTTTGCGTTTTGTTTGAAATAATGGAGGTGGAAAAACTTCGCGATTCAGATATTCCCAAATGTGATGTCAAAAGAGTCGAAGCCGTTATCTTTTACCGTATTATTCAGCCAAATATTAAGAAACGAAGCCTCAAAAACGATGAAATAATTTTACATCTTCTCAACGGAAATTATGATACAATGAGTGCAATGCTTCTTGAAATGCTGCTGGGAAAAGGATTAGTTGGAATTACTCTAAGGTAACTATGTAATGAACCAAAAAAGCGAATTGCATGGGCGTATTTTGCGTGTAAAAACGGGCTATAACCCAAACTCTAGCTCTGTAGGAAGTCACGTTCCAGTATTTCTCGCCTTTGCAACTGGCTCGGGTGCCTTAACGGTTATCATCCTTCAAATCCTGAATAAAGTTAAAAAACACATCCATAACCAAAAGCACACCCTAAACTCAGATTCAGAGACTTAAAAAAAGATGAAGCCGTTTTGTTGTGTAATCTTAGCATGTTGCATAATTGCTTTTTTGGGTAGTTGTACGGACTCAACCAATACGTTAAAACCCGGCCAGCCCGCAAAAGACTTTCGTCTCGACACCTTAACCCACGGTCGTTTCT
>JAGLSU010000135.1 GCA_023135935.1 Planctomycetota bacterium
TTTTGTATTCGAGCAGTTGGCGGATGAGTTCCGTTCTCGGGTCGGAGAGGTCATCAGAGTCGAGTTGTTCGAGGTCGTCTTTTGGCAGGAGCATTGCTGATTTTATCTGCATTAATGTTGCGGCCATAACGAGGAAGTCGCCGGCAAGGTCTATGTCGAGGTCTTTCATCATTTCGATGTAGCTGATATATTGTGCGGTGATGTCGGCGATTTGGATATCATAGATGTCGACTTCGTCTTTGCGTATGAGGTACATCAGTAGGTCCAATGGGCCAGCAAAGACATCAAGATTTACGCGATAATCGGACAATTACTGCTCCTGTTTCTTTTTAGGTTCCAAAATTTCCAATGCTTTTTGAGCCTGACTTTCGAAGACCTGCAAATCTATATTTGCGATTGTGGGTATTCCGGAATATATATTTGCGGCATTGCTACCGGTTATAATCGACTTGATTTCAAAATCATCGAGCATCTGTTTCGCCAAATTGGCTTGGGTCGAATCTGCAAACTTTGCAATTGTAACAAGTTTATCGGTCACGGTCAGTTTCCCAATCCAACGGCTTTGCGAACTTTTTGGAGCGTTTTTTGTGCAACGGTTTTTGCTCTTTCGGCGCCATTTGCAAGAGTTTGTTTTACGTCGTCGATATTATTTTCGAGTTCTGTTCTTTTTTCTCTATACGGTTTGAAATAATCTATCATCAGTTCGGCGAGTCGTTTTTTGACGTCACCATATCCCATGCCGCCGGCTTTGTATTTGCTTTCCCATTGTTTTAATTCATCGGGTGAAGCGACGAGTTTCAAAAGTGCGAAGACGTTACAATTTTCGTAATCCTTTGGTTGTTCGACGGGAGTGGAGTCTGTGACGATGCTCATGATTTTCTTTTTTACTCTTTTTTCGGATTCGAATATTTCGATGGTGTTATTGTAGCTTTTACTCATTTTTCTGCCGTCAATACCGGGGACGACAGCTACGGATTCGATGATATGTTCTTCGGGGACGGTGAATATTTCGCCGTATGTATTATTGAATTTTATGGCGATATCGCGGGTAACTTCAATATGTTGTTTTTGGTCGGCACCGACGGGAACAAGGTCGCTGTTGAAGATTAGTATATCTGCGGCTTGCAGTACGGGGTATGCGAACAGTCCGTGATTGGGTGCAAGGCCCTGGGCGACTTTATCTTTGTAGCTGACGCAGCGTTGCAAAAGTCCCATTGGCGTAATACAGGAAAGAATCCAGGCCAGCTCTGTAACTTCGGGCAAGTCCGACTGCCGCCAGAAGACGGTTTTTTTTGTGTCGAGTCCGAGTGCGATATAATCCATGGCAACATCAAGGGTATGCTTTTTGAGTTCCTTAGGTGAAGGGTTGCTTGTGAGTGCATGGTATTCGGCGATGAAGTAGAACGCATCGTGTTCGGTTTGCAGTTTTAGGTGTTGGTTCATTGCACCGAAGAAGTTTCCGATGTGCAATCGGCCTGACGGTTGTATTCCAGAAAGGACTCTCAAGTTAATCTCCTGATATCAAAAACAGTGTGGGAACTTCATATGAAATTAAGGAGTTTTCCTTGAAATGTCAAGTATTTTGCATTTGTTTGGCAGTGATGTGAGGCAAGGGATACGGCTGTACCCTAGTATTTGCCCTTTATTGAGTTCTTTGGGCAATATGCACAGGGTACAGCTGTATCGAGTGTAAAACCAACGCTGCCAAGCCCGGAAAGAAGTAATTCAAGAAGCAGCTACGCCCTTCCGAGTGACCTCATATATCTTTTCGATTTACGAAGTCCCATCCTGGAAGCTTTTTTCTTCACAGCTTCTAATGGTCTGCCGAGCGCCTTGGCTACTTCGGCGGTTGGTTCGTTGCCGAAGATTGACTTTAGCATTTTAATGTCACCGGCAATCCATGTACCTCTTTTTTTTCTTGTGTTTTTTTTCTTTTTTGCCATTTTTAGCCCCCTTTCGTTTAAATGGCACGGGGCTGTATACAACTGCCCCCAGTTCGATATTATTATGTTGTACAATTTATGATTGTGACGTTAGAGAGTCAAGATTTTTTGGGAATTTAGAGTATAAATTTCCACTTATTTGTCCCGGGCTGCCTGATGGTCACTTAGGGGTTTTAATTTGTTTTGTCACACTTTACAGAGAAGATTTTCCGGTTATACTTAAAGGTATGGCAGAGGCAGGAGAAAACTCGGTAGGTATTGTTCAGACCCAGACGGTGCGGGTAGTAGAGGAAGGTGCGCCTCTGGAGTTGGCATGCGGTAAGCGGCTTGGGCCCATTGAGGTTGCTTATGAGACGTATGGCGAGTTAAATGAGTCCGGGGACAATGTCGTATTGATATGCCACGCTCTAAGCGGGGATGCTCACGTTGCCGGTTTACATAGCGCGGACGACAAGAAGCCAGGATGGTGGGATATAATGGTTGGTCCGGGCAAGGGTATTGATACGAACAAATATTTTGTGATTTGCTCGAACTTTCTGGGCGGCTGCAGCGGAACGACGGGGCCGACATCGATTAATCCGGCAACGGGTAAGACGTATGGTCTGGAGTTTCCGATTATAACGGTAAGCGACATGGTCAAGGTTCAAAAGCTGCTGCTGGATAAACTTGGGGTTAAAGGAATTTTGTCGGTAATAGGCGGTTCTGTCGGCGGGATGCAGGTTTTGCAGTGGGCGATCGAGTATCCAGATTTTGTTAAATCGGCAATAGCGATAGCTACAACGAGTAATCTTGGCGCGCAATCCATTGCATTTGACGCGGTTGGTCGAAGCGCTATATTGGCGGATTCGAATTTCGCCGGCGGTCAATACACGAGTGACAAAGGTCCGGACGTAGGGTTGTCGATTGCGCGGATGATTGGCCATATAACGTATCTTTCGGAAGAAGGGATGCGTAAAAAGTTCGGGCGCAAGCTTCGAAGTGCCGAAAGTTACAGTTATGATTTTAAGTCCGAGTTTGCCGTTGAGACTTATTTGGATTATCAGAGCCAAAGCTTTGTGGAAAGATTCGACGCCAATAGTTATTTGTACATAACGAAGGCTGTAGATTATTTCGATTTAAAGAAGGATTACGGGTCGCTTGTCGATGCTTTTTCGAATACGAAGAGCAGATTCCTTGTGATTAGTTTCGCGAGCGACTGGTTGTTTACGCCTAAGCAATCGATGGCAATAGTCGATGCGTTGATTGCCGGCAGAAAAGATGTTAGTTACTGCGACGTTGCTTCACCATACGGTCATGATGCATTTTTATTAGAGCCGAAGGTTTTGAGTTCGCTACTTAGCGGTTTTTTAGGGGCGACGCACAGGCCCAAAATGAAAAAGACACTCAAGGCATATTCCAAGAAACTACACAAGCTGGAACAAGGTACGCGAACTCGTGTTGACTACGCATCGATAGAATCTTTAATAGAGCCAAACAGCACGGTGTTGGATATCGGCTGCGGCGACGGTGAATTACTGGCGAGGTTAACGGCTGACAAAAATATAAAGGGTGAAGGTATCGAGCTTGACCAGGAGCTTGTTTTAACATGCGTGGACAATGGATTGAGTATTATACAGCACGATGTCGAGCGGGGGTTGGAAAATTACGCTGATAAAAGTTATGACTATGTGATACTTTCGCAGACAGTGCAGACCGTGAAAAATCCTGAAAAGGTTATCAACGAGCTGCTTCGAGTTGGCAAAAAGGTGATAGTTAGTTTTCCGAATTTCGCAAATTGGCGGTGCAGGCTGCAATTGTTATTTTCCGGTAAGGCTCCAGTAACGAGGCAGCTTGATTACGGCTGGCACGATTCTCCAAATATCCACTGTTTGTCGCTGAAAGATTTTGATGAATTCTGCGAAAGGTTAGATATTAAGGTGGAAAAGAAGATTCCTTTGACCAAGGACCGTCTTAGTCCCGTGAGATTGGTGCCCAATCTATTTGCTGAGCAGGTAATTTATGTAACCAGCAAAGAATAGCATTTCTGAAGCACAAAATTTTTGATTTTTTTTAATTACCCCTTGACTTAGTAGCACGAATTCGATATTTTTATGCGCAGAGTTTAATTTTGATTAGATTCACAAAGGTACAATCAAGGAGTGGATATGGTTAAGGTAAAGATTGCGCTGATTATATTATTGTTATTCAGTATGGTAAAATTCTCACAGGCATCAGATATCAATGCCGAGAATATGCACCGCCCTGCCGACAACGGGTTGGAGTTTCAGTTGGGCGTAACCAGTGTTTATCAACAGAACGTTCGCAGCGGTATAAGCAAGCATCGCAGGGCTGGCCGGATTTCGGGCAGTTATGATTTAGAGCTAATTTCGTCTCTTGAACGTCTGGTTGGTATCGAAGGTGGAACTGTTTATATGCATGCGGAGGGTCGGTGGTCGAAGGCACAGGGTGTTGACGGGCCGTCGATTGGCAGTGCGTTCGGTGTGAATGCGGACGGTGGTGCCAGGCGCACGATGGATGTGGCTGAGCTTTGGTATGAACAGTCGATGTTTGGCGGAGCTTTGATTTTGCGGGTTGGCAAGATGGATATTACGGGCGGGTTTGAGTGTCGGGGATGTCCGGTATCGTTTGACGGCAGTTCTTTCGCAAATGATGAGACAAGTCAATTTTTGAATGGTGCCCTTGTTAATAACCCGACGATACCATTTCCGGATTATGGTTTAGGGTTGGTTTTGCATTATAATCCTGTTGAATGGTGGTATGTTTCGGGCGGAGTTATAGACGCACAGGCGGACGGCAGAGAAACGGGTTTCAGGACAACGTTTCATGATGAGGATTATTTTGTTTATTTACTCGAGACGGGAGTGACGCCACAGATGGATTCGGTTAACGGGCCCTTGCAAGGTGCTTATCGCGTAGGTCTTTGGAACGATGCGCAGCCGAAATCGAACCCGGACAATAGTAAGAATTCCCGTGGCGATGTCGGATTTTATCTTAGCTGCGACCAGATGCTGGCTAAGGAGAATGCGGGGGCAGAGGATAGTCAGGGTCTTGGTGCATTTTTCAGATACGGATACGCAAGCGGCAGGAGAAATGATATTACGGATTTCTGGAGTGCTGGATTTCAATATCAGGGAATTTTCGATGGTCGCGATGACGATGTTTTAGGTGTGGGTTTTGCTCACGGTAGTTTCAGTGATTCGGCGGATACAACTTATACGGCTGACTACGAGAGTGTTCTGGAAATTTATTACAATGCAGAGGTATCATCGTGGTTGAACATCAGCCCGAATATTCAGTATATAACTAATCCCGGCGGCAACAGGGCCATAAGTAATGCGGTGGTCCTGGGCGTTCGGGCACAGATGAGTTTTTAATAAAGGTAACTGACAGGAGAGTTAATTATGACAGTAGAATTGAATGCACTTATCGTTACGGCAGCGATGATAGGTTTTTTCCATACGTTGCTTGGGCCCGACCATTATCTTCCCTTTACTATGATATCGTGGGCACGAAAGTGGTCGACGGCCAAGACGGTTGTGATAACTTTTTTGTGCGGTTTGGGTCACATAGCAAGTTCGGTGGTATTGGGTCTTGTGGGGGTTACGTTCGGGCTGGCTGTTAGAAGGTTGGAGATATTTGAATCGGTTCGCGGTAACGTGGCGGCTTGGTTACTTATCACATTCGGGTTGATGTATTTCGCATGGGGGCTTCGCAGGGGATGGCGGAACAAATCTCATGAGCATCATCATAGTCACGGTATTGATGACAGGCATTCTCACTTGCATAATCATCACGACAAGCACATTCATGTTCATGGCGAAGAAGGCGGTAAGAATGTCACGCCATGGGTGTTGTTTATTATATTTGTATTTGGTCCCTGTGAACCACTGATACCGATTTTGATGTATCCGGCAGCGAAGAGTAGTTTGTTCGGTTTGGTGGTGGTGACGAGTGTGTTCGGGGCGGTAACGATAGCGACTATGCTGGGATTGGTTTTGCTTTCCCGGGCAGGTGTTAATTTTCTAAAGCTACCTCGGTTGGAACGATTCAGTCACGCAATAGCCGGAGCAACGATATGCCTTTGCGGTTTGGCTATTCAATTTTTGGGGTTGTGATTTGGTGCGGGGGCAGGTTACGGATTAGGTCTTGACAAATCGTGTTTTTTTCGGTTTTAATGTCTGTACTGCAGGGCGATTAGCTCAGTTGGCTAGAGCGCACGGATCACACCCGTGAGGTC
>JAGLSU010000136.1 GCA_023135935.1 Planctomycetota bacterium
GGTTCGAATCCCCCATCGCCCATTAGTTTTTTGGCCGGGGGTTCAGATATTGTCCCTTGGTACGTGTAATTTCATATAATCCGGCTTCTAATCCAATATTTTCCAACACAATCTAATGAAAATATTAATTTTTGCCACAAATGACGCTTTAGCGCTGGAACTTCTGCAATCTCTTTCTGTTGTGGGTATCAAAGCAGATATAATCTCGCCGTATCGATTATCATGTGCGGCCTTATCCCGTCATGGAGGTAATTGCTTTACTTGCAATATAGAGAATCTGCTTCGTCCGGACTGTTCATTCGCCGACATTATTAATAGCTACTGTTCGGACAAAAATATTGATGTTATCATTCCTGTCGACATTCTTCCCACAGCTTGCCTTGCGAAGATAAAACACATGATAACCACCGTCACACTATTTCCAATTCCAAAGCTCGAACATATTCTGCTATTGAACAATAAATGGCGGTTCAAACAACTGCTGGACCAGCTTGGTATTTCAACTCCGCATACAACGATTGTCCAAAGCAAAGAAGATGTCCTGAGTCGAAGCTTTGAGTTTCCTGAAATGATAAAACCTCTTGAACTTGATGGTGGTGTAGGCATAAGACTTCTGAATTCAACCGATGACGTTCAGGCGTATTTTTCGAAAAAGAATAACTTTAATCACCCTCCATTGCTTATCCAGGAATATATTCCGGGTCTGGACATATGCGTTAGCACATTATCAGAAAATGGTAAAATGCTTTACTGGACTATGCAAAAAAAATTGAAGTGCGGAAATATTGAATTCATTGAAAACCCTGATGTTCTTCAGGCTACTCAAAAAATCTTATCAGCATTAAAATACACTGGCTGGGCACATTTTGATACACGGCTTGACAGCAGGGACAATTCAATCAGGTTTCTTGAGTGTAATCCGCGTGTTTGGGGCTCCCTTGCTGCTTCAACCTTCGCTGGTGTAAACTTAGCTGCTTTTGGTATTGCTCTTGGCCTGGGCCACGAAATGCCGACTGAAATAAAATATCGCAAGGGATTGCAACTTCAGGGAAGTGTAATATACAAATCTATGACTAAAATGTTAATATCCAGACAAATCCCATTCAGTTGGATAAGCTTTTGCTATCTCTGGCATGCCTATTGCGACCCTTTAGTTTTACTCTTTTTGAAAACACGATGGTTGAGAAAAAGACTGGCGAAAATATTTATTCCTGGGAGGATAAGACTCAACAAAAAAAGAAAATTGGAAAAAGAGCTTATGCATATTCCTCCACTATCAGCTATCGAAACCTATGCGAGTGGTACTATAATACATTAGCCCCTTGTTTCTTTCTTTGTCAAGAGTTGCCTAATACGTTCACAGTTTTACAGGAACGCAAAGATTTATCTTATCAGCAGCAACTCTTCCACAATGTTTACACATAAACTTAGGTTCACGGACAAGAGACTTGTATTCTTCCGTATTCTGCGACTGATAACCGAGATTTGCCAGATAGCATAAATGTATTTCGTGCCAATCATGAGGCATTTTGGGCTTTATGTTTCCTAACATTATTAGCTCTCCCAACAATTTGATGATTTATAATTTGCTTGTTTTTTCCTATTTTTGATTCCCCCCAAAGCGATTATATTGTTGGCAGGATTCTTCGACACCATATGAAATCCTCTTATTTCAGTCAAGAAGATTCTGTCAGCGTTTTGATTGCTGCTTTGAGATGCTCCGGCAGTTCGGACCAAACCGCTACGATTTCAGCCAAGTCTTGCGTAAGATGTTCATGTCTGGCTTTTTTTGTTAGTGACAACTGGCTGGTTATCGGAACTGCTTGTTGGGGTTATGTCACGAAGAAGTCGCTTTGGGGTCTCAAAGAAGTCTTTGAGGGTATCTTCGGCTTTTAGCTTATCGTAGTGTCAATACCTGTCGAAATTTTAACTATGTAAAAAGTTTGCAAACGGTGGATTCTGTAACAGTTAATGGGAAGGATTACGAAAGTAAAAAGTGTTACTGTGACAAGGGGTAAGTGAAATGGGAATAGGCCGAAAATTAGTCTGGGGATTTTTAAGTGTTGCTTTGTTAGGGGTAGCTATCGGGTATATCTCTGTTGATACGAGCCAAAAGGCATTGCAGGAATCCATCGGGGAAAATTCAGCATTATTGGCCAGCGAAATCCTGGATAAAATTGATAGAAACTTTTCCCATAGAATTGGAGAGTTGCAATGCTATGCACATCACATTGAATTGGCAAAGCAAGCAAGTCTTTCGAGCCGGAAGTTTGGCGCAAGACCAAATCTGCAAAATTATATCAGCAAAATGGACAGAAACTGGACCGAAAATAAAGATACACCCGCAATTCAAAATATTTTAAATAACGAGTTATCTAAGAAACTTCAAAGATACCTCGAGTTCTCCAGGGGGATATTTGACCATAGCGTTTTTGCTGAAATATATGTAACAAATAAATACGGAGTGGTCATTGGTGCGAGTGGGAGAACTTCTGACTTTCTGCAAGCTGATGAACAATGGTATCAGGCTGCGACGGGAGAAGAAGAATTCTGGGTCGGAGATATTGAATACGATGAAAGTTCCGATACCTACGCTTCTGATATAGTTATAAAGCTATATGATGAAAAAGAAGGCTTTGTTGGGATATTAAAAGCGATTTTGGATATTGAGGAAATAATCCATATTATAAACGAAGCTAAAGCGGCCGAGAAACATGGGGCTGTAGAATTTAAACTGTTAACTAAAGGCGGGGAAAACATCTATTCTACGGATAAACATAAATTTTTCGAGAATGTTTCCGGAGAATCAAAGATGTGCTTGGACCAGTCGAAAAAAAACTACAAGCACTTTGTAATCGAAGGTAAAGAATTGTTTGCTCATGCTCACTCAAGGGGATATAAAAGTTACAAAGGGTTGAGTTGGGTTTTAATAGTAAAACGTGGAGAGCAGATATTCGCACCTGTTGTTCAGTTAAGGAACCACATATTTAGTATCTCAGCAGCTTTGTTAATATTAGCCATGCTTATTGGCATTTTAATCTCCAGAGCGATTTCCAAACATATCACAAGATTGAAAGATGCTACTGTTCGGATAGGTGAGGGGAAATTAGATACGATAGTTGATATTGAATCAAATGATGATGTCGGCGAATTGGCAGAATCTTTAAATGAGATGACTCGCAGTTTTCAAGAGGTCACCAAGCAACTAAACATGGAGATTTCCGAACGTAAACAGGCCGAGCGGTTGCTGCGCAATAGCGAAGAGAGACTATTGAAAGCACAGCAGGTTGCCAGAATGGGTTTTATGGATTGGAATCTGTCAACCAATGCGGTTTACTGGTCCGATGAAATTTTCGATATTTATGGAGTTGACCCACAGCAGACCAAGCCGACATTGGACCTGACCATGCGTATGGTGTATCCGGACGACATGGAACTCGTTCAGCATAGTTTTGGTACGGCTGCGAAGGGTATTTCCGGATATGATATTAACTATCGAATTTTACGTCCCGATGGTCAGGTTGTATATGTACATGCCCAGGCAGAATTAATACGTGACGATGAGGGTGTGCCGCTTAGTTTACTCGCAACTATTGTCGATATTACTGAATACAAAAAGACTGAGGAAGAATTGAATCGGTATCGAGATGAACTTGAAACGTTAGTGGTAGAGCGTGGATATGAGCTAAAAAGAGACAATGAACGGCTTGAAGATGAAATCGTTGCCGAGCGCAAGAATAAAAATAATGAAATCGAAGTCTTGAAACAACAGATGGAATTTGTCCTTGGTGCTACGAAAACGGGTCTTGACATCATCGACTCGGAGTTCAATATTCGATATATTGACCCTGAGTGGAAAAAGGTATATGGCGAAACAGAAGGTAAAAAGTGCTACGAATATTTTATGGATAGAACTAAGCCGTGTTCTGGTTGCGGGATACCGAAGGCATTGAAGACGAAAAAACCGGTTGTCTCGGAGGAAATTCTGGCCAAGGAAGGTAATAGGCCCATTCGGGTTACAACCATACCTTTTCAGGCTGAAGATGGGGAATGGCTTGTCGCTGAGGTCAATGTTGATATTAACGACATGAAAGAAATCGAGGGAAAATTGAACAAATGCAGCGAGCAGGTTAGGTAGTTGTGAGTAGAATATGGGGGCGATGTGGTAGTTTTTTTTACTTGCTTTTTATTTGTCTTTTGGTACTTTTAGTAAGTCACTGGTTCGCACCCTGTATCGTCCATTTTTTTGGGTTTTAGGGGAGAAAGACAGATGCAAGAAAAAGTCGAGTCGGTTAACGAGATTTTGGAGTTTGCTATCTCGCGGGAGGTTGAGGCCAGCCAGCTTTACACATATATGGCAAAACGTATGATAGACCCGGAAATGCGCAATGTGTGCAGGGAGTTTGCGAAAGAGGAACTGGAGCATAAGGCCAAACTGGAGTTGGAGCTAATGAAGCTTGGCGAATTAGTGACTGATTTTGATATATCCAACTATGTGACGGGAGCGGGTGAGCCGATGGAGATGGATTATGAAGAGTTGCTTATTTTCGCGATGAATAAGGAAGAGGTTTCGATAAATCTTTACCATGATTTGGCGGAGGTTGTCAGAACTGAGCAGTCTCGTGGGGTGCTTTTGGCTTTGGCTCGGGAGGAAGTTGAGCATAGGCAGCGGTTTGAGATTGAATACCGGAGCCTGCGTGCATAAGTTTTTTTACTGGCGGCTAGTTTTGCAATGTCCAAAGGTATAGCAGTTGTGGGGTGGTAAGTTCGTAGAGAGTTGTCCTATCGATTTTCAACAGGGTTTTCGTCTTCGCATCAAGCAATGAAGTGAAGGAGAAAGGTCTTTGGTATTCGATGACCTGGGCATCTTCGATTTCGGCTAACGATTTGGCTAATTCTATCGCGTCATCGAGATAGCCGATTTGGTCGATTAGTTTTTCATCGAGCGCTTCGTCGGCATTGTAGATACTGCCATCGGCTAAGCGATTTATGTCGTCAATGGTGAGGGAATCTCGGCCATGCGCGATAATTTGAGTAAATCTTTCGTAGAAGGGGACAATTAATTTTTTCTGAATGTATTCTTCTTGTTCTTCTGTTATCTCCTGGAAAGGGTTCGGCCAATCTTTTTTCTCTCCTGATTTAATTATGACCGGCTGGATGCCGAGTTTTTCTTCGAGCAATTCCTGAATGACAAAATGCCCCATTATCACACCGATGGAGCCAGTGATGGCGGTTGGTTCAGCTATGATTTTGTCACAACCGACAGAGGTGTAGTAGGCGCCCGAGGCGGCGACACCCTGCATGAATGCGACAACAGGTATGTTTGCCTGGTTTCGGCATTTTAGGATTTCGTTGTATATTTGGTCGCTGGCAGAGATTGTTCCGCCGGGGGAATTTGTACGTATGATGATTGCTTTTATATGTTCGTCGTTACGGGCGAGCTTGAGTTGATTATACATGTTGAGTGATTGCTTGGAATCTATTATGCCCTCTAAGTTAATAACGACGATTTTATTTGTTCGCGATCCCGATTGGATAACCTTTTCAGTAAAAGCATCTTTCTGTCCAGCCGTGAAGATGACGGTTGCAAATAATGAAATAATTCCGATTACAACCACCAATATTACGATATTTGCCATCGCTGAAATAGTAAGAAAGAAACTGCGAAGAATCTTCCAGAACGTTCGTTTTTTTGAAGGCTGTTGTGACAGATTGTTATTTTGCTCGAGGTTCATAATATTTCCTTATTTGAATTCTTAAGATGCATGTTGTTGGCTGGTTTGTGTTTTTTGTTCTTTGAGCAGTTCCAGCCATTTTTCCCAGCATTTTTTATAGATTTCGCCCGATGTCAAAAAACCATCATTGTGACTGCCGAAGATTTCAATGAATTCTTTCGGTTTATTCGCGGCGTCGTAGAGTTCGAGGCCAAACTCGAATGGTATGATTTCATCATTTCTACTATGAATTATCATTATCGGGCAATGTACTTTTTTAATATAATCGACAGTGTTATAGTCAAATCTGGCAAACCATCTTATGGGCATATACGGGTAGAACTTTTTCCCAATGTCGATATATGAGGTGAAAGCACTTTCGATGATAAGAGCTTTCGGTTTGACTTTACTTGCCAGTTGTGCGGCGACGGTTCCACCAAGTGACCTTCCGAAAATGATAATGTTATTGGCGGCGATTTTTTTGTGTTTTGTAAGCCATTTGTATGCGGCTTGTGCATCGAGATATGTTCCTTCTTCGGTGGGTTTGCCTTCACTGTTTCCATAACCGCGATAATCAAAGATGAAGCAACTGAGTCCGAGGTTGCTGAAGATATTTATGGTATCGAGACGGTGGAATATGTTGCCGCCGTTACCATGACAAAAGAGTATTGTCGTCTCGGAATTTTCCGCGGGGATGTACCAGCCGTTGAGTTTCAAACCGTCGGAGGTTTTGAAAACTACATCTTCAAAATCGAATCCCAGTTCATCGGGAGTGTAGAGCACCTCCCGAACCGGGCTGTATAAAAACGAAGGTTGCCTAAAATAAAGAATCCAGCCCAGAACAGAGTAGAAGATAAACAATACTACTAAAATAGATACCAACATACCCCGCATCTCGTCAAAGAACCTTATCATTATATTAATAAGAGCACATTTTAATTTGCCTGTGAAGATAAAACAAGCTACAATTTCAATTTAGTTATGATTAAAAGAAGAAAAACAAAGACGGTTAAGGTCGGTTCGGTGAAGCTTGGTTCATCGTCGTCAATAGTCACTCAATCGATGACGAAGGTTCCGACGGTTGATGTCGGGCGATGTGTCAGACAGATAAAACGGCTTGTCGATGCAGGAAGCGGGCTTGTGAGGGTGGCAGTGCCGTCACGCGCGGATACAGCGGCATTTGCGAAGATTGTGCAGAAAGTGGATGTACCTTTAATTGCGGATATCCATTTTAGCCCCGACCGGGCGATTGAGGCGATAGAAGCAGGTGCTGCGAAAATTCGGTTGAACCCCGGCAATATAAAGAAGCGGGCGAGTATTCTGAGGATAATAGATGCGGCGAAGATGCATAAGACTGCTATTCGCATTGGTGTCAACGAAGCGAGTATCAGAGACCTTAAGAAGGCAGATGTGCCGCCGAACAAGCGAGTTAGTTTGATGTTGAAAGAAATGAAAAGCTATGTTCGTCTTTTTGAAGGGCGTGGTTTTGAGCAATTGGTTCTAAGCGCGAAGAGCAGAGACGTTATTCGGACGATTGAAATTAATCGTAGTATTTCAGAGGTTTTTGATTATCCGATACATATAGGGCTCACACATGCCGGATTGCCTGAAGATGCCGAAGTTCCTTCGGCGATAGTGTTGGGTTCGCTTTTGGCAGATGGGATTGGAGATACAATCAGGGTCAGTGTAGCTGGTGACCCGGTAGTGGAGATTGAAATTGCGAAACGGATTTTAGGTGGGCTTGGTTTGTGTGAAAGGGCGGAAGTTGAATTGGTGGTATGTCCGACTTGCGGGCGTGCTCAAATTGATGTGGTAAAGCTGGCACGGCGGATTAAGAAGGCACTTCGTGATATTGACAGACCGTTGCAGGTTGCAGTGATGGGGTGTATCGTTAATGGCCCGGGTGAGGCAGCGGATGCTGATTTGGCAGTTTGTGCGGCAAAGAACAAGGGGTATATTTATCGCCGTGGCCAGAAAATCGCAACGGTTCCGGAAAGCGAAATTGTTCCGTCGCTATTGAAAGAACTGCAAAAACTATAATACGGCTGTGGTTGCTTACTTTTTGTTGTTTCTGTTCTGGATGTATTCCTCGAATTTACCGAATATCATTTTCCCGGCGGATGTCTGCAGTGAGCTGGTTATGGAAATGACGATATCTTTTCCAATTTTGTTTTTGGCATCTTCGACAACTATCATCGTACCATCCGGCAGGTATCCGATGCCCTGGTCAGCTTCCTCGCCCGGCTTTATGATTTTTACTTCCATGGTTTCGCCCGGCAAAGCAATCACCTTCAGTGAATTTGCGAGGTCGTTTATGTTGAGAACATCAACTTCGCGTACTTGGGCGACCTTTGTGAGATTGTAATCAGTTGTTGCGAGTCGGCCATTGAACTTTTTGGTAAATGTTACCAACTTCTGGTCAACGCCTTGTATTTCCTCAACTTCCGGAATGACTGTGTCATCAATTTCCACATCGATGATGGGATTTTCCTGCATTTCGTTAAGTATATCGAGTCCCCGTCTCCCTCTGTTGCGTTTAAGTCTGTCAGTGGAATCGGCTACCACTTGCAATTCGTTGAGAACGAAGCGGGGCACTATCAATGGTGCGTCGAATAGTTTGCTTTGATACAGGTCTACAATTCTACCGTCAATTATTGCAGACGTATCGAGGATTAAGGGGCGGCTGCCTTTGGTTTGTTTTGCAAATTCGACGTAAGGAATTACGAATCGTACATCGTCTTTGGTTCGCATCACTATACTAATGACGAGATAGCATATGCATATACCCATCATCCACTTAATTGCCTGAAGAGCAGTATCATTCAAGCCAATATGATAGATTTCATTTATCATATCCAGTACTGGCGCTAATGCCCAACTGATGAATATTCCTACCAATAAACCAAAAAATACTCCCGCGAGAGCAGCTAATGATTTCTTGGGTGTTAGGATATCCATGAAGAATGCGGCAACTGCTAATCCAAGGCCGCTCCAAAGGATGGCGTAGAAATTTTCTCTGCCGGCTTCACCGGATATTGAAGGCAGACTTAAATTTACGACTAAGACGGCAATAATGATGACAAAAAAGATAGCCCTGAGAAGATTAAGTAACATAATTATAAACCTCCCTTAAATATGAATATGATATTAGTCCTTTATTTACAACATTAGGTATTATAACTTTCGTCCAAATCATGCTCAATCATTACTTTATGTTTATCTGTAAGTCCTATAACTGTTTTGTTTTTTGGCTTTGGTTAGGGATTATTTTCTTTGTTTTTGTGGGATTACTGCTGTTGGTCGTCTCTGAAGACAGATAATTTGTGTTTTTTCAGAATAATCCTTCTTGTTCTGACGGTTTCTGTGTCCGGATATAGATGATTTAGTAGTTTGTCATTTTTTTATTTAATTTCTATGATAAATGATAGCGAAAAAGGCTGTTTCGTCAAACTAAAAGCGCAAGGGGGGATTTTGGGTTGACAATTAAGTGATATAGCATAAACTCTGGCTGAAATGCATTTTTTTAGGGGGCTCCAATGACAAAAGCACAGGGAAATTCTGTTGATATTGAGAGGGGGTAATCATGACAAAATCGCAGGGTAATTCCGTTAATATTGAGAAGTGGCTTAAGCTGATTCGGACCGATGGTGTTGGGCCGGTTACTTTCGCGAAGCTGGTGAAGCATTTTGATTCTGTTGATATTGAGAGGGGGTAATCATG
>JAGLSU010000137.1 GCA_023135935.1 Planctomycetota bacterium
TCGGTATCTGCTTAACAAAACTAATCTCTAATCCGCGACCGAATACTACTGTCGTAAATCGGTTTCCAACATCTACAAAAACAACCGTACGCTTTTTATCCTCCTGGCGACGAAGTGACCTCTCAAAACTCCTGAACAACGCACACGCAATAGTATCTATGCCTACAGATACCAACTTGGCCTCCTCGAGCATCTCAATATGACTTCGTATCGTTTCATCGCGTGCGGCAAACACTATCAATTCATTCTTTACCTCATCACCATGTCTAACATCACCGGCAATTAAGTAATTAATTGAATCCTTGGTTGGGTCCATTCCAAAACGCTGAGCAACTTCTCTATTTAATACTGGCTCTATTTCTGCCTCACTCATCTCAACCAAACGCAAACTTGTTATTTTCAATTCGTCGTTAGATAAACAAGAAACAACTTCTCTGCCATTAAAGTTGCCATCCACCAACATTTTCTTCACTGCCGATACAATAAAGTCTCTTCTTTCTGTACCTTCGTTACTTATATCAGAATCAATACGAACTTTATCCGCGGCCAGAACGCTTACATCCTCACCATTCACTGCCAACTGAATCATCTTGATAGAATTATGACCTATATCCAATCCTATCGGCTGCAAATCTCGTGTTTTCAGTCTCCAATTTATCATTTATGCTCTCCAGACATTACTCCGTTATCGATATAAATCCGGTGACGCCTTCAACATTCACTGTCAAACTCGCACTACCTGCTTGCACAGTGATAACTCCACTATTAAGGGCATTGCCGCTGCCGTTATAGGGGCTGCCCAGATAATCAAATTCAATCTCATTGGTACCATCAAAACTAGCCGTAGCAATATCTACTTTATTCAGCCTGCTATTGGCACCAAAGCTCACTATGTAATCGAATCCTTTCTTCACGGGATGTTGAATCACTGTTCCACCTGAATCATGAATCTCGTAAGAATCCCCAGCCGTATCAAAAACTATAGAATGATTTTGCTGGCTGCTGATTGATATACTCTTGGCATATTCCAAATCAGCAGCTATCATGTTCACCGCCGACTGGATTTGCATACTGCCCGCCGAACTCACCATGGGCACTACTAACATCGCTGCTATGGCGATTATCACGACCACAACTATAATCTCAACTATAGTAAAACCACTGTTTGCACTCTGTGCTCTCAACGCTTTGTCCTCCTGTATTGGCGCATTGCGTGACCTTCCATCCATTATTTTCTCGTCCTCTTCAAGACCCATCTTTACCCGCTTTCCAGCCAATAAAACCTACTTTACACCCCTTCATCCTTCCCAACACATTTGGGCTTTATTCAAAACGTCCGATTTCACTCACATGCCCCACTTCACCAAATAAAAACAGCCCCGCATAACCGTCATTTCTCATACCTTCCACAGTCAAGTCCAATAGAATTGGCACAACCGTCAAAACGTGCTGGAAAAACTACTGAGTTTCCCCTATGCCTGATAGGGTGTTAGACATGCAATTGATATGTTTAAATACTTCTGATTTTTCTTTTTATTACAGGTAAAGGCCGATAAAAATTTTCACATACGGACCAATCCGCAAACACTTCTTTACAAACCTTTACCTTGTGATACTTCTAAAAAACGCTCCACCTGCCGGACTCCATCGGACAGCATTGCCCGACGTCGGCCAAACTTCTATAGCCGCTTTATCCGCCGACACTGTCACCGTAACTGAATTCAAAGCCGAAACCGGAGTCGAATCCAATCCGTTTATATCGCCATTACCAATAAACACACTGCCAACTACATTAACACGCGCATTTTCAACTCCGCCGGCAAACTGTATCCCCTTACCAAGCTGAGCAAAACCGTTTATTTCCAACGTCCCACCGGTCTCCATCAATACTTCACCAGTAACCAGAAGAGCTGGAAAATTTTTAACAGCCGTAATTACGTTGTTCGCGCCGCTTATTGTCAAATCACCCTTGACTATAAGCATACCACTAATATTCACACTACCAGATAATTCAAGACTATCGCTGTAATAACGAATACCAGCCGGATTAGCCACAGATGGATTAAAACTTCCCACCGGATGAACATTAACATCAGAAACTAAAGCCGAAAAAACGTCACTGCCAATATAATAACTTGGATTAAAGTAACTTGTCTCAAGACCAGGCCAATCTACCGGGTCTTCACTAACTGATGCACTACTACCGCCCTCGACATTAGTTGCCGCAATACTTCCACGTGCGAAAGCGTCCCCATTTATATCACCGTCACCTCCTAAATTACTCATACAATAAACATCACCGTTGATTGTACTTTGAGGTTCACTTATCCATTGCCTGCTGGTACGAAACGCTATGCACGGGTCAAGCCGAAGCTCCGCTTCAAAACTACTGCTGCCGACTTCTGTGCCGCCGCTTTCCCTATATGCCCTGCCGCTTATCTGATAATTGCATTCACTAAGCTTGACTATATTAACATCATAATAATCATTACCACTATAAAGCTGCTGTCTTTCCGCCCCGCTCCAGTACTCCGAACTAACCTCCTGAGGATGAAGAATAAGCCCCCTCGCGTGCTCTAATGCCGATTCAGCCAAATAATCCATCTGCGTCCGAAGAATCATATTCTTGCCGCAAGACAGTTCCATATCACTCCGTGACAAAAAACCTAACGATAAAATCGTTATTGTCACAACAATGAACAGCACTACTATCAATGCCACCCCACTGTTAGCTGTATGTCTTTTTCTAATTACCATAACTAATCATCATCACTTACAATGTTTCCACTTTCGTCAAGTAAATTACCCGCCCAGTTGCGAAGCGAACCGCTTATTTGATACCGACGAACAACACCATTTTCAAGCAACCCAAATGACACACCAGCATATCTGCTCCATGGCACCGGCGGATCAACCGTAAAATCAACATTGCTGCATTCGCTAAGCACCACTATCGTATCTCCCAAACCATCACGAATACGCAGCTCTATATAACCGCTTCCCGCCGTCACCGCGTCAACATATACCAGTTCATCATTATCAACCTGATTATTATTGTTACTATCAATGTTCCAAAAGACTAATCCATTTTCAGAAGACTCATATACAAGCTTGCTGTATCTTATCAACTCCCCAATCCTAAGCGTCGCATAACGAACTTTTGCCTGCTTCTCTCGAGTATCGTCCGTAACGTCATTCGCCGCACCTATCGCGTAAACCAATGTAGCCACTGCCGTAAAAATTATGCTTGTGACCATCAATGCCACTAACAATTCTACTATCGTAAAACCTTTATGATTGCGTCTTAACATCACCATTACCTGCTAATCAGCCGCCTCAAAATTATCAATTCCTCACCCTTGTAATATACCCGCACCTCAGCCAGAATAAACTTCACATCCAGCACCGCGTCGTTCTCCTGCGGTACCCAGGCATATTCGCAACTTGCATCCCTACTAAAATTGGCATACTCGCTGTCCTGCTCACTAAGTACTTCCCCACTCACACCCTTCACCTGTCCTATTAGCTCAGTGTAACTACCATACTCATCAACTATTTCCTCGAAATCTGTCTTAACAATTTTCTCTACCAAATCACTGCCTAATTTGGCAGCCAAGGTCCTGCGAGTACCCTCGACCTGCACAGCCGCACCGGTCGTATATGGTACAAGCACACCAGCCGCCACGACGCTCAACAATACCGTTGCCATCATCGCCTCAGCTAATGAAAATCCCTTCCGACTTTTGTGCATTATTTTTTTCATCATTATTAAAAAGGGCTGACCTGCCAGGCCAGCCCCCATTTTTCCCATATTTTTCGCCGTTCCTATAAACCAGGCACTACTAACTATTAGTAGTTTGTATGATAATCGTCATCGATTGCACTCTGGTCATCATCATTGGCCTGAAACATACCAGCGTCAACACCTGCTGTCACAAAATACCAACCGGTTGAGTCATCTCCAGCCTCAGTCCCAAGCAACCTGGTAATTCCTTCGCCGACTGTAGCCAAGTCATTGAAAGGATTTTCGGGCAGCGAACGCATATAAGGTCCGAACCTGAATGTTCCGTCAGTACCACCGCTAGTGTCTACTACACCATCCTGATTTGTCTTACTCGTCAGTGCAGCTGTAAAATCGACACCGGTTGTCGAACCTGGCAAATCATCGTTGTGCTGAATCTTGTACAGCTCAATCTGCGAACGCATCGCCTGAAGATTACTCCTCAGACTCGACTCCTTTGCCTCCGTACTTGCACCGGTAAACTGAGGTATAACAATCGCCGCCAGAATACCAAGAATTACGACCACAATCAAAATTTCCACTAATGTAAAACCACTTTTTTCTCTCATCTTCCTGCTCCTTTAAAAAATTTGTTTCCTAAACCATAATTAACATTTCAAATAATTTCCGTTCAAAAACAAAAACCCCGAACAACACGTCCGAGAAAAAACTTCTATATGCTTTTTTCAGCAATTCTACATGTCTAAAGAAAACATAAAAAACAAATCACACCATGCCAAATTGCTAAATAAAAAAACACCCCCATTGGCAGTTAAAATTTTAGAAACCGGAAAATAACCCTAAAAAACAACACTTTTACAGCGTTATATATTCCGGCATGTTTTTGATATGGATATTCCTCACTGTCTCCCCATCTACAGCAAGTTCTATTCGAATATAATCTATATTTTTCAATGCAGACTCGACTTTATCGGCCCATTCAATCAAAACCACCGACCCCCGATAACAAAAATCATCGAACCCGAGCATCTCGAACTCTTCAACTGAATTCAACCGATAAGCGTCCACATGATAAATATCAAATCTGCCCGCATATTCATTTACAATCACAAATGTCGGGCTGTTAACTACCTTACTGTCCTGCGCCCCTGCACCAGCCGCTATCCCCTTAATAAGATGAGTCTTGCCGCTGCCCAATGACCCGCAAAAACCGATAACCTCGCCGCCCTTTAATTGCGAACCGATTCTTTCACCAATTTCTATGGTCTGCTTCGCCGAGTTGGAAACAATTTCAAACTCCATCGCCACCTCCAAGATGCTCATAACCACCAGCTTCCAAATCACACACCCCGCCGTCAGTCTTCATCCGCATAACACCCGTATCGGTAATCACCCCTATTTTCGTAATACCCACCACCTTGCTCCACTGACCGAGCAACTTTTCACATTCCACTTCAGAAACAGTAAAAAGCAACTCAAAATCCTCACCATCATTCAATGCCGAACCCAACGGGTCATCACTTCCTTTGGCCGCATCCGAAATTGGTATCAACTGCGAGTCTATAACGGCCCCAACCTTGCTCTGCCGGCAAATACGATTCAAATCACTACTGAGCCCGTCACTTATATCAATCATTGAATTCACACTGACCATTTCAGCAATCTTCAATGCCTCGAAAACTCTCGGCTCAAACTCCAAATGTTTCCCCAACACCGAACCTCCTAATGTTCCCGTCACGCAAATACAATCACCAACTTTTGCGCCACTGCGAGTAATCGCCTTGCCGCTTCCGGGTTTACTCAACATCGCCACGCTTATCGCGAATCGCCCTTCACCCTTCCAACTTGTAATGTCACCACCTATAAGCGCACAATTATATTTGTCGCCCGCCAAAACAATCCCCGAATGCAGCTGCTTCAATTCTTCCCCACCAAAATCCTTCGGCATAGCAACACTAACAACAGCCGCAACAGGCACCGTCGCCATCGCCGCGCAATCGCTCAAACTAACTGCCATAGCCTTATACCCGACCTGCTTTACCGTCACCTTCGATAAATCAAAATGAACTCCGTCCAGCAGCATATCGGTAGTAATAAGAACAGACGAATCTTCACCTATCCGAATCGCAGCCATATCGTCACCGATACCGATAG
>JAGLSU010000138.1 GCA_023135935.1 Planctomycetota bacterium
ACAAAAAAGTCTGGATTCTATGGGCGGAACTTCGAGTTAACGGTGATGTCGATGCCATAGAAACACCTACCGGCATGATACCGAAGTACGAGGACTTGGCCAAACTCTTCAAAGACAATCTCAATCAAGACTACTCCAAAGATGAGTACATACAGCAGTTCTCAATTCGCATACCGGGAAACCTTGCAAAGATTGACCGCGTTGAACAAATCTACAAAACGAAAGTTTCCGATACGCCGCAAATCGTCTTCGATACATTCGCCGAAGCTCGCAAACGATTAAAAGCAACCCAGGAAAAACATGGCGACTGTATCTCACCGTTTGATTTGATGGTTGAGTAATCACAGAAAATATAAATTAAATGACGAGTTTTTCTTCGGCCCTGTCCTATTTCCAATAGGGCGGGGCCGGATTCTTTAACAGACAATTTGTTACTCGACAAAAATTTTTTTCTTTTACAGCCCACTTTTGCTACGTGTGTTACTCGAATTATGGCCGTGTAGCGACCATAATGGCTACGCCTTTTTATCCAAAGTAGGTAACTTCTTATCTGGCAGGTAATTGCAGCATCTTCAGAAAGATTGCCAGCACGACTTCGCCCCTGTGGTTCTACTTCAAAAAGGGCGTGAATAACCAGTTAGTTTTCCCACTTTTTGAGCGTTAAAATGGGAGAAATTCGCCAAAGTCCTATAATTCACTTGACTTCTCCATTTTAACCAATTAAACTATTATTTGAATAGGAGGAGTTGGAAGAGAATGCCCGTTTAAGTACATTTCTGGGCTTCCCCCCAACAAAACGAGTTTGTGACGAGGGTGATTTTGTGCCCGCAGATGAAAAGGTTTTGTGAACCCAATGACGCAAGACGACGCGGACTCTGCACGAGAAATTGTGTCTGACTTTGGAAGAAATCCGAAAAACAAGCGGCTTGAGGTTCGCATGCCTAATGAATCTCGCCCTAGCGATGTTTCTACGCATTTCATTGGAAAATCCCCTGAATTCAACTCAATATTAGAGATGATTGAAGCAATTGCCTCACGAAAGTGCCCCGTCATAATAACAGGAGAAACAGGTGTCGGAAAAGAAATAGTCGCACGCAAAATACACCTTGCAAGCGACCGGGCCGGCAAAATCTTCGTACCCGTCGATTGCTCAACTCTAACAGGCCAATTATTCGAAAGTCAGCTCTTTGGACACGTAAAAGGGGCCTTTACAGGTGCTGTAGACAATACTCTCGGTTTCTTCAGAGCTGCCGATGGCGGTACTATCTTCCTCGATGAAATAGGCGAAATACCATTCGAATTGCAAGCCAAGCTGCTTCGGGTACTCCAACAAAGAACAATAACCCCCGTCGGTTCCACGAAATCATATCCCATAGATATTCGCATATTATGTGCCACAAACCGCGATTTGAAGGAAATGATTAAGGAAAAAACCTTCAGAACCGACTTATATTATCGCCTCAACGTCGTTAATCTTGAGGTGCCTCCACTTCGCCAGCGAAAGGATGATATACTGCCTCTCGCAAATTATTTCCTCGAAAACCAAGCCGATTTCTACGATGAACCACTAAAAAAGCTCGATTCGAATGCCAAAAAGCTGCTTTCAAATTATGCTTGGCCGGGAAATGTCAGGGAACTCGCAAACGCTATGGAGCGGGCATATGTATTAACAACGGGCAAAGAGGTTAAACCCGCCTCATTACCTTTCGAGATTATTATTACTGATTCTCCAGCCTATCCGAAGCATGAATTACCCACTCTTGATGAAGTAAAACGCAAAATTATCACCCAAACACTCGAATTTACAAAAGGGCGAAAGCTCGCTGCCGCAAAAATCCTCGGAATCGAACGTCGACGCCTCAATCGACTCATCGAAAAGTTAGATATACACTCGTAGAAAAAAGAATCGGCAAATAACTCCGCTGCCCCCTTACTATTATTCTTTGTATGCCATTTTCTAAAAAACACTCTTAGCTACTGTTTACATTAATATCCACCCAACACTTTTCAAAATACACCCCGCAATTTCACTCTAATTACTAACGGCCAATTTGGTTACCCCCAACCAAACTGGCCGTTTTTTTGTAACTAACCATTTCGCAAAAACTTACCCTTCTAATTGTCACAACTGACCAACCACTATGGTCATTTTCGCTTTCTGCGCCTCTTCCACGTCTAAAAAAAAATCGTGATATCTAACTCACCGTAAAACAAACACTTAAAAAATTCTTTGCACACAAAACTAAACTCTGGCACGCGCTTCGCTTTAGTAAACCAATGAGGTAATGAAAAAGTTGAAAATGAATCAGATTTGAAAACCAAAAGATTGGAAAAAGAAAATGATAGTTCTCGTACAAGCGACAGTTTTGACCATCGGCCTTAACGGGAAAAGCAAAGTTTTGCGCGAGTTACCTATACGATTAATATCGAAGCAGTCAGGACTTGAGGCTGCTCGTTCTTTGAAAAATGAAAAAGTAGACAGCGTTATCAGCAATTGGGATTTGACCGATATGGAAGACGGTAAGTTCTTAAGGAAACTTAAGAGCTTCAAACCAGACATCCCGACGATCGCCTTTATAAAGGCTGGTGACAGAGACAAAGAAATTGCTGCTCGCAGCATCGGTGTCTCCGCGGTCTTGACTGAAGATGCTACTGATGAGCTCTTCATCGAAACCGTCACCAACGTCTTGGGATTAAAAGGTGTTGTCTCCATAGAAGTTATATCTCCAGTTAAGACTAAAAGATAGTAGACGCACTACAGTTCAAATGCGACCTGCTGTCCAATAGCCTGAAAAATTGCTGATTATGGTTGAGAGAAATCGCGGGAAAACCGTGATAAATAAATCGCGGTTAATCCGTGATAAAAATATGAGAGCTTAGGGAACTCTCGCTCATCTTCTTCGCTGGGTTTGATAACTAAAAAAAAATACTATAATGATATAGTTGACAGGCCCGGCAGAAAGCTGACACGGCTAAGCCGTGATAACAATAGTAGAGCTTACAAAACTCTCACTCCTCTTCTTCGCTGGGTTTGA
>JAGLSU010000139.1 GCA_023135935.1 Planctomycetota bacterium
TCCGATTATGGTGAAGATAGATTTTACTGAGGTACTTAAGGCGGGGAAGAATATAAAACCGGTAGGATTGACGTTGTTTATTAACTGGGGGATAAAACCGTTTACCATGTATGCGATATCGGCATTTTTTCTGGGTACACTTTTTTATGGTTTTATTGGTCCTGATGCTGTTGACCAGGTCAAGATGCCGTTTGGGCTAGACTTGCCTGTAGGCGCGGTGTATGGTGCTGGTAAGGTTATAGAGGTTAGTGGTGTTAAGATGCTTCAGGTTCCATTGTGGCGAAGCTATCTGGCGGGTTGTATTCTTCTCGGCATAGCTCCGTGTACGGCAATGGTTCTTGTATGGGGTTACTTGGCTAAGGGTAACGATGGTCACACACTGGTTATGGTGGCAATAAATTCTCTTACTATGCTGTTTCTTTACGGGCCTTTAGGCGGATTTCTGCTTGGAGTTGGTAAACTTCCAGTCCCATGGCAGGCGTTATTACTTTCGATAGGAATATATGTAGCGTTGCCATTGCTGGCAGGTTACTTGTCACGGAGATGGATTATCGCAGCAAAGGGTAAAAAATGGTTCAATGAGAAATTTCTGCATTTTCTTACGCCGGTTACGATTATTGCATTGCTTGTAACTTTGGTTCTTTTGTTTTCATTTAAGGGCGAAGTGATATTATCTAATCCGCTTACAATATTATGGATAGCCGTGCCTTTATTTATTCAGACGACTTTAATTTTCGCGATTGGTTATGTGCTGGCGAGGTTTTTAAAACTTTCTTATCAGGATGCGGCACCGTCGGCAATGATAGGTGCATCGAACCATTTCGAGGTGGCTATAGCGACGGCAACTATGTTGTTTGGCTTATCTTCAGGGGCGGCATTGGCGACTGTGGTGGGTGTGCTGATAGAAGTTCCGGTGATGCTGATGCTTGTTAAGGTGTGTCTGCGGACGCGAAATTGGGTTGAACGGTAGGGTGAAATGAATTCTGAGCAATTAGAAAAATATAGTTCTGCAGTGACGCTTTCGGATATGGAAGTTTTTGTATTTCCGGAACTTATGTACAGTTTGGTTTTGGCAAATATTATGAGTCCGGTTATCTGGCGGTGGCGTGAAGAGGACTGTTTTGAAAAGCTGGAGGGTAAGGGCAGCTATAAGAAATTAATGCGGCTGAAACAGTTTATAATTGATGAATATGAATTTAACCTCGACCTTGAAACGTGGGGGCTTACCAGTAAGTCGAAGGAAGTGAAGCGATTCGAGGGGTTTATATCACCTGAAGTAATTGCTCGAAGTAACGCTTTGTTCGGTTATGAGGGTGACAAATATTATTTCGATGTGGATATTCGAAAGCATTTCGGTTTGGACAGATATGACAGTGACATAATTCCGTACTGGAAGACCGAGACTGTCGAGGCGATGAACGCATTTAGTCGTAAAGAAGGATACAGGATGGCGGCTGGCGAGTGTGTATCACTTGCGGCTTTGTATGCGGCAGCAGCGTTTGTTGTTTGTGGGATACCGCTTGAAGATATCTATATGATATTAACACCTCTTCATTCGCAGAATTTTATAGATATACAAGATGGTGTGCTTACGAACAACAGAAGATTGGTAACGAAGGCGATGTGGTTCAATGGTACGGCGCTGTCTAATAAGGCGCAGCGGGCTTTGCGTAATGAAAATATCACGATTGTGGGACATTCATCCGGCTATGTGCATTGTATGTATGACGATGCGACGATGGATAAGGGAACTTGCGAGTATTTGGCGGGGCGATTGAATTCATATTTATCAGTGAGTTTGACGCTGCAGGTTTTCGCGAATTTCCTGCGGTGTCATCCGAAGTATCAGAAATTTTTCCAGGTATGTCGTGATTGTCGTGGCCAATCGCAGTTTTTAAAAGCGGAAGTGCTGTTCCATTATGAGCATGGCAGCAATTTCAGGATAGCCGATGAGACTCACGATAAATTGCTTTCGGAAGTTTCGGATGAAGATTTTGTTTCTTATCCGCTGCCGGACAGAATTCGCTGTGATGAATTCGAGGAATTTATTGATAGAGAAAAAATTGACCCGCGAAATTCCGAGAGCAGAGAGTCGTTGAAAAAGTATGTCGGGTATTTCATACCGGAATCGCAAGAGTTTGTAGATGAGTTAGCTGATTTCGTTCATATTGAGGCGAAACTTCCCTGTTCGGGAAAGAATTATTTGCCTTCCGAGCCGATTAAAGTCAGCACGGATTACAGTCGCCAGCAGGTGATTGAATATTTGCAATCGATACGACAAAGCAACAGCACGGCGGATTTGGCATTTTATGCATATCGTGACATGGAAAGTTGCGATTGGGAACCGTTTGTCAAGGCGGCTGTAGAACGCAATCCGGTTTCTATTGAAATGGTGAAATCCGAGAATATTGAGCAGGTATATAAGTGGCTGGGGCAGCTTGGAAATGAATCGATTTATGATGGTAAGCGTTTGGCTGGGCCGGATGAAGTGGCTAATTACAAAACAGGGGATGGGCTTGAAAAGGCGTTTTTGCTGGCTAACGTAATTCGTCATAGAAATCCTGAACAGGATGTTGAAATAGCTGTTGAGGGTCAGAAAGTGGTGTTAAAAGGGACTGGGCAGTACTATTTTGAGTCAGATAAAGGGCTCGAGAGGCGGATTTGCGTATCTGAGGCAGGGGTTTTGAGTGTAGCAAAAAAAATAATTTTTTTTAAAAAGGTAGTTGACAAATTCTGCATATGAGACTATATTAGTCCTACATAGAGGATGTTAATTTTTTAAGGGTTTGAATAGAGATGGATATTTTGCGGCGAAATACGGATTATTCATTGCAGGCTATGGTTCATCTGACACAATGTTATGGAGTGAAGATGGTGTCCGCAAAAGATATTGCTATTGAGCAGGATATTTCATATCAGCTCACGTGTAAGCTTTTGCAAAAGCTGCACAAGGCCAAATTAGTTGAGAGTGTAATGGGGCCCAAAGGCGGATTCAAACTTAGCAAAAAACCGGGGCAGATAAGTTTGCTGGATATAATAGAAGTGATTCAGGGACCTGTGAGATTGAATAGATGTTTGTTGGGTGCGAATATGTGTCCTAAGCAGGTCAACTGTGTTATCAGTAGTAAGTTGACAGTGCTACAGGAACATATTGTCAGCTATCTTAGCGATATCGCCCTGAATGATTTATTGCCAAGCCGAGGAACTAATAAAGGGAAACGAAAAAATCTTAAAAGGAAAACAAAATGAGTGCTGATAAAGGAAAAACAGAAGTGTTGGCGGCGTGTGTGAGTAAGGAACAGGTGTTAGCTGATTTAATTGAGTATTCACAAGATTCGATAGTGAGCAAAACGATACTGGATAAATCGGCAGGAACTATTACGCTTTTTGCTTTTGATAAGGGGCAGAGGTTAAGTGAGCATCAGGCACCTTATGATGCGGTTGTTCAAGTTGTGGATGGAAAGTCGATGCTGACTATAGGCGGAAATAATGTGGAAGTTGCTGCGGGGCAGATTGTAATAATGCCGGGCAATGTTCCGCATGCGGTTATGGCGGAAGAAAAATTCAAGATGGTGCTTACGATGATAAGAGCATAGAAATAATGGCATTTGGAAAAAAACTTCAGGATAAACAGATTTGAAAGTGAAAGGGACTAATTATGTTTTGTTATCAGTGTGAACAGACGGCTGGTGGTAAGGGATGTACTAAAATTGGCGTTTGCGGTAAAGACGAAGATATTCAAAGTATGCAGGATATACTTTTATTCGGAGCGAAAGGTATTTCCTCATATGCCTATCATGCCCGCGAGTTGGGACAAAAGGATGAGCAGGTCGATGCATTCATACATGAAGCACTTTTTTCGACGTTGACGAATGTGGATTTTGACCTGGAGCGATATCTTGAACTGGTATTAAAGGCGGGGGAGATAAATCTTCGGGTAATGGAGATGCTCAATAATGCGCATACGTCTACTTTTGGCAATCCATCGCCTGTGAATGTGCCACGTGGTACGAAGGCAGGGCCCGGGATTATTATTACCGGACATGATTTGTTGGACCTTTACGAATTGCTGAAGCAAACAGAGGGCAAGGGTATTAACGTATATACTCACGGTGAGATGCTTCCGGCTCATGGTTATCCGGAGTTGCGTAAATTCAAGCATCTTGTAGGCAATTACGGTACAGCATGGCAGAATCAGAAAAAGGAATTTGACCAGTTTAGCGGAGCAATTCTGGTAACAACGAATTGTATTATGATTCCGGAAGATTCATATAAAGACAGGTTGTTTACGTGTGGGATAGCTGGTACTTCTGGTGTCAAGCACATAAAGGGCAGAGATTTTAGCGAAGTTATTAAGAAGGCGTTGTCGCAACCGGCTTTGGAGGAAAATCCTCAAGGGACATTTAGTACCGGATTTCATTATACAGCGGTGCTTGGTTTGGCGGAAAAAATAGTTGAAGCGGTAAAAGCAGGCAAGATTAGGCATTTCTTCTTTATAGGTGGTTGTGACGGTGCTAAACCCGGACGAAACTATTATACCGAACTTGCTGAGAAAGTGCCGGATGATTGTGTGATATTGACTGCTGCGTGCGGCAAGTATAGATTAAATGGCAAAGATTATGGTGACATTGATGGTATTCCTCGTTTGATTGATAACGGTCAGTGCAATGATTGTTATTCGACAGTCAAAATAGCGTTGGCACTTGCCGAAGCGTTTGATTGCGATGTTAACGATTTGCCTCTTTCGCTTGTAGTCTCATGGTATGAACAAAAAGCTGTGGCCATTTTGCTGACGTTGCTACATCTAGGCATTAAGAATATAAAGCTTGGGCCGAGCCTACCAGCATTTATTAGCCCAAATGTTTTGAATGTGCTGGTGGATAAATTTAATATCAGTCCCATTGGCAATGTCGATGAAGACCTGGCTGAAATGCTCAGTTAAAGGGAACTATAAAGTGGTCTTGCGAAATATAATAAAAATCGATGAGGGGAAATGTGACGGCTGTGGACAGTGTGTGAATGCTTGTGCCGAGGGCGCTATAAAGATAATTGATGGTAAGGCGAAATTGGTTAGTGAAATTTACTGTGACGGACTTGGGGCGTGTCTGGGGACTTGTCCGCAGGATGCGATAACAATTGAAAAGCGGCAAGCATCCGCATTTAATGAAGAGGCGACGAAAGAGTATTTGGCTAAAGAACATGGCGACCAAAAACAGGCAGGTTTTAGTTGTCCCGGGGTGATGCAGCAGAAGCTGCGAGACAGAAATGAATCTGCTGGCATGCATGATGTGGATGTGCCGTCACGATTGAGTCATTGGCCAATTCAGTTAGAGTTAGTTTCACCGTCTGCACCTTATTTTGCGAATTCTGATTTGTTAGTTGTTGCGGATTGTGTTTCGTTTGCGGTGGGCGATTTTCATGATAAGTTTATAAAGGGCCATAGTATTGTTATTGGCTGTCCAAAGCTGGATGACAGCCAGTTTTATATTGAAAAACTGGCGGCAATACTGGAGACTAATGACCTGAAGAGTTTGACGGTAGTTCATATGGAAGTGCCTTGTTGTGGCGGTCTGACTCAACTTGTTCGGGATGCGATAGCTCGCAGCGGAAAGAAGATGGTTTTTAAGGATGTAACTATTGGTTTGCGAGGTGATGTGAGCAGAAGCGAGACGGTTAGTATTTAAAATAAAAGCCGAACGAATATAAATGGAGATAAATTATGGGGGCGAAAAAACAAAAACAAGAAAGAAAAGTTGTCGTAATAGGCGCTGGTTCTGTAGGGACAACTTATATTTATGCGCTGATACACACGGGTCTTGTTGGCGAGATTGCACTACTTGATATCGATGAGAAATGTGTTGAAGGCGAAGTGATGGATTTGGAACAGGGGATGGCGTTTGTTCAGCCGGTTAAAATTCGAGCGGGTGACTATAGCGATTGCTCGGATGCGAATCTGATAGTGATTACAGCAGGAGCCAAACAAGTACCGGGCCAAAATCGCCTTGAATTGATACAGCGCAATGCGGAGATTGTTAAATCGATTTGTGATGAGATTAAGAAATACGGATCCGAGGCGGTTGTGGTTATGGTGACAAATCCCGTGGATGCGTTGACGCAGTTAGCGTTGAAACAACTTGGTTGGCCTCGTGAACGTGTGATTGGTTCCGGGACGGTTCTCGATAGTGCTCGATTTAAGTTAATGCTGGGTCAGCATTGTGGTATCGATACACGAAACATTCACGCATATATTCTTGGTGAACACGGTGACAGTGAGGTGGCGGCTTGGAGTATGGCGCACGTTGCCGGAGTTTCTATGGAGGACTATTGTGCTATTTGTCAACTCTGCGATTCCAAAAGTGCGCACAATGAAATTGCTAAGCGGGTGCGTGATTCGGCATATCATATTATCGATTATAAAGGTTCCACGTATTATGCAATCGGTCTTTCTTTGGCTCGCATTTCCGGTGCTATTTTGCGAAACGAACATAGTATATTGACGGTTTCATTGCTGCTGGAGGGGGAATATGGTATTAATGATGTCTGCCTCAGTGTGCCTTGTGTTTTGGGAAAAGCAGGGGTTCAGCGTATAATAACGGCTCCGCTTTTTGAAAATGAGCAGGCTGCATTAGAAGCTTCTGCCAAAACGCTTAGGGAAGTGTTTGATAAGATAAAAGTATAGACGGAAAGAAAAATGGATTTTGCCAAATCTATATTGATTGATTTCTGGGCTACTGTAGGGGAGATGTCACCATATCTATTGTTCGGTTTTTTCGTGGCGGGAGTCTTGTCAATTCTTATCTCGCAAAGTTTTGTGGAAAGACATTTAGGCGGTAAGGGGATATGGCCGTTATTGAAGGCGTCAATTTTTGGGGTGCCGCTTCCTTTGTGTTCGTGTGGTGTTATTCCGGTAGCGATGTCACTTCGTAAACACGGAGCGAGCAAAGGAGCTACGATATCATTCTTACTTTCGACGCCGCAGACAGGGGTCGACAGTATATTTGTGACGTTAAGTTTATTAGGACCGATATTTGCTATCTTTCGACCTTTAGCGGCCTTTGTGACAGGTATAGTCGGTGGGGGGTTGGTTAATATTTTTGGCGAGACAGTTAAAGAACAAGAACAGCAACCGATGAAATGTACGGACGAATGTTGCGGTGGTGATGAGAGTAAAAGCAAAAGGATTGCCAACGGGTTGAAGTTTGGTTTTGTGACACTTCCTCGTGACATCGGTAAGGCGATGCTGGTAGGTCTTATCGTAGCTGCGTTTATGTCGGCGCTTATTCCAGACGATTTTTTTGCAACGTATCTGGGTACTGGTATTTTTGCGATGGTGGTAATGATGTTTTTGGGGATACCTGTTTATGTTTGTGCGACGGCATCGATTCCGGTAGCGGCGGCTTTGATATTGAAGGGCTTGACGCCGGGAGCGGCTTTGGTTTTTCTTATGACCGGACCTGCTACCAATGCGGCATCGTTTGTCACTATCTGGAAGACATTAGGGATAAGAACAGCTGTCACTTATATTCTTGCTGTAGCCGGCTGTGCCCTTTTAGGGGGTATAATTCTAGATTATTTGGTCAGCGGTATCGGTTTTGAAGT
>JAGLSU010000014.1 GCA_023135935.1 Planctomycetota bacterium
CCGGAAGACGGTCGCATGACCATTATCGAAATGAATCCACGGGTTTCACGGTCATCTGCTTTGGCTTCAAAAGCCACTGGTTTTCCAATTGCAAAAATAGCCTCATTACTGGCTATTGGTTACACTTTGGACGAAATCCCCAATGATATCACTAAAAAAACACCAGCTTGCTTCGAACCAACCATTGATTACTGTGTTGTTAAGTGGCCGCGTTTTACATTCGAGAAATTCCCTAAGACCAATGCCGAACTTACCATTCAGATGAAATCTGTCGGCGAAGCTATGGCCATTGGCAGAACCTTCAAGGAATCATTACAAAAAGCTATAAGGTCGCTTGAAATAGACCGCTACTCACTCGACGAAAAACATATTGACGACCAACTCACATTGGCCCAGTTAAAAAAGAAGCTGCAAACAAACTGCTGGGACAAAATCTGGTATGTTGCCGAAGCCTTCAGAAGAAAACTTTCAACCGATGAAATATTCACACTTACCGGAATCGACCCTTGGTTTCTAAATAACATTAACGATATTGTGATACTTGAGCGAAAACTCAAGGCAACCTCTTTTGACAAAATCAACGAATCTCTGATGCGAAAAGCCAAGGAATATGGTTTCAGCGACAAATATCTTGCCTCTCAAATGAATATCTCGGAAGAAAAGTTCAGAAAACATCGCCAGAAGATGTCTGTAAACGCAGTCTATAAAACCGTTGATACCTGTGGTGCCGAATTCGAAGCCCACACTCCATATTTGTACTCCACCTTCGAAGACGAATGCGAAGCCAACCCCGATAGCAGAAAAAAGATTGTTATTCTTGGTGGTGGCCCTAATCGTATAGGCCAGGGAATTGAATTCGATTATTGCTGCGTTCATGCCGCGTTCGCACTGAAGGAAATAGGCATCGAATCAATAATGGTAAACTGCAACCCCGAAACGGTTAGCACCGACTATGACACCTCCGACAGACTTTATTTTGAACCGCTGACATTTGAAGATGTAATGACTATCATTGAAAAGGAAAAACCCGATGGCGTTATCGTCCAATTCGGCGGACAAACGCCGTTGAAATTGGCTGAACCTCTGAAAAAAGCCGGCGTAAAAATAATCGGAACGTCACCCGACAGCATCGCCCGTGCCGAAGACCGCAAACGCTTCAACAAACTGGTAAAAAAATTAAAACTTCGACAACCGTATAGCGGAACAGCAACCTCATATGATGAAACCTTAAAAATCGCGAAAAAACTCGGATTCCCCTTGCTCATCAGGCCCTCATTTGTACTCGGGGGACGTGCAATGCAAATCGTATATGATGAAAAGTCACTAAGTGCCTGTGTCGAAAATGCCATCGAAGCCTCCGGTGTTCACCCGATTTTGATAGATAAATTTCTTGATGACGCAACAGAACTAGATGTCGATGCTATAAGCGATGGCAAGCAGGTGGTAGTTGCAGGTATCATGGAACATATCGAACAAGCAGGTGTGCATTCGGGTGACAGTGCCTGTGCCTTACCGCCAATTTCAATGAGCAAAAAGCTTATCAAGGAAATCCAAAGGCAAACCAAACTCCTGGCACTTGAGCTAAAAGTAAAAGGCCTGATGAACATCCAGTTTGCGGTAAAAGATAACGAAATTTATATACTCGAAGTTAACCCAAGAGCTTCCCGAACCGTTCCGTTTGTAAGCAAAGCGATTGGGGTGCCTTTGGCTAAGCTCGCTACGAAAGTGATGGCAGGGATGACTTTAAGTCAGTTGAAATTCACAAAGCAAATTCGGCCTACACATTTCTCGGTTAAAGAAGCTGTGTTCCCATTCTTGAAGTTCCCCGGCATAGACACACTGCTCGGACCAGAAATGCTTTCCACCGGCGAAGTTATGGGCATATCCGATGATTTCGGGATAGCTTTTGCAAAATCACAAATAGCAGCCGGCAACACGCTTCCCGATAGTGGAAATATACTTTTCAGTATCAAAGACGCTGATAAGCAAAAAGCCGTTGAGCTTGCAGCCGAATTACAGCAAATGGGTTTTAAAATTGTTGCAACCAAAGGTACATGCATTGAGTTCATCAATAACAACGTACCATCCGAATTTGCATTGAAAATAACCGAAGGCAGACCCAACATAGTTGACTGGATAATAAACTCCCAAATCGACCTTATCATAAACACAACGATAGGCGCTCAATCAATAAAGGATTCTTTCTCGATAAGAAGAAACGCACTGGATAAACAAATCCCCTATGTAACAACCATAAGAGGTGCTGCGGCCGTAGTAAAAGCCATCGCAGCGATGAAACAAACAAAAATAGGCGTCAAGCCCATTCAGAGTTACTATAGTTAGGAGTGGATGTAAAGGTGAAAGCCATATTACTACTTGAAGACGGCACAGTTTTTGAAGGCACAAGCTTTGGAGCTAAAGGCCAAAGCTGCGGAGAAGTTGTCTTCAATACCAGCATGTCCGGCTATCAGGAAATTCTCACCGACCCCTCCTATAACGAACAGATAGTAACGATGACATATCCTTTAATTGGCAACTATGGAACGAACCAATTCGACTGGGAATCCCGAAAAATTTTTACGCGCGGTTTCATCGTAAAAGAAAACTGTAACTACCCGAGCAACTGGCGAAACAAAGATTCCTTGAGCCAATACCTCAAAGACAACAACGTAATCGGTCTGGAAGGCATCGACACAAGAAAACTCGTAAAACACATTCGCACCGAAGGTGCCATGAAAGGCATTATCTCAACCGGTCTTGCTGTTAGTAGCCTGAAAAAGAAACTCCAAAGCTATCCCGGACTTGTTGGTAGAGACATAGTTAAAGCTGTCACATCAAAGAAACCTTATAATTGGAACGAAGGCGTCCTTGATGTCTTAACAGGCAAACAGCAAAAGCCAAAAAAACAATACAAAGTTGTTACTTTCGATTTTGGCATAAAACATAACATCCTCAGAATGCTTCGTTCCGCCGCTTGTGACGTTTACGTGGTACCTGCCAATACTTCAGCAAAGCAGGTCCTCAAGCGAAAACCTGATGGCGTGTTTCTAAGCAACGGTCCCGGCGACCCGGCACCGGTCAGCTATGCTGTTGAAACTGTAAAAGAACTTCTTGGCAATGTGCCTATTTTTGGAATTTGTCTCGGACATCAAATCCTTTCGCTCGCACTCGGCGGAAAAACATATAAACTCAAGTTTGGTCATCGTGGGGCAAATCACCCTGTAAAGAATTTGAAAACCGGAAAAATTGAAATCACCAGCCAGAATCACGGCTTTTGCGTCGATATCGATTCCCTGAAGGACAAAGATGTGGAACTTACTCATATAAATTTAAACGACAACACTCTCGAAGGGATTGCTTGCAAAAAAGAAAAAGCATTTTCTGTCCAGTACCACCCCGAAGCTTCCCCCGGCCCCCATGATGCCGGTTACCTCTTTGACACCTTTATTGAATTAATGAGCAGGTGACAACCTAATCATTAAATATTTATGCCTACCTTAGATTATCTCTCTTCTACCGCCAGGCACTCTATTCCGAAAGATTCTATTAGAGTTTTGAATTGTTCTGTTTCGAGCAAAAGAAGAAAGAAATATCCCTCGAGGGTCCCGGAGTCAAAAACAAATTTTATCTCAGTGACAAATATATCCTCTATTCTTTTATTAAAATCTGTGATAGCCGAGTCCACCACTACATCGAAACTGTCAGCACTGAATTCGGGTACGTGTTCAATCACTCTGATTTGCAATATGTCTGCAAAAGTAGCAAAATAGCTGCCGGATATGATATTGCCCGTCTCCTTTAATGCGGATTCATCTAACTTGGTCAGTTTCTTCGTCGTTCCAACTTTCCTGCCAACCAATAAATCGCTCATGGCAAAGGCAGTTTCTTTGGAAAATATCAACAAAGCCGAACCGTTTATATCTCCCGTAACTGGCAATCTAATCGCCGTAACCATGTCATCTGTAGTGACAGAGGAGCTGAGATTACTTGCGTTTTTAATTTCTGTTTTGATAACTTCTATGTCTACCGGTTTACCAATCAATTTCGATAAGGCGCCGGAAGCACTCGCTGCCGCTTGACTATTTATCTGGTGCAATTTGTCTTCCATAATAAACTCCCTTAAAATCTTCTGTTGTGACAACAAACCAACCTTGCCTGATTCCAATCAATCCTAATTCGACAAGGCCAACTTCTCTTTTAAATAAACAGTTTCTCCAAAGCTATTGAATGTTTCTTGCAAACTCTCATCTATACCTAAAGATAAAAATTGCGTGATTACTTGGGTATTTGCGAAGGCATTCATAAATGCATCACGCTTGCAAACTAAATTCATTCTTTGTACCTGGTTTTTACTTGTTATAGTCATTACTTCCTTAAATTCTGATACGAAGTCTGCAATGGCTCTTTTCTGACCGTTATGTAAGTAAAAAATGTTTAAATATAGTCTTGCCACTATATCTTGTGCGTTCATAAATGGCAGTATTCCCCAAAAATACTTCCGATATTTTTTGGCGACCTGACAGTAATGGGTTAAACTTAAAACAGAAACATATTTCAATGCTGCCTGCATAGTGCAATCGAGAATATGAAGAGGCGACTCTTTGCTTTCCTTGTAAATCGCTGTCACTTCGTCATGGGAAACATATTTATCCACATGCTCCAAAAATGGCAATGTGGGCCGTATTGCATCACATATCCCACCAGTTTTCCTCAATGGACAAAAACCGCATCTTTGAAATTCAATAGCTGTTTTCATATCAGAAGGAATATTAGATGGGTCTTCCCAAAAACTTTCTGTTGTTTGCTCGATGTTCTCTTTGGTTAGAGCCAAACAACTTTCATCTTTGAAAATGAGATACAATCCCTCCTGCTCACAATCATCAATAAGTGAACGGATCATTTTTGCCTTGTCAGACGTCATCTTTCTTATTCCCGCCTTTCTCGCACAATTTTTCCGGTCTAATTAAGAGTTGCAGCTTGTTCCGAGCATCTCGTCAACCATCTCCAACACCTGTTTTGCGTCGAAGGGTTTAAGGATATAGCCGTCCGCTCCAAGCTTGTTGCATCTTTTTATCACTCTCTTTTGACCTACGGCTGTAATCATGACCACAAGGGCCCCAGGGTCCTTTTCCTTAATCTTCTCAAGAACACGAACGCCTTCTTCCTCTTCGCTTCCGGGCATAATTATGTCAAGAAAAACTAAATCCGGCTTTTCGTTCTCGAATTGCTCCAAGGCCTTATCGCCAGAGTCAGCTTCTATGATTTCGCAATTCTCTGATAGGATGTCCTTCAGTATCTTTCGCATAAAGGGCGAATCATCGGTTATCAATATTTTTTTAGCCATCTCTACTTCTCCTTTATTAATGTGTAATCTTTTTTCGTTGGTTTGGACGAACTTTCTGCGAAATGTATCATTTTTTGAGCTATTTCAGACAAGGGTGCCACAACTTCAACGGCCTCACATTTAATTGCTTCACACGGCATACCAAAAACAACACAGGACTCTTCATCCTGAGCAATTGTGTGAGCTCCGCTTTCACGCATCCTCAAAAGACCGTTGGCGCCATCGTTACCCATACCCGTAAGTATCACACCAATGGCATTTGAACCTGCGTATTTTGCCACTGAACTGAATAATACCTCTACGCTCGGTCTCTGTCGGCAAACTGTAGGGCCGTCCTTGATACTTACATAATAATTAGTATCGCAACGCCACAAAAGCATATGTTTGTCGCCAGGCGCAATTAACGCTCTGCCGCGAAGTACCTGGTCGCCTTCTTCCGCTTCTTTCACCTCTATTGTGCAAATTTCATTGAGTCGAGTTGCGAATGATTTAGTAAATTGAGCGGGCATGTGCTGAACAATAAGCGCGCCAGGTGCATCGGCAGGCATAGCAGACAAAATTTCCCTCAATGCTCGAACTCCGCCAGTCGAAGCGCCGATAGCAAAAATATTATGCGTGGGCTTAGCTATCTGTAATCGCTTCGAAACACGACTTTCCTGCTTGGCGACGTGAGCCTTTGATACAGCCTTTATCTTCTCAATCAACTCGGCACATACCTCTTTGACGGTATATGCCGCCCCAGGTTTGCACATAACTTCTACCGCTCCCGCCTCCAAAGCCGCTATTGCTGTCTCGCCGCCTGCCGGTGCCAGAGAACTGAGAATAATAACAGGCATAGGACGAGAACTCATTAATTTACGTAAGAAAGTAATGCCATCCATTCCGGGCATTTCTATATCAAGTGTAATCACATCGGGCTCGAATCTTGCGATTTTACTACCCGCGATGTGGGCGTCCGGTGCGGTCCCGACAACTTCTATTGCTGAATCCTGCCCCAATTGCTCGCGAAGTATGTTGCGGACAATAGCAGAGTCATCAACTACCAAAACCTTGATTTTAGGTTTCGATAATGCCACTATACGAATTCCCCTTAAAAAGTTTTAATTGTCAATAGTCAGCCTTGAAGCAAGCAGTTGCCCTTCGACATCCAATACCGTAACGCCATCTTGTCTGACAAACTGCTCCCATTGCTCACGGTCACATATCTCTTTAAGTTCGGGAACCGTAATGTCAAACTTGTCTTCGGGCATAGCCGGTAACACAGGAAGCAAAAGACCACAGGCTACATTCAACAGTTCTTTCAATACATCGATAACATTATCTTCGTCGGCCTGTTCTACTCCGCTTATATTTTCTACCATTGTTTGTCCAAGCTTATGACCCGCAAGCATTTCAACTGTACCGTTCAAGGGACCTTCGATATGCATTTCTATTAAGTAAGACTTTTCGGGAGTTTCCAGCTCTTCCTCAGGAGCTGTAGCCGTCAAAAATGCCATTGTCTCCAGAGACTTACCCAAAGCTTCGACTAAAATATTACTTGTTTCAATCATAAAACAGCCCCTAAAGTGTTAGTTATTATTTCCCTGAAATCCTCGGGAGTGAAAGGTTTATGAAGATAACCTCTAATTCCATCCGCCAGCAGTTCCTCGGTAGATGCCGTGTTTGGCTTACTTGAGATTATCACCACTGGAATCGATTCCGTGTTTTCTGCTTGCTGCATCTGATGAACCATTTCCATTCCGTCCATCTCCGGCATGTTCAAATCTGCAAGTACAAGGTCGAAGTGATGTTCATTAAGAAGCTGCAAAGCAGCCAGACCGTTGTCAGCTTCAAAAATCTCGGCAACGTCTAACTCAGAAACCATGCCGATAATTCTCATTATCGCTTTGCGAGTAATAGCCGAATCATCTACGATTAATATGTTATATCCCATTGCTTAGCTCCTGTATTAAGAGTATTAAACGGTTGTTATCCTTCTATATTCTCTTTTCAAATCCAACACTTCGGATAGTTATTGTGCCGCTCTCCATGTTCATATATAAACTACGAGGCGAGTTCCCTCCAATGTCTTCAATGTCTATAAACATACCATGGCGCCACAGTAGCTTGCGGATAGCCAAATAGTTTCTTTTGCCTATATCACAACTGCTCGGGGCGGTTCTTATCGTTGCACCGCCTACTATCTTTGTATGGATTAAACCTTTTTGAGCTCCCATCGATATCATTTCATCAATCATGATTTTTAAACCCGTGTCGGCAAACATAAATGGGTTTCTCTCCGCCTTCTCTGGATTCAATTTGGAATCTGGTAATTGGTAATGAAATAAACCGCCAATTTGTGCAGCTGGCTCATACATACACACTGCCACACACGAACCAAGCGAATATGTCACCAGAACATCATTTATATCGTCGGAAAATTTTGCGTCCGACATACCTACTACCATTTTAGTTAGTATCATAGCTTTCCCTAAAGTTTCACATAAATCGACGGCTGAACATACTTGAACTTATGTTTAAAACTGGTCAGCGATTCTGAGTGTCCGGTAAACAAAAGACCGCCTGGTGGCAGCATGCCCCAGAATCGTTCTATCAGCTTCTGTTGTGTGGCCTTATTAAAATATATCATTACATTACGACAGAAAATAAAATCCATTGGCCCACGAAAAGGCCAGGGCTCCATTAAATTCAGATAATTAAAAACCACGGCATCCTTTAACGCCTTATTAACCAGATAGTACTTTTGTTTCTCAATGTAATTTGGCAAAAAATATTTTTGCTTCTGCTGAGGTGTCACCGGGTCAACGCGGTCTTTTGTGTAAATTCCTGTTCGAGCGATTTTTAGCATATGAGTCGAAATGTCCGTTGCCAGAATCTTAACATCCCATGAACTTTCTTCCTTAACTGCGTCTAAAAGAGTAATTGCCATTGAATAGGCCTCTTCACCGGAAGAACAACCGGCACTCCATGCACGTATCTTGAAATCGCGGTTCTTTTGCTTGCGTAAAATCAAGGCAGGAAGAAATTCTTTCTGAAGAAATTCAAAATGCTGATTCTCACGGTAAAAAGAGGTCAAATTAGTGCAAAGAGTGTTTATGAAAACCGAAAACGCTCTACCTGTTTCGTCATTCAAAACGTATTTTAAATAGTCGGAAAAGGATTTGAAGTTGCCTTTCCTTACCCGCTTTGCCAGACGTGCACGAACCAACTCCTTTTTCCCGGAGTGCAGGTTTATCCCGCAGAACTTACCGACAAGTTTACTAACCAGACGAAAGTCCTTTTCCTTTAATTCAGTATTTCGTAATAGTGTCCCTATGGCCACGGTATATTCCTGTAACTGCCTTTTTGCTCTTTCGTGTTTTTTACATTAATTTTAAAAATCCAAAAAAGACGCCAGCAACGATAAAGCTGTCGGCGCCCTTAGCTTCATTATATTAACCTCTGTTAGCCGTTAAACTCTTTCCAGTCTTCGCCATTGCCCGAAGGATTATGCTTCGCAGGTGTATTCTTTCCGGTAACCGCATCCATATCCCTGGGTTCATCTGCTATGTCGTGCAGTATGTTATCTGAGTGGGGCAGTGTGTTATTCTGGCTCAATAGTTGGTGAGTTCTTTGGGCTATTTTTTGGTCAACGTTAATGTTAAGATGCCGACGACTTTTCCTTTCGGGAACAGCCTGCATCCTCTTGACCGTATTGGCGCCAACCAAAGCCACCAGTTCATTAACTATCTCGTTCATTGAATCAGCCTGAGCGTTCAACTCCTCAGAGGCACTTGCGCTTTCCTCAGCGTTGGCGGCATTTTGTTGCGTGACCTTATCCATCTGTGACATAGCCGTACTTATCTGCTCAAGACCTTGTGCCTGTTCCTGAGACGCCGCGGCAATCTCGCCGACAAGGTCAGTTGTTTTACTAACACCGCCGACTATCTCCTCGAGAACCTTGCTTACTTCACCGCTGATTTCAACGCCGTTCTTGGCGTTCTTTACAGACTCTTCTATCATGCTCGATGTGTTCTTAGCTGCCTCTGCCGAACGCATCGCGAGATTACGAACTTCCTCAGCCACAACTGCAAATCCCTTACCTGCCTCACCTGCGCGAGCGGCTTCGACTGCAGCGTTAAGAGCTAACAGATTCGTCTGGAAAGCAATCTCATCGATAACCTTAATAATCTTAGCTGTCTCATCGGCACTGTTTTGGATATCGCTAATAGCCTTGCTCATGCCGCTCATTGACTGCGTGCCGTTATTTGCGGTTTTGCGTGCCTCTCCTGCCAACGTATTGGCCTGTTGAGCGTTGTCGGCATTCTGCCTTGTCATCGAAGCCATCTCTTCGAGACTGGATGATGTTTCCTCTAAACCTGCTGCCTGTTCGGTTGAACCTTCTGCTAATGACTGTGATGCGGCGGCCACTTGACCGGCTGCCGAAGCAACCTGCTCAGAACCTTCCGTCAAACTGCTTATGGCTCTCTTAAGAGCATTGATTATGCTGCGAGCAATAACAAAAGCGATGCACGAACCTGCCAATATTGCAGCAATGCTTACAGCCACAATCCAAAAGTTGGCTGAATTTGCGGCGTTTATTGCAAGCGCGTCAACTCGATTCACTTCCTCTTCGTTTACGACCAGAAAACTATCAATCTTTTCCATAAACGGTTCGAAAGATGCTTCCACAGCATCTAAAGCAACGTGAGCCTGCTGTTTGTCGCCGCTCTTAACTGCCTCGAAAAGTCTTTGGCAGCTTTCTGCAAATACATCATGCTCCTTTGCTATCTCATCGACCGTTCCCAACCAACCGAAACCTACAAGTTCCTGGTCGGTTCTTATAACTTCTTTGGCCATTTCAATATTCTTATCTACCTCTTCGTTCAGGGCTGCGAACTTATCAAATTGGACATCTTCTTTGTGGATGTTATATAAACCTGCCTGCAGATATTGGTCATAAGATGCCGAATCTATTCTCGAAAGAGTTGCTGTAATTGGAATGTGGGTATCTGTGATATCTACAATACTTTTTTTAACATTATTCATCTTGACAAAGCTAATTACTGCCAAGACCATAAGAAATGAAAGGACTAACGTAAATCCGAGTGCGATTTTCTTTCCAACAGTTAAATTCTTAAACATTTTTATACTCCTCTAATTTAAGTTAACAATTTTTGCGTTTTATCTTTTTACTGCGATTCATCCGTGACAGCAGCATCTTGACCGACTGAACTGTCCGCGGCAACGCTGGTGAAACCCGCAATGTCATCGGCACTTAAAACCTTGTCTATATCTAGCAGTATCTTGACGGAGTCTTCTATCTTTCCCATGCCAAGAATAAAATCGGTATTAACCGAATGACCAAGCTGCGGGGTCTCTTCTATTTCCTCGCTGCCAATGTCCAGCACTTCCTGAACACGGTCAACAAGGATTCCAGTGTCGAACTTATTACCCTTTTGAGAAATCTCTACGACGATAATGCACGTCTCTTCGGTTAACCCTACGGTTTCCATACCGAACTTAGCTCGCAAGTCAACAACCGGTATAATCCTGCCGCGAAGATTAATCACACCCTTTATGTAATGCGGAGTTTGGGGCACAGACGTTATGTCCATATAACCAATAATCTCCCGGACCTTGAGAATCTCCAGCCCGTATTCCTCCTTGCCTAAAGTAAAGGTCAGATACTTACCTTCCTTTCCAGCCGTCACTTCGTTGTCTTGTGTTCGAGTTTTCGTATTAGCCATAATAATATCCTCTTAAATTACGTTAAAAAATAATCTTTAACGACGTTACAGCGTTAGCCGGTCTCTGTTTTGTTATCTTAGCTCAAAAGAAATGCTAAAAAGTGATTTGAGTGACACCGTCATTACCGTAGTACTTTCCATAAGTTCTTTTTCGTCGTTTTTAGGGCGTGTGTTTACTAACTTGGTTCAAAATAAAAAACTCTTCAAAAGAACTAACATCTTTGCTTGTAAGAAGTTACGAAGTAATATCAAAAAAAATATTACTGTTGTGACAATATATGTCACCGATGGATGGTATTGATACTTAAAACGAGGATTATTGAATTAGATGCTGGAATTTATAGGAACATGTCCCTGATTACGTGACAATTCTATCAATCCGGGGACGTCAAGAATCAGACTTATTCGTCCGTCACCCATTATTGTTCCGCCGGAAACGCCTTTGACATTTCCGAAATATCTACCTATGTTTTTTATTACAACCTGCTGCTGGCCCAAAAGCTTATCCACAAGCAGACATGTTTTTTGACCATCCGCTTCGACAATCACCAAAGATGACTCAGTTGGTTCTTCACTGTTCGGCTCCACTCCAAACAAACGACCAAGCCTGACCATCGGAAGTATTTCGCCACGGAACGAAACCAACTCGCCGCGACCATTCACAGATGACAACTGCTCCTGCTTGGGCCTGAAGCTCTGTTCAATCGATGTCGTTGGAATTATATATTGCTCATTGCCGACACTTACTATTTGCCCATCTATCACCGCTAAAGTCAAAGGTATGCTTATAGTAAAAGTTGTCCCCTTACCCGATATTGTGCTAACATCAACTTTTCCCCTCAACGCTTCGATGTTTTTCTTTACAACGTCCATACCCACACCTCTACCGGAAACATTTGTTATCTCCCGTGCGGTAGACAAACTCGGATGAAAAATCAACTTGTAAATATTTTGTTCCGAAAGGTTATCTGTTGGCGAAACTATGCCTTTGCCGATTGCCTCTTTTAAAATTCTATTCTTATCCAGCCCCTTACCATCATCGGTTATTTCGATAATAATATTATCCGCTCGACGGGACGCACGAAGTTCAATACTGGCTATGGGATTTTTACCTGCAGCCGCACGTTCTTGCTTCGATTCAATACCATGGTCAACAGAATTGCGAACCATATGAACAAGCGGGTCCGCAAGTTGCTCGACCACGTTACGGTCAAGCTCCGTTTCCTCACCAACCGTTGTAAAACATATATCTTTGTCTGCCTTATGAGATAAGTCTCGAACCAATCGGGTCATCTTCTGAAACAGACCGTGAATGGGAATCATACGCATCGACATCGACAGTTCCTGAAGCTCCCTGAGAATCTTGTCCTGTTGGCTCACCGTCCGATATAATCTGTCCTCAGGTGACAGCATCTCGAAAACCTGCTGACTTATCATCGATTGCGTGATTACCATTTCACCGACCATATTTACAAGATTATCAAGACGGTCCGTACTAACTCGTATCCTCTCTTCAGCCGAACCTGACTTGAATTTTGATGCGCTCTGTGAAACTTTATTTGATACATCATCACCTAAAATCTTGTCGATTTTTTCCTCGTTCTTCTTGATTTGTGATGTATCAGTGGACTTTGAGCATGCGCCTAATTTTTCCAGTAATTCATTTAGATTCTTCTTCGCTTTTATTGGTACACCGGATTCTGATGCGTTCTTCAAAGTAGTAAGCAAATTATTCATCATATCAATGGACTCAAAAACCAGGTTGATATTCGAATCAGTCAATAACAACTGGCCTTTGCGTGCAAGGTCCAAAACATTTTCCGCGCAATGTGCTAAAGACTCTACCTCATTAAGACCTAAAAAACCCGCAGCACCCTTTATATTGTGAAACGCACGAAAAATAATATTCAGTGACTCTTTATCATCAAACTTATTCTCAAGTTCGAGCAATCCCGCCTCGGCAGACTCAATATGCTCACATGCTTCAGTAATAAAATCCGGTACCATTGACATGCAGTCCTCGGGAATTATTACCTGCGCCTCGTCGCCATCATCTTTGTTTGCTCCCTTACCGATATCATTGACTAACTTCTGGAGCTCCGAAACCGTTTCGGAAACAATATTTAATGACACAGCGGTATCCGAAACTTTCTTTCCGATAATAGCACTTATAGCTTTACTTGCTGAACGAGTCATTGTCTTTGTATGCTTAATAAGCTCCGGCGACAGAAACTCACAATGACTGATATTCTCATCAATCTTGACGAAGACATTCCGCAGTTTTTTAAGCTCAGAAAAATCTTCGTCACCCATAGCAATCATCAAAGCTGCCTGCTCGATGAGTTTGGTAAGTTTAATTGTATCGTGCATCTTAAATCCTTTTGTATGCCGGTACTGCGGCCGTTAATTTCATACAGAACTTACTTTCGGCACTTACTAACAACAGATTTAGTGTAAAAGAAGTTGTTTTTGAATGCTGATTATGTCACCGAATATAGAAAGTGACTTATATCTTAGTCCTATAACAGCTTAAGAAAACATTTTACCTGATTAATATCAGGCTAATTTAGATTAATCCGACCTGATAATGTGACGATTTAACAAAACAACAGGGATAGTCTCTACATAGATACCGGTAAAAAAACTGAAAAAACTATCGGGTGTATTGGAAATTCAGGAGTTCTTGAAGGATTAGCGGGTTCTCAAATTTTAAATATTAGGAGACCATATTATGTTATCACGTGTAGCTGAAGGAAAAACCAGAACAGGAAAAATATTAGTTGTCGACGATGAACAGGACATTGTCACAATCATAGGCAAAGTCCTAAGCAAAAGTGGATACGATGTTGTAACTGCTTGCGATGGACTTGAGGGAATTGCCAAGGCAGAAAGTGAAATGCCCGACCTCATCCTGCTTGACAACATAATGCCGAATATGGACGGACCAACCGCTTTAGCTAAACTGAAGGCTTCGGAGGCAACACAGGGTATTCCAGTAATAGTGGTCACAGCTCTTGCTGATGTAGAAAGTATTGTCTTTGCTCAAAAGGGCGGTGCCGTTGATTATGTAGTCAAACCTTTTGATTATGATACGCTGCTTGAAAAAATCGCTCAGACTTTGGATTCAAAAGATTAACCGCAAGTGACAGCCTATACATAATAGAAGCGAATCGGCACCTGGTCTCTATGCTTTAACGACGGGAAACTATGAGCAAACCGAACCCGAAGAGAAGCGATTAAAATGAAAGTAAAACAAAAATTAGCCTTGGGATTTACCAGCGTTGCTTTAATGGTAGCGGGTATTGGCTACATCTCTGTTAAAACTACCAGAGAAACGTTGCAGGAGACTATTGGGCAGAAATCTGTAACCACTGCTGCCGAAACCCTGGATAGAATCGATAGAAATATATTCCGTAGAATCGAGGAAGCAAGGATTCTTGCAAATAGCCTTTCACTGGACAAATATGCAAGCCTCTCGAATAAAAAATTCGATGCAATGTTGAATGTGCAAGGTTATATCGAAAAAGTAGACAAGAACTGGGTCGCGAAAAGAAACACCCCAACCATTCGAAACATCTTAAACAATGAACTGTCTGAAAAACTCAAGGAAAACATTGAGTTTTATAAACAAAGATACGGATATGCTGTCTTTTCAGAAATATTTGTAACAAATAAGTATGGAGTGATTATTGGCTCAGCAGCAAGAACCACCGACTACCTGCAGGCCGATGAACAGTGGTATCAAAACGCAATAGTAGAAAAGGACTTTTGGGTCGGTGAAATTGAATACGATGTAAGTATTAACTCATTCGCTTTTGATATTGTTATCAACTTATATGACGAAAATGGAAATTTTGCCGGTATTTTCGAGGCCGCTTTAAATGTTAAGGAAGTGATTAATATAATAAAAGAAGCTGAAGCTGCCGCAAAATTTGAAACCGCAGAATTTAAGTTACTTACAAAAGACAAGAGCACCATTTACTCGACAGAAGATTTTGAATTTCTTCAAAGCGTACCAGTTGAATTAATGAATCATTTATATGGAAGAAAAGAAACTGACCATCCACCTTACTTTATAGCAGCTGGCGATAAACCTGGCGAAGGACAGGAATTCTTCGCTTATGTCCATTCCAGGGGATACAAGGATTACAAAGGACTCGGATGGATGTTAGTAGTCGAGCATGAAACAGAAGAAATTTTCGCACCCGTAGCAAAACTCAGAAATATCCTGCTGCCCATCTCAATTATCCTATCGACAACTGCTGTGCTAATAGGGTTGTTTATCTCGCGTTTAATTTCCGTGCCCATCGCGAAATTAAAAGATGCTGCAGTTAAAATAAATAAAGGCCAATTGACCACGAGAATAGACATCAAGTCAAAAGACGAATTGGGACGGTTCGCCGAAGCCTTCAATGAAATTGTTGAACGGTATGAGCAAGCAACTAGCTCGATAGGCAAACTTAACCATGAAATAACCGACCTCAAGGAAATAGAAGAAACATTGAGACAGAGCAAAGAACAACTCAGATTAATCTCGGAAACATTACCGGTGGGGGTCTTTGAAGTGACCATGGATGGTGACCTCAGCTATACGAACACCGAATTCCAACGCATATTTGAAGTGACGTTCATAGAAAGCATTAATATGAACTTGCGCCAAGTCCTCCAGACTGATTCACAGGAAGATATCTGCCAGCAATGGTTCGAGACTATGAAAAAGCAAAAGCATTTCACAAGGGACCTTCATATTGTTACTGCAAAAGGTAAATACCGTTGGATACACCTGGATTCGATTCCCTTAATAACAGATACATGCATTCGTTACACAGGTACCATTGCGGATATTAGCGAACGAAAGAAAGACGAGGAAAAACTTAAAGAAGCAATGACTACAAAATCAGAGTTCATTTCCACGGTTTCCCATGAATTGAGAACGCCACTGACATCTATAAAGGCGGGTATCGATTTTATCCTGAACGGCTCAGTAGGAGAAATTAATTATGAGCAGAAAGAGTTCTTGGATATTGTAAAAAGAAATGTAGATAGACTCGCTAGGCTAATAAACGATGTCTTGAATCTTCAGAGACTTGAGTCAGGCAAAATGGCGTTTAATACACAAAACAACGATATAAATAAAATCGCAGAAGAAGTTCAAAAAACTATGCTCTCGTCCGTTAAAAATAAAGAGGTGGAACTTATCGTAGAACTTGACAACTCCTTAACTGAAATACCATTCGATACCGATAGAATCATTCAGGTTTTAACAAATCTTGTCAATAACGCTATAAAGTTTACAAAAGAGGGAACCATTACAATTGCAACAGCAAAAAGCCATGGAATGGTTCATGTCTCGGTACGCGATACGGGTCTTGGAATTGGAGAGCAAGACACCGCAAAACTCTTTCGTAGTTTCGAGCAGTTAGCAATAGGCGGAAAAAGAAAAACAGGTGGAAGTGGTCTTGGCTTGGCCATCTCTAAAGGAATTGTCGAACAACATAATGGGAAAATCTGGGTCGAATCTGAACTGGGTAAAGGTTCTACGTTTACTTTTACCCTGCCGGAACATGGTGTTGAAGGTTTCTCGAACAGATATGTATATGATGCGATTACCGAAGCAAAAAACAATTACGCGAAAATGTCACTTATTGCCGTATCTATAAATAATCTTGAGCAACTGGAGAAAAAATTGCCCGGCACAAAAATAGATACAATCCTCCAGGACATGAAAGTGTTAATGGAGGATAATCTGCGACAGAAAAACCAGCAGCGAGCAGGTGACATTATCTTTCAGCAAGACAAGGAAATCTTCGTTGTTTTGACAGGGTGCGACAGAAAAAATGCTTCGAATGTAGAACAAAGATTGAAGCAGAAAACACAGGAATTTCTGCTTAAACATAAATGGAATAATGAAATTGAACTGTTCTTTAGCTGTGTTACTTATCCGGATAATGCGACAACAGATACAGACTTAATTGAACAGGCAAGAGGATTACAACCAATGTTCCCTGTATTATCATAAGTGTGATTTAGAAAGTAGGAGGTAAAAAGTGGAAACCAATGGAAAAAAGATATTAGTAGTCGACGATGAACAGGATATTGTCAGTGTCATAAGCAAGGTCCTTACTAAATGTGGTTACGATACCATAACTGCCGCCGATGGACTGGAAGGAATCGCAAAAGCGCAAAGTGAACTGCCCGACCTTATCTTGCTGGACAATCTGATGCCGAACATGAATGGCCTTGCAGCTTTGGAAGGGCTAAAAGCTTTGGAGGAAACAAAAGATATTCCGGTCATAATGGTTACTGTTCTTGCGGACGAAGATAATGTAAACAACGCGATAAAAAACGGTGCCATTGGGTATGTCATAAAACCTTTTGAACGTGATGTGTTGCTTGAGAAAATTAACAATATTTTAGAATGTAAGTATTCGCCGAATATATAAATGGCTGTTAAGCCAAAGGAATAAAAAGTGAAAATAGGTTCAAGATTATCGATCGGATTTCTGCTCATTGCCTTGCTGGCATCGGCGGCTCTCATCTTCTTCCTCGCCATTTGCCAGAACGTCAACAGAGAGTTTAAGGTCTTGAGAACCGAGATAATTTCGGGGGAAATAGCTATCGCCGAAATGAGCAAGGCAACCGTTGAAGTAATTCATGAAACTATGGCCTATGTTACTCATAGCAGAGCCGAAAATAAACAGAACGCTCGGTTAGGACTCGAATATCTCGAGAAAACTGCTGCACAGTATTTAAACTCTGCGACCGATATTGGACAGGAAGAACAAAAGGCCGCCGAGCAGTTAATGGTAAAAATAGAAGAATATGTTTCCGTGAATTCCGAAATTATTAGACTAAAAGACCAGGGCGTAGCTGCGGACGAGTTATTAATAAAAGGCGAGCAAACTGCAAATGTTGCCATGGAATCGATATTGGAACAACTGGGCAAACGCAAAGTCCTTTATGCGGAACGGTTAGCTGCTACGGGAAAAATGATTGGAAAAATGGGAATCCTTGCTGTACGCCTTAGCTTGGTTGCAATCATTCTTATTGTAATTTTGTCCATTGTTGTCGCGCATGTCACGACAAAGTCAATAGTTAATCCTATTTGTGACCTCAACAGGGGAACCGAAATAATAGGTATGGGTGAATTGGATTATCAGATAGGAACAAACTCAAATGATGAAGTTGGTCAACTCTCACATGCCTTTGATAAAATGGCTACTGGGCTAAAAGAAACCACTATCTCTGTAGAGGAACTTAATAAAGAAGTCGCAGAACGCAAAAAAGCAGAAGCAAAAATAAGATTGCAAGCCGAGGAATGGAAAAAAACATTCAACTCCATTGCCGACCTGATTTTCATAATAGATACCGAGCATCGTTTCGTAAAAACCAATGAGGCATTCTGCAAAGCGGTTAAAATGCGGCCGGAAGATTTAGTAGGTAAAAAATGCTACGAACTTTTACATAAAACCAAAGAACCACACCACGACTGTCCGCTCACAAGAACGCTGGAAGATAAAAAGGCACACGCCCAGGAAATATTCGACCCTAATATCGGCATGCCGCTTTCGATTCGTATCTCTCCTTTGTTCGATGAGAACGGCCGAATTGTTGGCGCAATACATATTGCTACCGATATTACAAAGCAAAAAGAAGCAGAGGAAAAATTAAAAGAAACAATGGAAATGAAATCGCAGTTCTTGTCTATGGTTTCGCATGAACTACGTACTCCATTAACTGCTATAAAAGAAGGAATTGCGCTCGTTTCTGATGGATGGGCAGGAGATGTTAACGAAGAGCAGGAAGAACTCCTTGGAATCTCGAAGAGAAACGTGGACAGACTTGCCAGACTCATTAACGATGTACTCGACTTCCAGAAATTCGAAGTAAACAAAATGAAATCCAAAATGAAACCAAACGACATAAACAAAATTGCTAAAGATGTCCATCAGGTGATGCTTACTTTGACAAAGGATAAAAATTTAAACCTTATTCTCGAACTGGAAGACAACATACCTGAAATAGAATTCGATAGTGACCAGATTACGCAGGTGCTGATGAACTTTGTTAATAATTCCATAAAGTTTACAGAGCAGGGCGATGTTACCATCACTACAAGCGAAACCGACGATGAAATCTTGGTCGCAGTCTCTGATACCGGCTGTGGAATAAAAAAAGAAGACATATCAAAAGTATTTAATGAATTTGAACAACTAAGCAGGAAAACCAGCGGGAAAACAGGTGGAACCGGCCTCGGACTCGCCATTTCTAAAAAAATTATCGAACAGCACAGCGGGAAAATTTGGGTCGAATCTGAATTCGACAAGGGCACTACGTTCTTCTTCGCAATACCAAAGTTAGGTCTGCAAAAAGTAGCGGCACTGGCGATAGGAGAAGAAAACTATAACGAACATCAAACATAGTCAACCATGTCATGGTTCCGCCCACATGCCACTTCTTTACCACGATTTGCTCACCGTCTTACAATCCTTTAGTATAAGTTGTTTTCCACTGCCAAAAATGCTACAATACTCCTTTTAACAATTGGACGGACTGTTGATGGGCACTGAACACATAAGAAATTTTTCGATAATAGCACATATCGACCATGGTAAAAGTACGCTTGCAGACCGCATATTAGAGCTTACCGGTGCGGTGAGTGACCGCGACAAAAAAGACCAACTCCTCGACAATATGGAACTTGAACGCGAACGAGGTATCACAATAAAAGCTTCTGCTGTCACACTAAACTACCAGTACGAAGGAAAAAACTACATGCTCAATCTCATCGATACACCAGGACATGTAGATTTTCATTACGAGGTTTCACGTGCTTTAGCTGCGTGCGAAGGAGCGCTTCTTATAGTTGATGCGACCCAGGGTGTGGAAGCACAGACCGTTGCAAACGCGCACTTGGCCATTGAAAATGATGTAGAGCTTATCGGTGTGCTAAACAAAATAGACCTGCCCGCAGCCGACCCCGAAGCTGCCTCGGAAGAAGTAGAACACGCAATCGGTATCAGAAAAAACGAATGCTTCCAAATCAGTGCAAAAAATGGTACAGGTGTTCCGGAACTGTTAGAAGCAATCGTTACATTCCTTCCGCCGCCAGCGGACCAAAGCAAAAAACGAACCGCCGCACTCGTCTTTGATAGCCACTCCGATGACTACCGCGGTGTAATATGCTATGTCCGAATATTCGCCGGCAAGCTAAAGGTAAAACAGAAAATTAGATTTATGGGTAACGGAAAAACCTATCTGATAACTGAGCTGGGTAAATTCTTGCCCAATATGACATCTGTCAATGAACTAAGCGCAGGCGAAGTCGGTTACGTCATTGCTAACATCCGCGAACTGACTGATGTTACCATTGGTGATACTATCACCGACGATGCCAAACCCGCGCAAAAGCCCCTTACGGGCTATAAACCGCCAATTCAGATGGTGTTCTCGGATTTCTATCCCGGAAATAATACCGACTATCCCAAGCTTCGAGCGGCCTTCGATAAGCTGGTACTTAATGACGCGAGCTTTTCTTTTGTCCCTAACAATTCACCCGCGCTGGGATTTGGATTCAGATGTGGCTTTCTGGGACTGCTGCACATGGAAATTATTCAGGAACGACTCGAACGTGAATATGGTATAGACGTCGTACAAACAGCCCCGACAGTCAGCTACGAAATTTTAGCTAAAAGCGGAAAAGTAATTAGAATCGATTCTCCTAGTGAGCTGCCAGACATCACAAAAGTAGAAGAATTGAGAGAACCATTTGTACAACTGGAAATAATCACAGCAAGCGATTCGATTGGTGATATCATGAAACTGGCCGAGTCACGACGGTGCAAACTAATTAAAACTGATTACATAAGTGGAACTCGAGTTATGCTTGAATACAAAGCGCCGCTCGCTGAGATAGTTTACGATTTCTACAACATACTTAAAAGCATAAGTCACGGCTATGCCACGATGGATTATGAGTTCATGGGTTTTGAAAAAAGCAACCTCGTCAAAATGGATGTCCTTGTTAATAAAGTTGCCGTCGATGCGCTTTCTCTTATTGTCCATCGAAGCACCGCTGAAGCTCGAGGCCGAAGACTCATAACCAGACTACGCAAGTCAATACCAAGACATCAGTTTGAAATACCTCTTCAGGTAGCCATTGGAGGTAAAATTATTGCCAGAGAAACCATCAAAGCTTTTAGAAAAGAAGTAACAGCCAAACTCTATGGCGGTGATGTCACTCGAAAAATGAAGCTCCTCAAAAAACAAAAAGAGGGCAAGAAAAGAATGAAGAACATCGGCTCGGTACAGATACCGCAAGAAGCTTTCATGAGCATCCTCGACTCCTCGACTTCGCAATAATCCTTCCTTTTGCCCGAAATTACCCAATCAGTACAATCGTAACCAACCCGAGCCTGTATTCGACCCAAATATCCCCCTAACTTCATTTAAAAAAGACACTTACAACAAGCAACATCGACGTAAACCGATTATTTTAGCCAATTTTATTATCACACCTTAATAGGGTAGGGGTACTTATATTTTCTTTTTTTTCATAAAATTGACTCAAAACCACTCGTAACCAAAGTTCATAAAAACTCATTTCGCCTGTTATTATAGGACAATATAACCATTTTTATCCAAACAAAGAACTCGGCAAATTTAACCAATATTTCTTGGTCCTATAACAGAAAAAAAATTATTTTTCTTGGTTAACATACGTTTAATTTACCTTAATCCGCCCTCACAATGTGACGATTGAGAAAACTATAGGGATATTCCCTGTATCGATATAGGTAAAAAAACTGGAAAAACTATAAGACGTATTGGAAATTCAGGAGGTCTTTGTGGTTTCTGAGACTAAAGACAATCCGCCTGAAGGCACTTCCATTGCGACCCAAGTTGATAACGGGTACGAAATGGAAACTGAAGCTTCTCTGACTGAAGCCGAAGCGATGGCGCTTGCGGAAAAACATGGTGTTGAGTTCATCAATCTCTCCGATGCTCATCTCTCTTCGCATATAGTCTGGCTGTTACCTCAAGAGCTTGTCACTGAGCACAACTGTCTTGCCGTCAGGTTTGAAAACGACACACTCTATGTAGCAATGACAAACCCCGTCGATTTACCAACACTCGACCAGATAAACCTTGTCACTGGTTTCAATGTAAAACCAATTGTAGCCACCGAAAGAGATATCGTTCGAGCCATAAGCCAGCATTACGGTGCCAGGCAAATGACAAAACAGGACTTGGTCGATGCGAGGTTTGACCAGGAATCAACACAGCAGATAGATACGAAAACTGATAGCTTGATTCTCTCGGATGATAAAAGCCAGGTCGCAAAACTGGTTAATTCAATAATCAAAGATGCCATAGACTCGCTCGCAAGTGATATACATTTTGAACCGGCAAGTACCGAGATGTTTGTTCGATTCAGGGTCGACGGAATATTACACGATTGCCTGACGGTTCCCACTGCCATGAGAAAAGAAGTCACCTCTCGTCTGAAGGTACTTGCGAAACTCGACATCACCGAAAAACGAAAAGCACAGGATGGACACATCAGCCTCAAATACAGAGGAAATGATTATGACCTGCGTGTCTCGGTCATACCGACCATAAATGGAGAAAAAACAGTTATTCGTGTCCTTGACAAAAACAGGATGGCAACGAACTTAACTGCCTTGGGTATAAATCCCTGGGAAATGGAACTCGTTGAAAATGCCATTAGCAGACCTTACGGAATGGTCCTTGTAACTGGCCCGACCGGTAGCGGTAAAACCACAA
>JAGLSU010000140.1 GCA_023135935.1 Planctomycetota bacterium
GCGGTTGGTTCTGCGGTAGGTTTGGGTAATTTATGGGGCTTTCCGTATAAACTTTACAGTTACGGTGGTGGCGCTTTTCTGATTCCGTATATACTCGCCTTGTTTTTGATTGGTGTCCCTTTACTGGTTCTTGAATTCAGTTTGGGCCATTATACCCAGCGAGCGGCACCGGATGCATTTAAACGTGGACACAAGCGTTTTGAAATTGTTGGTTGGTGGGGAATCCTGCTTGGGTTTGTGATAGTGACATACTATCCGGCGATTTTGGCATACTGTTTTAGCTTTCTGTGGTATAGCATTTTGGGCATGTTTAACGGTGGGTATCTGCCATGGTCAGGAGAGGGAATAGAAGGTGTTGCCAATGCCAAGGATTTCTTTAATGTGACATATCTTGGTAAAATCGAAGGCCCAGCGCTCGGTAGTATTCGGCTGAATATAGTACTGCCTTTGATAATTGCCTGGGCATCGATGTATTTTTGCATTTTCAAAGGCGTTAAGCTTGTCGGCAAGATTGTATGGCTGACCGTTCCTCTTCCATGGTTGATGCTTCTTATACTTACTGTTCGAGGTCTGACGCTTGAAGGTAGCATGCAGGGTTTGGCCTATTACCTTGACCCGGTGTGGTCGGAACTTGCTAAGCCTGTTACATGGCGGTATGCATTTGGACAGGTATTTTTCTCGTTGAGTCTTGCGTTTGGTGTGATGATTACATACTCCAGTTTTCTGCATAGGAAAAGTGACATTAACAATAACGCGGCTATCATAGGGCTTGCCGATTTTGGAACCAGTTTTGTAGCCGGCCTTGCGGTATTTGCTACTCTTGGGGCAATGGCATTTGCGACACAGCAGGCAGGTAATCCGGTTGCGGTTGAAAATGTTGTTGAAGAAGGGCCCTCGCTGATATTTGTGGCTTTCCCTTATGCGTTGGCGCAGTTACCTTATTCGGCGTATTTTAGTTTTATATTCTTTTTCGCACTTGTTACCTTGGGGATTGATTCAGCGTTTTCGATTACCGAATCGGTTCTTGCAAGTATTATCGATAAGACCGGCTGGCGAAGGAATATTGTGCTGCCCGTAATGAGTTTGGTGGGACTGGGCTTTGGTTTGATTTATGTAACACAAGGTGGTCTAAACTGGCTTGGGACTATTGATGGTTTTGTTAATGGTACCTGGGGCATAGCATTTCTGGGTTTACTGGAATGTGTGGTCTTGGGTTGGCTTTGGCGTGTTGATATGCTAAGACGTCATGCCAACAGCCGCAGCGACTGGAAACTCGGTCTATGGTGGGACTACCTGATTCGACTGGTGATTCCTGTGGCGCTTGGTACACTTTTCTTCTGGCAGCTTTTCGATGATATCAGTGCTGAAGGTGGTTTTTTAAGGACTCCGCAAGGCCAATGGATATTGCCGAATTGTGTTGGGCTTGGAGTTGTGGGACTGGCACCTGTCTTAGCAATCATTTTTAGCATGATTAAAGGTCGCCAGGATGTTGAAGTTCCCAAGCGGCCTGAACAGGATTTGGAAATCAAAGGTAAAACTGCAGGAGGGTGGGCTTTAATTGTAGGGTTTATTTTAGCTGGCCTGTTTGTGCTTCTGCTTAATGTTGGAATGCCGGCTCAGATAGAGCGCATGGTGCTTCTGGTACTTATAATCAGTAGTGTTTTTACAATATTGGCAAGCAATTACATTGTTAGTAAATATAACACCTTGAATTCTCAGTCTTCGTGGTTTGCAAGGTGGGCGGGGATAGTAGCAACAATGGATGTGAGTGCGTTTATTGCCATAGTTTTGTTTCGCCTGACGCAGGGCGTTAAAATTGAAAAGATAGTGACACCTGTTGAGCATAAATTGACCGGTGTTTCGTATATAATCCTTGCTGTTGTATTTCTGATTATGATAGGGGGCTTGGGCTGGTGTTTCTATCGGGCATTGACCGCGGCAGGTACCGACACAGCAGTTCAACATCCGGATGAAGTAGGGGACGAGGGGTGAAAGTATTCCTGAAATACTTAGCTGCTATTTGAAGCCTTCGACATTATTTTTGGTGTATTTTTCGCAGGCCTTCTCCAAGTCTACATTAGTTATGTTCGCAAGAGTACACAACCACGCCAATACATCAGCGAACTCTTCTGACTTATTTTCTTCATCATTTCCTGCCAAGGCGGTAGCCAGTTCTCCGACCTCTTCTATAAACCACATAAACGTAGCCGGAACCCCTCGTTGCTGGTCTCGCTCAAGGTACTTTTGTGATATAAGTTGTTGAAATTCAGAAATACGCATTTCAGGTGCATAGTGTATAGACCGCGACCGTTAACGTCCAGCTTTTTATTGTACGTCTTTCACTAACAGAATTGGCGTGCTTGGTTTTAGGCTACCAGGTCAGATAGTTTTACTTTTTCAAAAGTGCTTTTGGCCTGAGTAACTACCTTTTCATAGGCTTGCTCAATTCGAGCACAGAATTTCTCTCCTGGTGCATGTTCTGCCAAGTGCAAGTTGCTAATCATAGGACCATCGACAGCTTCGATAACCTGTAGCAAAGTGATTTTCTTTGCCGGTCTGGCCAACGAAAAACCACCGCGAGGTCCTCTTTTGCTACGAAGCACGTTTGCTCTGACTAGCTGCTGTAGTATCTTGAGCAGATATTCTAACGGGATGTCGTATTTCTTAGATATGTCTTGAGATAGAACAACTTTTTCTTTCTGATGTTGCGCAAGATAACCCGCCGCCAACAGCGCATAACCTGTGGAGCGACTAACTTTCATTTTGGTATCCTTCCTTCCTCTAAATTACAGTTTTAGCAATTCCTGATATATTATACGCTCATTGGTATAAACTTGCCATAAGGATATACCTGATTTTGGGGGCATAAATGCCTGATTCCCGATTTTCCTGACCATACTACGAAAATAACGACAAATATGGTATGAAGTCTATCTTTTGATTAACCTCTTTTTTGAGTGTATTACAACAGAGGCACAATCGATGGCTTATATTTCTTAATACGGTAGCTCAATAATAACAAATTAAAAATTACTATAATTCTCTTCAATATTCCGAATATTGCGGATGTGATTGTCTCAAGATATACTAAGGTTGAAAACGCAGAAAGTTGTTAGCACCTTTCATTTATCTACTTATTAACACAATAACAATCGCGAGAAATTCCTGATGCTGAAACACCAAAATTTCCCAAACCGATATAATCCTTGAGGTGCCTTTAAATTGCAAGGGTTTTTTTGAAAAAATAAGAGCAACTTTAAAATTTTCAGTAAAATCGCAAAAAACTTGACATCTAACATGTTCTAATATACGATTTTGGCGTGATTCGATGTTTTTAGGGAGGCCGTTATGGCAGAAATTAAGCCGAGGATAAGTGTCGAGTATATTGGCGATGCTACTGTTGTTACTTTGACCGATGAGAAAATTCTCGAAGAAAAGGACATTAGAGCATTACAGGAATCTATTATGTCTGTTGTCGAGCAGACTGAACGGATAAATTTGGTTTTGAACTTTGGAAATGTTCGTTTTCTATCGTCGGCTGCTTTAGGGCTTTTAATAAGAATTAGCAAAAAAATCTACGAGTGTGACGGCCAACTAAGACTTTGTAACATAGACTCAAAAATCCACGAAATTTTCAAAATAACAAGACTTACCAAAATTTTTGATATTTACCAGGATGTGGAAAGTGCAACTGAAGATTTGTTTACTGCGAATTAGCCAATAATCTTGCTTGCTTTGTTCACAAGCGAATATTGAACGAAAGTTGCAAATCTAATGTAATTAGCAGCTAACCTAAGATGCGGTTCAATCTTAGGTTGATTTATTGTAGGAAAATTACAAGAGGATATAAATCTATGGCTTCAGAAGCATCAACAAGTTACTCAGTTGTTCTTGAGAGCAAGCCGAATGCTATTATCGAAGTGTGTAAGCAGATATTGTCTAAGCTCGAAACAAACAATTTCAGCGAAGAGGATATTTTTTCGGTTCATCTTGCCTTAGAGGAGGCGTTTCTCAATGCTATAAGGCATGGCAACAAAATGGACCCGAACAAAGGAGTTAAAATCGCATATTCGATTGATTCGGATAAAGCGGAAATTACTATGGTTGATGAGGGTGATGGGTTTGACCCTGAAGCAATACCGGACCCGCGATATGGCGAAAACCTTTATAAAGCTTATGGCAGAGGATTGTTGCTTATACATTCTTATATGGATGCAGTCAAATTCAGCGAGCGTGGTAGCTGTTTAAATATGGTCAAATATAAAAAGAAAGCACATCCGACCGAAAATCAAACCCAGGCAAAAGCATAATCAATATTGTTAATTGGCATCATAGGAATACCTAAAGGGTAATAATCGAAAAATGTCTCGTGGAATTTTCCTTTTTTATAGCTGTTTACTTATCTTGGGTGGTTGTATATACAAAGATGAACCTATGCCCAAGATTATGCATGATTATGGCTTGAGCAGTTCAGTTTCAAAAGAACTTGTAAAACCGGCAAAGACCCTGCCGGTCATCCCTAAAGATTGGTGGCCATCTTCAAAGTTTGAAAGGAAGTGGATAGCCATAGTAATTCATCATTCCGGAACAAAAAATGGGAGCTTAGCTATATTTGACAAATGGCACAAGGAAGGCAACCATTGGGAAGGGGTTGGTTACGATTTTGTTATAGGCAACGGAACGAACACTAATAACGGCGAAGTCGAAGTAACATTCAGATGGAACGACCAGAAAGTCGGTGCTCATTGTGGCGGAACCTACAGAAACTGGGCTAATAAAGAAGCCATTGGAATCTGTCTTGTCGGTAATTTTAACAAGACATCGCCTACCGGGCGACAACTGGCATCGCTTGTCAAATTAATTCGTTTTCTGCAAAGTCGCTACGGAATTTCCGAAAGTCGTATTTATGGTCACAACACCACTCCGGGAGCGAGGGCAACAGACTGCCCCGGAAAGAAATTTTCAATGGCTAAGCTAAAATCTACACTCTGATTTTTTGCAAATTCCACATTTACCCAATAGATTTCTGCGTCCTATAAACTTATCTTTCAATTCGACAAATATACCTTTTTAGCAGAATAAGGCACGATATTCTTCCGGGTGGGGTTCATAAGAAAGTCATCTCTCGATTATTCCGAGATTGTCTCTGAGAGTTTTTTAAAATTGAAATCAAGGAGCTAATCAATGGATATGTACGATTCGCTATTTTCGCCAGGAAGTGTACTCAACGAGCAAATTGCCCGTCAGATTTTTGATATTCTGCCTGAGCATGGTCCAGTTATGGTGATTATGGGTAGAGACGGACATTTTTGGCACAGCGACTCTGAAAAATTCTCCAGTTTCAACATCAGCGAACCTTTTTTGAAAGAACTTTGTTATAGGATTGATGATGGTAGCGAGCCGGTCATTACTCAAGTCGAACAGTGTAGTATTGTTGCTTTTCAACTGGCTACCGAAAATACTAATTGTGGGTATGTGATTCTTGTTTTACCTCAGTACAACCCCGAATCGACTTTGGTAAATATCGACCTTATAGAAATACTGCTCAATCAAATTGGCTTAGTAGCTAAGCTGATTGAGAAAAACAACCTTCTTTATGAGCTTCAAATGAAGCAGTTCAACACATATGGCCAGGGTAAGGCAAGCTCGAACTAACAATTTCAGAGAATCTATATGCTGTGGTCGTTAAATTTCCCTCACATCCTCCCATTAGACTTGAAAAATAGTTAAAATCAGTCGCGAGCAAAGTTTAGATTGCGTTTAAGGGGGTAATTGCTATAATTAGCGACTGGTTTTCTAACGCATAAGCGAAGAAAGACACTGTATAACGAAAGCTATGTCCTAATAAATAAAGGTGAAAAAGTGAGATTCCAGATTTTTAAAAATGGCAGGGTCGTCGATAAATTTGTATTACAAGGCGCTTATCTCTTCGGGACCGATGGGATAGCCATTCGCCGAGCACAAGTTACGTTTAAAAAAGGTTTCGTTGAATGTGAGAAACCTAATTTGGGGACAGCAGGTCTTGCTTTGTTGTGGCCTATCGAAGGTTATGGAGAGGTGCTTTTACCAACGACTTGCTTGCCTGAAAGAACTCGTCCGTATAATTTGAATGTTGAGATAGCACGGGCGAAGCTAATGCAAATCATTAACAAGCGAGAAGACTGGTCGTTTTTTGATGGAATAGAAGGTTTGGAGGGTGTCTCAAAGCAAGCGCAAGATTTATTTGTTCAAGCCATTCAAAACATTACCAATCCACCGTTAGCCTCCAAATTGGCAGACGAATCGCTCAAAAAAGCTATACTTCTTTCCGAAAAATTGGCGATGAAACAATCCGAAATGCTTTTTGATACAAGAGGTAAAAGTCACGGGTTTGGACGGGGATGTCTTGGTTGCAAAATAGACCCCACGCAAATTCATAATCCTAAGTATGTTAAGAAGCATCTGGAACTGTTTGGCTTTGCAACGATACCGGTAAACTGGGCTGAAGTTGAACCTCATAGAGATGAGTATGATTTTTCAACACTTGATGCCTGCATTGAGGTACTTAGCAATGAAAAACTGGCGATTTGTGCTGGCCCGCTGCTTCGTTTCTCAAAGGAGTATCTACCTCAATGGCTGCTTGATGAAGGGGCAGAATTTGAAAAAATTCGTGACACAGCATATCAATTTATCTCGAAAGTAATTGCTCGATATACGGGTAGCGTTCGTGCCTGGCGGGTTATATGTGGACTGAATGCATTTAATCATTTCGGATTCAGCTTTGAGCAGGTCTTAGAGATGACTCGTGCAGCAAATATGGCTGTAAAGGCATCTAGCGACAGGGCTCTGAAGATAATAGAAGTCAGCAATCTCTGGGGTGAATATTATGCGTCAGTGCCTAATACCATTCCGCCATTAGTGTATGTGGATATGGTCGTACAGAGTGGAATTAATTTTGATGCTTTTGGTGTACAGATGCAGTTTGGCAAAAATCAGGCGGGTATGCATATTAGAGATATAATGCAGATATCTTCGGTTTTAGATTATTTTATGCATGTAGCAAAACCCCTGTATATTACCGATGTGGAAGTTCCGAGCCACAATGGCCTTGATTCTGATAAGACTGGGGTCGTTGGTGCCTGGGACCAGCAGCGGCAGGGGCAATGGCTTGAACAGTTTTATAAGATTGCCCTTAGCAAACCATTTGTTGATACAGTTACATATTCAAACCTTTCGGATACTGGCAGTAGCACTATACCCAACAGCGGTCTGTTGACAGACAAACTCGAAGAGAAAAAATCGTTTCAAACCTTGAAAAAACTCGAAGAGATTATTTTCATGCGGTAAATAGTGTCTGTCGTCAGGAATGAGAAATCATTGATTGGCAAAGAGTATGACGAGTGATAATTTTATTCAAAAAATAGAAGTTATAGAAAATAAGATTAAGTCATTCTCATTTATTATTGCTGCTGCTATCTGTGTTTTGTTTTGCGGCTATTTTGTGGTTTCAAACCTTTTGGAATCAGAACAGTTATACGAAATCAGGTTGGACGAGAAAATAAATCCGAACGATGCGTCTGCGGCAAGTTTGGTAAGGTTGCCTGGTATAGGTATTGGGCGAGCTCAAGCAATAGTTACTTATCGTGAAAACTCCCCCAAAAAAGGTGGCAATGGGCTAACCTTTCAAAATGACAATGATTTGCGGAAGGTCAAAGGTATAGGTCCTAAAGTGCTACAAAATATGAATGAATGGCTGGAGTTTGAGTAAAAAGGTAAACTAAAAAAATGAACCAGTGGGAAATCAACAAGTCGCTTGGCCAATGTTGCGGTACGAGCAGGGAATTTGAATATGGTGAAGAATATTTTGCCGCTCTGGTAGAAACAGAAGAAGGCTTGCAAAGGCAGGATTTTTGTACTGAATACTGGCAGGCGGAGAATCCGGAAGTATTTTGTTATTGGAAGACTAAACTGCCATCACCTGACCAGAAAAAACAGATATTCGTTGACGATGAAATGTTGATGGCCTTTTTTGAGCGATTGGCAGAAGAAACTGAACAGGAAAAAATAAATTTCAG
>JAGLSU010000141.1 GCA_023135935.1 Planctomycetota bacterium
AGAGTGTATACCGATATCGCCTTTGCTTTTCGATAGCTGCTCGCCCGCCATACCACAAACAACATTATCGTCGATTTTTTTGCCTGTCGCTTCGCAGATATTTTCAGCTAACGTAATTGCCGAACCGCTCGGCGCATCTTTTTTGAACCGATGATGCTGCTCGACTATCTCTATGTCATAATCCTCACCCAACATCGATGCCGTTTTGCCAACCAGAGAGAATAAAACATTCATCCCCACACTCATATTGGTCCCGTAAATTATGGCAATTTTCTCGCCGGCGGTTTTCACCTTGGCTTTTTGTTCGTCATTCAAACCGGTAGTGCCCATCACAAGCGCAGCTGCATTTTCCACGCAGTAATCAATCGTTGCCCCCGCCCCAGCCGGCATCGAGAAATCGATTACCACATCAGCACCAGCCGGATAGATACTGTCAAACTTTAGGCCCGCGACACCAACGTCTTTGCCGATATCGGCATGGTCTTTGCTCTCTACCGCTGCGATAATATCGAATTGGCCGGACTCTGCGCCCAGCGCTAAAATGCGTTTGCCCATTCTGCCCGCGGCACCGACGATTATAAGTTTAGGTTCCATTGGTGACTCCTTTGGGTTATTACTGCAAAAATCAAGCCGATAAAATATAACCGCTCCAAGCCGTACTTACAAGCCAAACCCGAATATTCCAACCATGGCAAAATATCCGCCAGGAAATGAATAAGGCTAAGGGTTGTTTTTGCACCCTTAGCCTTTCTATTTTTTTATAGTCAACTACTGAATAGATTAATCAAAAGGCAGCTTCACCCCGCCTTTGGAACTTCTTTGGATATTGCTCTTGCGACCGCCCAGTATCTCGCCTTTAGCTTCTTGTCGTCGGCAAATCAGACCTTCGGAAAGCTTGGATAAATCTCCGTCGATAAGTTTCGCGTATGAAATTTTCAGCGATACATTATCCACCTTTATCTTTGCAATGAGAGTTTCGGTTTTGCCCAATGATTCTTTGGTATCAACATCGATTATCTCTTTGCCCTCGCTGTAAACTTCCAGAATCATTCCTTCCGCGATTCTCTTACCGCCCTGGTTGATAATAATTTGCCCATCCCCATCTATGCTGGCGATGCGTATCGGGTACATCTGGTCAATAATATTCTCGACCACCTGTTCAGCAACTCTGGCAATGAGATTGTCTACCAACTCCCTGTAATCTAAATCTTCCGGCTCCCACTTTTTAACCAGTTTTTTGACATCTTTGGTTTCAAGCGAGATATTGACAATGCCAGCCAACTTGACTTGCCTTGTCGGACCAACTAATAAACGGTAATCCAAAACAAAGTCAGCTTCATACTCTCTTATGGGGTGGCCGATAGCAGCGGATGTTTTTTCTTTTACCGTCACAGCCGCACTGGAAATAGACCCTACAAGCGTGTAGTCAGAACCTAAGACCTGTCCCAGCTTGGCTTTTTCTTCAAGCGAAGCATCATATGTCAGAATCGCCTTTTCGTGCATAAAGTTCGCAAAGTTATCCCTGTCTAAAACGGCAAATTTGTTCGTTCCGGTAAGAAGAACGCTGAGCTGGTGCGTTAGCTTATGCGATATTTCACCGGCAGATAAGACTAATTCACCGAATCGATACTGCTGGTAAACAGAACCCACCGGCATTACCGCAAGCTTCAGCCTGTCAGTCTTGTCGGGGGCTTCATATTCATACACCCAAACCTTAAGCGTGACCTCATAGGTAGTCTCATCGATTTTTTTCTCGTTTAATACTTCGTACGTTTTGACCAGCCCTTCGGTCTCGGTTTTCAAAACGGATCCGCCGGTTCGAACGGACACCGCATCGAACTCAACCGACTTCGACTTGGAGCCCTCTTCTCTGTCGATATCCGCGGTAGCCGATTGATAACCGAATTCGTAATCTCCGGAGCTGACCTTAACACCTCTAACTTGAGCAACCGCTTGGGCTAAAGCCTTTTTGATTGCTTCGTCTCTGTTAACGCCATGACCCTTGGTTTCGCGGACTACCGTTTTGGTAGCGGAAAACGCCGCTGGACAAAACAATGCCGCAACGATGAAAAGCATGAAAATCTTTTTCATTTTTCACCCCGCTTAAATATTGAACAGGATTATAAAATCATATTTACCAGGCTACGGACTTATTACTGCCCCGTTTGCCGATAACCGTTTCTTTCTGCCAGAATCGCAATCCCGTCGTCAGGTCAGTAATCTTAAGCTGGAAATAATACTCGACTTGCTGGCGGTTTTTGTCATAACGGATATTCCTCTGGAAAATCTTGCCGGATATACTCAACTCAGGTGCAACCAACTGGCCTTTAGCAGCGATAGTATCCTGATTAAATTCGTCGCCCTGTGCTGAATCTCTTATATCCCTTACCTGGTAAACCATTTCGTCCGGTGCGCCCTTGCCGCCGACAGCCGACGTCATTACTACCTGGCCGCTGTTCAAAAGCTCTTCTTCAATCTTGGCCATCAACTGGTTGGTGTCGATTCGCTGCATCGTGTCATTTATGATTCGAGCGGTCGCAACGACATATCTGCTGCCGTCATCCTTTTTAAGAGCACCGGAACCGAGCATAGATTGAATCATCCCGCTGGCTGCCTGGTCAAAATCACGGTAATCCAAAGCCATAACCGCTTTGCCTTCATCGTGCATAACGTCAATATTCACCGTCTCCTGGGCACATCCAACAAAGAAAATACTTGATAATAATAAGATAATTAATATTTTCGCTTTCATAATTTACTCCCACTTTCTAGTGTCCATTCTGAAATTCACTGCTTCCGGTCTCGGAGCAACCATTTTAAGACTAAATGGTGATTTGCCCATAGCCGATGCCGGCATCCAAACACTCGATTTGTTTTGAATCACCATACCGTCTTCGTCGAGCCATTCTACTCTGTACCTGAATCGTTTGGTCTCATGTGAACGGTTATACCCTCCGATGTGCAGTTCCAGAAGCCCCGCATCGTTTCTCCTTGCGACAGCACTTTTGACATCAACGCCTTCGCCTATCAATGTGCCAAAGGCACGGCCTACCGTGCGAACCACAATATTGCTGTCGAGAGAATCGCTTCTGACCTCTTCCCTCATGTAAACCCTGGAGTCATGCTGTGCGTAACAGCCTACAAGCACAACCACAGCAACTAAAAGTAATATATTGGTAATCGTTTTCATGTGTTCCCCTTTATTCAATAAAGGATATTAATTTAAAACGTCATGATTTCATATATCGGTTTGGCTTGTACAGTCGGTATTTTAACATACACTATCGCGTTATTACAACTGGGAATATCGATATCAAATGGCTGGGCTCCCGGGCGAGTAATTCTAAATTTGCCGTCTTTTGGTTTTTGGAATCTTGCTATCTGGAAATTTTTCGGCAAAGCTGTCCATATCCTGACATCAGCAGCAGTCGATGCATAGCTGTACATCGCTACCGCAAGAGACATAAGCTGTGAGCTATTGGAGCCTTCCTCATGAAGGGCATACTGCGCAACGGCTTTGGTTGTCGCGGATATGATTGCTCTTGTTAAAATACCCTTAAAATCTTTGCTGAATTCTGTCTGGATAACCCTGTCCATATCAGAAAGCACACGGGTCTGATAGCTCTTGCCATTAGCCTGTGCAATCAGATACGGATACGCACTGCTTCTGTATTCCAGTTTCGGCAAAGCCAATCCCACATATTTAACCTGGTTTGTCGCGATGAATAACGGGATGTCCAGCCGGAACTCCGTTTTAACAGGTCCTAACCCATTTTCGAATATCAGCCATACCGTATTTTGGAGTTTGCCGTTTTTATCGAGTATTCTTTCGGTGGCGCTGAGGTCCTCTGCTATATAGGAATTATCCCCAACCATTCCATAGGATTCTTTGAATAAGTCCGCTGCTCTGGCATAGTCCCCTGCCAGGTTGAAATACACGGCTGCCATGTAAGTCGCAAAAGGATTAACAAAATCAGGATATACCTGGAAATTATAAAGATTGGGATATTTCTCGGTTAGCAACGAATTTATTTTCGGGTTTTCGACATTGGATTTGGTGAATTCGCTTTTCTGGTTTTTCTCTTCCAGCTCGGTTTTTAGTTTATTTATCTCTGTGTTAAATTTTTCCTTGGCTCGTCTTTGTCTATCAAGTGCCCGGTTAAATTCTACCCTGGCCAAAGGCATTTTGTCTTCAGCCATAAAGTTCAGGGCTTTATATACGTTAATCATTATGCCGTCATATTCTTCGCCCCTATAAGGGATTATGTTGTCATTTACAATGGCTGAACCAACGGTATCACCGAGTCTGGACTGCTCGTCGTAATATTTGAGCATATCCTCAGACTTGTCGAAGTACTCTGTGCTGGTGTTGTAATCCTGACGAATTCTTTCGACAGAGCCCAGTTGTAATGTCCAAAGCAAATCCTCGCCTTTGGGGGTTTTTCTATTTTTTATTCTCTTCTGGGCGAAAAGAGCTGAATTATTATAGTCCGCTATTTCGAAGTGACCGTTGAAAGTGGCCAAGTGATTTTTTGGGGCGTTACAACCTATGAAAAAAGGCAAGACCAACAGGGCTATAATTGCGAATAAAACCGGGCTGCGCAGTTTAAATCCCTTCATTACTGCTCTCCAAAATTGTACCCATTCCTCTTGTTTGGTGGTGTTTTTAATGAGGCTAAAGATTATTGTACCGTGACTTAGGGTGCAGTCAAGAAATTTAGGCGGTAAGTAGAACTGCTTTTGGGATTGTTATGTTGGCCGGTATGCAACGTTTTCGTGGCCGGGTTGTTTTTGAGGTTTATTCGGCCAATTCAATTCATCGAATAGAAATTCCGATGCCTGGCGCAGCATCACAGCCGGCATGCATGGGAACATTTCGAATGAACCGACTATGTCGTTATCGTATTTGTTTAAAGCACTTAGCAAATATTCCCAATTTTCGCGTGGTATTCCGCCGCGAAGTCCCGGTGGTTCGTGGTCATCGGTTCTGCCGTAATTGTCGGTGAGGTGCAGATGGGTCACTTTTGGAGATAATTCGTCAACGTATTGTTTGAATGTAAATTGCGGGTCGATATTTGCGTGGCCGGTATCGAGGCAGTATTGCAGTGAGCTAAACCTTTTGCCAACCTGTAGTAATGTTGTTAATGAGCCGTTTTCGAGGCATAATTTAACGTTGTTTTGTTCGGCCATTCCTACGACATCGGCGGCGTAGCCACAGCCGTTGAGGTCCGGGCCGTCGGGAATTCCTAAGCTGTGCGGGCTTGTTATGATGGTTGCGTTGAGTAATTTGGCACATTCGATTTGTTCCGCCCACTGTTCCAAAGTGGGATTATCGCCCCTAGAACGCATAGAAACGAGCATTTCGGAAGTGGCATCGATTAGTCTAGGCCAATTTCTTTTTGCGTATCGGCATTCTGGATGGCCCTTGATATTCGGCCACAATTCGATTCCGAAACCCTGCGATTTTAGGAATTCGCACTCCTGCTCGAATGAGAGGTGGTTTTCTCGGCCCCAAAAGACCATAGTTGAAACGACGTATTGAATTCGCATGTGCTTACTCCATAAACGTTTAGGTATTTTCCCTTAGGGAAATGCCCTGACAGTATTAATATCGATATAAAAAGTGTGGGTCTTCAGCTATTCTTTTAAAAAAATGGTTATTTTTGGGGTCTTTAGGGATGGTAGTTCGAACAGAATGCGCAAGTTTTTTTCAAAGTGCGGTAAAAGTGGGGCAAAACGCGGGCGCTTTGGGGTGATTTACGGGCGCTTTGGGGTAAAACCCGGGCGCTTTTGGTACTTTTTGGGTCGTTTTTTTCTACCCCCTTGCGCGAACTGTTCGAATTGCGTTTCCGCTGCGCGGGCAAATTTGCCGGAGTCAAATTTGTACGGTTAAATCCGGGTAAAATAGGGTCATTTTAATTTACCCCTTGCGCGTTTTGTTCGAAGTTCCGAATTTTAGTTTTAAATTGTCGGGATTGGTGGTTAAAATGGTGGGGTATAATTGAATATATTTTGAAATAGTATATGGGGTAGAAAATGAAACTACTAAGTTTAAAAACAAGGTGGCTATCAGTTTGCATGGGGTTATTGATAGCTGTGCTGGTAATGACCTACTTAGGAAACAGTTTTTCTAAAAAGAATGAAGTTCAAATAATAGGCGAGGCTGATAAGTATTTAGACCGTCCATTCGGAGCAGGGCCATTAGTTTCAATTGTGTGGTATAAGGGTTCAGGGCGGGCTCCGCATAAAATATTTTCAAACCGTAGAGAAGTAAAGGATATTCATTATCGTTTGGAATATAAAGGATTAAAGTCAACAGTAGGAAACAAGACTTCGGAGTTTACTCACGAAAATCTGCTGGCTTTCGTATATTACAATAATAAGAAAAGCAGTTATAGGGTAAGACATGTTCCTTTTCAAATAAAAGATGGCGTATTCTATTGGCCCTATGGCAAAGATAAAAAAGTTGCTCAGATACTAATGAGCAAAGAAAAATGGGGCCAATTGTTTTCTCACACTGATCCGAGTGGAAGAAAGTACTCAAATAAAGAGAAGATAGTTCAAGAAAAACTTGAAATAGATGATAAGTATAAAAAAATAAATCAAATCAAGAAATTTTTAGCCGAGAAGGACCAAATGAATCAGCATGAGCTCAAGCTCTTTAATACTTGTGATTTGGCTAAAGAAAACCTCATGAAGATAGCAAGCTTTTCTATACGAGCAGAGACGCTAAATGATATTCTTTTGAGATTGAATAAAAATGAATTAAGCGAAAGCCTCGTACATGCGTTTGCCCAACCGCCTAAATCTATCATCGAAGACTATAGCAAATTAGTAAAATCTGAATACATTAGGGGAATTAGGCAGTTCAGTGAAAAGTATGACGATGAAGGTCTAAGCCGTAAAGAACAGGTAAAATTATTTCAAGCATATCAAGAACTCAATAAACAAATATTGGACGAATTGCAGAGAAGGCAAGATGAGCTCGAAAGAATCTTGCAGATAATGAAGCCTCAATAAAAACCCCCACGAAAACAAAGGTGGTATTGGTGAGTGCTACCATTTGGGGGCCAGATTTCTGCTTTCGCAGGATTAAAAAAATATTTCTCCGCTGCGCTGCGCTTCGGTCGAAATGA
>JAGLSU010000142.1 GCA_023135935.1 Planctomycetota bacterium
TGTGACAGCCGATGATATTTTTGCCTTTTGCGCGGTCATTCAGGAAATTGTCGACCTTCGAAACAGTTCGGTTAAAACAGGCGACTGTGAAACCATTGCTTTCCATATTTAGAATCAGGTTTTCACCCATTACCGCCAATCCTACGAGTCCAATATCTGCTTTTGCCATTTGATACTACCCTTTCTTGATTTACTGTTAAGTTTTATCGTTACTTTGGGATACTTGGTATGTATCCGCTGGAAAGCCTGTGCAGGATTTCGCCAGCATGGTGCACAACCAAAATACCCTCGTCCTCTTTGTTTTCGTAATCTGCGATATTTATATCATCAGGATTGGTATAACTCAAGTTAACTTTTTCGCAGCGTTGCTTATTGATGGCTGTGGCGAGTACCACATTTATTCTTGGTTTTTCAACGCCATCGATGAATGTTCCGATGCCTTTGACGTGTGTTGAATGGGCCATAACGCCGCGAGGGATGCCGGCGAATTTATCCATTTGTTTTAGAAAATAGTCACGGGTGTGGTAGCCGATTTGGTCCAGGATTTTGCCGTGTGTGTATGAGATTTCGTCGATATGCGGGGCGTAGATGATTAACGTGCCGCCGTCAGCGACGATTGGTTCGAGTTTGTACATAACTTTTCCGGCTACCCAGATGTCGTCGTACATTTTCGGTGCGATGCCGAGAATGGTTTTATATGGTTTGTCCTTATAGGTGATGTGAACTTTTTCGGAAAGCTCTGCTGCTTTTTCCCATGCTTTGGTGCAGTCACCGATGAAAAGGCCTTTGAGTTTATCGTCTAAGGCGACTATTGCGAACAGCTTTCTGGGCATTTTTATAAATGACGCGGCTTCTTCGACGACTTGCCTGGTGGGTGTCCATTTGTTGCCGTTTATGTGTGGGTTTGTGACGACGGCACCGAGCCAATGAAAAAAGTTTATGATTTCGGCACCGGCTATTCCGGGGAAGATATATTTATGCCCTCCGGAGAAGCCAACGACTTCATGTGGGAAGACGGGGCCGAGGACGAAAAATTCATCGTAGTCGAAGATGAGTTTATTTATAGCGACGTCAACCTCTTCGGAAAATAATCCGCCGGATATTTGTTCGATTTCTTCAGCGGCGATTTTACCGATAGAGGTGAAAGTTTCTTTCTTTTCCCATTCGTGGTTGAAGAATTTTACTGAAGCGTATTTATCTTTGTGTTCCGCGGTAGTGATTGAAAGTCTATCGCAGATTTGCTTTTCGGTCATTGGCTGATGGGTTCCAAGTGCGGTAAGGCAATCGAGGGCTTTTGCTTTTTGGCCTATACAATCGAAGATGATTTTGAAGATGTCACCGATTGGGCCCGAACGAGTATTGTCGGGGATGATGAGCAGGATGCGTTTGCCGGAATAATCGTTTTTCGTGAAGAACTCGGCAACTGCTTTTTCGGCTTGGGCATTATCTACAAAGCCATCTATGTTTTGTCGTTCGATAACCATTTTTTATTCTTTTTATCGCGACTAAATTATCGCAGAAAGCTATTTTTGCCAAGGTGGTGCTTCGGGCAGATATGCGTCGAACTCAGCAATTACCTTTTCTTCATAAGCACCGGCATATTCGCCGTTAATAAATTTGTCGAAAGCTTCGTCGTGGAATCTTTTCCAGGATTCGGCTTCGGCTCCGGGATTAATGGGGTAGAACAGAGCGTTATTAGCTTTTGCGGCATTCATGTCACCTGGAGCATCACCAATCATCAATACGTTAGTTTCTTTGTATTTTCCTTTTGTCGCATAGTCGAGATGCTGAGCTTTTTTGCCCATTTCCTGTCCCGCGATAACTTCTACGTATTTTGCGATGTCGTGTTCTTCCCACTCGCG
>JAGLSU010000143.1 GCA_023135935.1 Planctomycetota bacterium
TTTCCTTTATATGAAAAATGGGGCGTCAAGGGTGTTAAGATTGATTACATGAATCGGGACGACCAGGAAATTATAAATTTTTATCACAGAACAACGAAGAAGGCAGCGGAACATCATCTCCTGGTTAATTTTCATGGTGCGTATAAGTCGGCAGGTATTCGTCGGACTTGGCCTAATCTTATAACGCGTGAAGGAATTTTGGGGATGGAGCATACTAAGTGGAGCGGCAATGTAACGCCAGAGCATAATGTTACGATACCTTTTACGCGAATGCTGGTTGGTCCGATGGATTATACACCAGGCGGATTTAATAATGTTACCGAAGAGGAATTTATACCCCGCCGAAAAGCTCCTGCAGTGATGGGTACACGATGTCACTACTTGGCGATGTTTGCGATTTATGAAAGTCCATTACAAATGGTCAGTGACCATCCGGCAGCATATCGCGGGCAGGATGGCCTTGAATTTATCAAGGTCGTACCGGCAACCTGGGATGAGTCAAAGGTGCTGGACGGAAAAATTGGCGATTATATCGCGATGGCTCGCAAGAATGGTAATGATTGGTTTGTCGGTGCGATGACGGACTGGGATGCGCGAACGCTTGAATTGGACCTGAGCTTTTTGGGTAAGGGCGAATATAAAGCGACGATTTACTCCGACGGTCCGGGTGCCGCAGCGAAACCAAAGCGTGTAATGGTCAGCCAGACCACCGTTAGTGCCGATGATAAGTTGGTTGCAAATTTGGCATCAGGCGGCGGCTATGCGGTTTATCTAACGCCGGTTGAATAAAACTTTATGCTGGTTTCAAACTTTTAGTTTTAGCCTACTTACTTGCTGATGTGCGAGCCGTGTGGGTTCCGGCAGCCGATATTTTGTTGCGCAAACGAGGGTGATTTCAATCGCATCTTCCAAAGTGCATTTGTGTCCGATTGAGACGAAGACCGGCTTTACACATGTTCTAGTTCGAACAACTGCGCCTATAATTTCTTCTCTGTCTTTCATTAAGCTATAGGAACCTTTCTTGGGCGGAGGGTCTTTAAAGGTTCCGACGAGTTTGCTTTTTGCGCAGCCGATAGTTGGTTTGTCGAAGAACAAGCCGAGATGTGCGGCTAATCCAAGCCGACGTGGGTGGGCAATGCCTTGGCCATCGATAATGAAGATGTCTGGTCTTGCTTTTAATTTTTTTACAGCTGCGATACAGACAGGTGCTTCGCGGAATGAAAGCAGACCTGGTATATAAGGGAAAGCCACTTTTCTTACGGCGGAAGTTTTTTCGACCAATTTGAAGTCAGGCAATTTCAGGATGACAGCAACGGCGATGATTTTTTGCCCGTTTTTGCTGAAAGCGCAATCGAGACCAGCAACGAGTTTTGGCGGTTTTTTTAGCGGGAGGACTTGTATTTTTGAAGCGAGTCGTCGCTGTAGAGCAATGGCTTGCGAGTAAGACAGGTTCCAGTTGTGTAATTTTTTCATGATTTATCGATTTCAAAGCGATAATTGACCGATTATTTGGCTATTAAGAAACATTTTACTTTCATGGGGCGGTTTGTTACAATAGTTAATTTGGGTAATTGCCGAAATTAGCGAATATGTAATACATTAGAACATCAGCAGGAAAGTGATATGGCGGAGCAAGCAGAAAAGGCTATTAGGATTACCGGGGCGGCGGAGCACAACCTCAAGAATATCGATTTGAATATTCCTCGTGATAAGATGGTTGTGATAACCGGAGTGAGCGGTTCCGGTAAGAGTTCACTTGCTTTTGATACGATTTATGCCGAGGGTCGGCGTAAATATGTCGAATCTCTGAGTTCTTATGCCCGCCAATTTTTAGAGCAGATGCAAAAGCCGGATGTTGGTGAGATTGCGGGCTTGCCTCCTACGATTGCGATTGAACAGCGCCGTGCCAGCGGAAATCCGCGTTCGACAGTGGCGACTACTACCGAGATATATGATTATTTCAGAGTACTTTTTGCGCGGGCGGGTCAGCCTCATTGTTGGGTATGCGGCGGAGAGATTACAAGCCAGCACGCTACACAGATAGTGGAGTCGATATTTAGTCGGCCTGAAGGTACTAAGGTTCAGATTTGTGCGCCTCTGGTTCGCGGTAAAAAAGGTGAGCATCGTGACATTTTTGCGGCCATACAGCGTGAGGGATTTGTTCGTGTTCGGGTCGATGGAATTGTTTACGATATATCGCGGCGCGGGGGCGTGCCGACTTTGAATAAGAATAAAAAACACGATATCGCAGCTGTTGTTGACAGGTTGATTATTAATGATGCAGTCCGGATTCGTTTGGCGGATTCGGTTGAGACTGCTTTGAAGTTGGCTGAAGGATTACTTTTAGTATTGGTGCAGGAGCCGGATGGAGCCAAGCAGAACGGCGGTAACGGCGATTGGGAGGAAGTTATTTACAGCGAGAAGTTTGCCTGTGCCAAGCATCCGCAATCATCTCTGGAGGAATTGTCGCCTCGGCTGTTTAGTTTTAACAGTCCTTACGGTGCGTGCAAGAGTTGTGATGGACTGGGCACAATTTTAGAATTTGACCCGGACCTGATTGTGCCTGACAAAGATATTTCTCTGGAGAATGGAGCCATTACTGCCTGGCGTAAGGGCGGTAAGAGGATGAATATTTTTTATAATCGGCTGATAAAAAGATTTTGCAAAGGAATTGGCATCAGTAAATCGACACCTTTTGAGCAGATACCTAAAGAGATAAGAAAGTTTTTGATGTACGGGACAACGACAGCTGAGGAGGACAAATACGGTTTGTCGTTTGAGGGTGTTATTCCGAATCTTACGCGTCGGTGGAAGAAGACGACCAGTGAGTATGTTAAAGCGCGTCTCCATAGTTATCTTTCGGAGCAGCCGTGTCAAAGTTGCAATGGTGCCCGGCTTAATGCCGCAGCGGTTGCTGTGACAATAGGCGGTAAAAGTGTAAATCAGTTGACATCGATTAGCGTCGAGAAGGCGCAGAAGTTTTTCAGTAAATTAAAATTAGATGAAGAGAAGTCTTTGATTGCTGCGCAAGTATTGAAGGAAATAAAAGCACGGCTTGGGTTTATGGTTGATGTTGGGCTTGGCTATTTGACTCTCGACCGGCGCAGCGGAACTTTGTCCGGCGGAGAGGCGCAGCGTATTCGGTTGGCTACACAGGTTGGCAGCGGTTTGGTTGGTGTTTGTTATGTTCTTGATGAGCCGACAATAGGATTGCACAAGCGTGACAATGACCGATTATTAAGAATACTTCGTCGGCTTAGTCAACTTGGCAATACGGTTATAGTCGTTGAGCATGATGAAGATATTATCAAAAGCGCCGACCATATTATTGATATTGGTCCGGCTGCAGGCGCACATGGAGGAGAAGTTGTTGTTCAGGGTGATTACGAGACAATTTCTAAGTGTGCTAAGTCACTTACTGGCAAGTATTTAAGTGGCAAAAAGAAAATAGCTTTACCGGTCAAGAGGCGAAAATATAATTTGAGAAAATGCATCGAGGTCAAAGCGGCGGCAGAGAATAATTTAAAAAATATCGATGTAAAATTTCCGCTTGGAGTTTTTACCTGTGTGACGGGCGTTTCTGGTTCGGGCAAGAGTAGTTTGGTGAGCCAGATTTTATTGAGAGCATTAAAGCGCCGACTTTATGAGTCTCGTGAGAGACCGGGTAAGCACAAAAATGTTCTCGGCACTTCTCAAATTGATAAGGTTATAGAAATAGATCAATCTCCCATAGGCAAAACACCTCGAAGTAATCCGGTGACGTATACGGGGGTATTTGACGAGATACGAAAGTTGTTTGCTATGACACGCGAAGCGAAGATTCGCGGTTACAAGGCGGGCCGGTTCAGCTTTAACGTTAAGGGCGGTCGGTGTGAGTCTTGCAGGGGGCAGGGGACGAAAAAAATAGAGATGCATTTTTTGCCGGACGTTTATGTTGCCTGTGATGTTTGCCGCGGCAACAGATACAACCGCGAAACCCTTGAAATAAGATACAAAGGGAAAAACATCGCGGATATCCTTGGCATGACAGTAAACCAGTCATTTAGCTTTTTTGAAAAGATAAAGAATATCAGGCTCAAGTTGCAAACACTGATCGATGTGGGGCTAGGATATATCCATATCGGTCAACCGGCCACAACATTATCCGGCGGCGAAGCCCAGCGGGTAAAACTGTCCAGGGAACTAAGTAAAAGAGGTACGGGTAAAACCGTATATATCCTTGATGAGCCTACAACCGGTCTTCACATGGATGATATCAACAAACTTCTAAATGTGCTATCCAGGCTTGTGGAAGCGGGCAATACCGTTATTGTGATAGAGCATAACATGGATGTCATCAAGACCGCCGATCATATTATCGATCTCGGCCCCGAAGGTGGAGATGAAGGGGGCAATATTATCGGGTGCGGTACACCCG
>JAGLSU010000144.1 GCA_023135935.1 Planctomycetota bacterium
GAAGTGTCTAAAAAGTTGCGATTTTGAAAATGTGCCGTATTGTGTCGCTCTTGCATTGACGAATGCAAAAAAAGGTGACATGGAAAACGGATTTGCTTTCGCCGGAGCCAATGCCTATCTGGTAGATAAAATCACCTCTGTTAAAGAGCTTATTGAAACATTAGTTGAAGAATATATCGCCGCAGCTCGCAACCCGCAACTCGCAACTCCCAAATAAGCGCCAAGTGTTTCCCGTTTTACACGGAAATAAGCGCCAAGTGTTTCCCGTTTTACACGGCAATAAGCGAAGATTTAGTTGCTAAACCGACTTTATTTCATTTAAATTCACATTTTTTTTAAATCAAATCGAAGAAAAACGAAAAACCCGTGGTTTCCCACGGTTTCAGTAACCCCACTGTAAAAGCTATAATAAAGCGATAGATTCGTATTGAACTATCAATGTCGTGGAAGGAGGAGGAGGATTATGCGTGTGAATGAGGAGAAATGGCAACATGAAAGTGAGGAAAATAAAGCCCAAATATTGATTATTGATGGTCACCCTATGGTACGTCAGCAATTGGTACAGTTTATTAACCAGCAATCTACTATAGGCAGTTGTACTCAAGCCAATAACATTAATCAAGCTTTGGATGCTGTCTCGGAACAACAAATTGATTTGGCTATTGTTGATATTTCTTTGGGGAAGGAGGCAAGCACTCGCATCACTGAAGAAATTAAATTGCAATATCCGAATCTGCCTGTTCTTGTACTTTCGATAGACGATGAGTTGCTTTATGCTAAACACGCTTTTCAAGGAAGAACCAAAAAATGTGTCATAGGTCAACAGACAAAGGAACAAATAATTACGGCGATAAATTATATCCAATCCTTACTAAGCAATCGGGTTTTTGGTTTCACTGTTTTTGTCAATATTGAGACTTGTGCAGTATAAGGTAACGAGGGGTAATCTACGCTTGTCCTACGCTTGCCGGCATGTCACTTCTTTGCCGCAACCCGCAACCCGAATATTATTCCCCGAGATGACGCACAATTCCGTATTTGCGAAGTACCACCAAATCCGCAACCTTCGCCTCCTTGTCCTCCTTCATCTTGTAGTCGACATCCATAATCTCAATAAATTCCGCCGTATACTCCTTCAGCACACCGCAATATTCAAATACCTTATCACCTTTTATCAGCTCAAGCACAACCTTATGCCCGATATACCTTTCCAGCAGCGGCTCGTAAGATGCTCCCGCGGAACCTATCAATTCCTGCTTCATCTGACTGACATATTTATCCTGAGAACTCAGCGTCGTACCAACACCTGTTGTCCTTTTCGCCTTGCTGATTAACAGATTAATAACCTCTCCAACAGAATCTCGAACCGTCTTAAATAAATTCTGTATCCTCCTTTTAAGCTTCCTCACCTGCCCCGGATGATAAGTCAGCTCCAATTCCCTGTCCCTCTTCTTTTTATTCTCACCGCTTAGCTGCTCATGAAACCGCACCAGGGCCTGTATGTTTGGATACTCATATTTATACAAAATATAACTCGCCTCGATATGACCATCATTATCCTGGTGCTGCTCCGCGTAAATAAGTTCCAGACCCGTATTCTCAACACACAACTTCCCGTGTATCGTTTTACCGGATACCGCTTCCAGCGTTACCATAAAGCCGGAAAAATCCTTCAGGCATTTGTCCCTCTTCACGCGCCTGACAAATGCCGCAATCACCGTCGCCAAAACTATAAATATTACCGTTATCGCAAATGTATCAGGCATAAATCTTCCCCTTTACAAATTCAAAATTCCAAACTCCTGAAATTCTAAACCCCAAACCGGCAATTAGCAACCGCAAATCGTTGTATCATAAGCTCATATCGCCAAATTGCAGCTTTACATCGTGGCCTTGTGAGGTTACATTGATTCGTTGCTGTTAAAGCAGTTGGCCAAATGAACACCGAAAACACGGCAACTTCTTATGCTTACATAACCAGAAGCAATAATCTATATTCAGGAAAATTCAATGCCATTTAAAAAAATCGGCCTTTGTGATGAACTCGTGCAGGGTATCCTGGCGACCGGCTATACTGCCCCAACTGAAATTCAAGCCGAAGCCATCCCCATCGCTATCGACGGTAAAGACATGATTGGCTGCGCCCAGACGGGCACCGGCAAGACAGCCGCTTTTGTGCTGCCAATTCTTAACCGTATCCGTATCGCAACGAGCCATGAGAAGACAAAAAAAAGAAAACTCCGTGCGCTGATAATCACCCCGACCCGCGAACTCGCCGTGCAAATTGACAATTCTGTCAAGGGCTACGGACGCTTTATAAAAATGAACAGCCTTGCCGTTTACGGCGGAACGCAAATCGAAAAACAGACCAGAGCCTTACGTCGCGGCGTCGATATCGTAGCCGCTACACCCGGAAGACTTATCGACCATATTCAACGCGGCAACATCGACCTGTCGACCGTCGAAGTACTTGTTCTCGACGAAGCTGACCGTATGCTGGATATGGGTTTTATAAACGACATCAAAAAAATCGTCGAAAAAATACCACACGACCGACAGACACTGCTGTTCTCGGCGACAATGTCGAAAGAAGTCACGAACCTCACACAAAAAATACAACGCTCACCGAAAATGATACAAATCGGCAGGCAGCACAATCCTATCGAAACCATCACTCAGCACATTTATCCCGTCCCGAAAGAACAGAAGACCGACCTCTTGCTCCACATGATAGAAAAACAGCAGATGTACAGTATTCTTATCTTCTCAAGAACTAAACGCGGAGCCGACCGAATATGCCGTAAGCTAAAACAAAACAATATCAAAGCCGTAGCCATACATTCGGACCGCACCCAGCGCCAGCGGCTAAGAGCACTGGAAGGATTCAAATGTGGCAAATACACGGTAATGGTCGCAACAGATATCGCCGCAAGAGGAATCAACGTCGAAGGTATCTCGCATGTCTTCAACTATGACGTACCGACATACCCCGAAGATTACGTTCACCGTATCGGAAGAACAGGTAGAGCCGAAGCAACCGGCGACGCCATCACATTCGTATCACACGAAGAAATACCGCAAATACACGATATCGAGCGCTTTATCAGCCGAACCTTTAAAGACGAATACTGTGATGACTTCGAATACACACAGCGCCTTTTGCTGAAAAATGGCCCAATGAGAAGGTCGGGCAAGAACAAAAGCGGTTCTTCACAACGCAGACGCATGAAGGCAAAACGTTCCGCTCAACCCAGCGAATCAAAACAAAAAAGCCGGGGTAAACCAAGGCCTAAGAATGCAACCGGCAAAACGACAAAGCAAAAAGATAGCTCTGCAAAACACGAATATGCAAAGACTAAAAGTAAGCGCAAACCATCTAAGCGCAAACAAAAGAGCTGGGGTAAACAAAAATCTGAAAATGCAAATAGCAAAAAGACAAGGGGAAAAGCAACTCCACCTGAACGCGAATCCACAAAGACTAAAAGCAAGCCCAAACCCTCTACGCGCAAACGACGGCGGAAGCGTAGCAACCCTCCTCTGTCATCCTGAGCGTAGCGCAGCGAAGTGGAGAAATCTGGCTTTCGAAGCAGAATCACCACCGAAGCGTCATAACTCCCCTTTGTCATTTCGACCGAAGCGCAGCGAAGTGGAGAAATCTGGCCCTCAAATGGTAACACTCACCAATACCACCTTTGTTTTCGTGGGGGTTTCCGTTTCAAATACCGTCGAATGATAACACCAACCGCAACTTGACATACAACCCCAATCCTGCGAAGCAGAACACGAAGCGTAGCGGAGAGCCGCGTTAGCGAATATTCTTTTAATCCTCCGAAGGAGAGCCGCGTTAGCGAATCTCAATTCAAATTTTCAATTTTCAATAGTAAATAGTCAATTAACAAACCCGTAACCCGCAGCCCGCAACCCATAACTCGCAACTTGCCTTGCTTTTATGGAAAATGTTTCTTATATTTTAAGTAGATAGTGGGGGTAACATGAATAGAAAAAAGTCCAAAACCGAAATAAAAGCACTGAAAAAGGCCTTAAAAGCGGCTAAGCAGGCAAGTGATGCACGCCTTGCCAAGCTTGCTCTGGTTCTGGTCATACTTGCAATGGCTGTAGCCTTCATATATGGCCGAATCCAGTTATAAAAAACAAGCTCTACCGCTTCTTTTTTAGACAGCTTTTTCTCAAAATTAGCCCGTATTGTTTTGCATGCTTTATCTGGGCAAGGCTATCGCCGCAAACTGTAACATGTAATTGGGGGTAAAATAATGAAGACCATTCAAATTTCTGACCAGCTTTATGACAAACTCAAAAAATGTATCGTCGACCCTTTTGATGATACCCCGGAATCTGTCATCGGGCACTTGATAGACATTGTTGATAAATCTAAAAGCAGATGCTCTTCATGGGATACCGCCGAAAATACCAGCCAACAGGATAAGCCTGCCACACCATCGGTCTCTCCGAATGTGCAAGCCGAGCGTGAAGAAATAGTATTATAACCCTGCGAAGCAGCTATGTTTTTCTAATCCCCCGAAGGAGAACACGAAGCGTAGCAACCTCCCTCTGTCATCCTGAGCGACCGGAGCGAAGCGGAGTGGAGAGATCTGGCCATAGAATTATAATACCCATCGTATCGCTATCCCCTCCCCTCGTCATCCCGAGCGCAGCGTAGCGAAGTCGAGGGATCTGGCCTACGAATGGTAATACCCATCGAAACGCAGCAATCCCCCTTTGTCATTTCGACCGAAGCGCAGCG
>JAGLSU010000145.1 GCA_023135935.1 Planctomycetota bacterium
GCCGTCAGCATCTATTACTAAACGTAACTGTTCCTGTTGGATCAGGGTTTCAAGAATCGTACGTAAGGCCCCGCTTGTACCGATGCCCGGTCCGAATGCCAGGACATCGTTGTCACTGACAGCGTCAAGTATTGTGTTAATTGCCTTTGCGGACATTCGTCCAGCGCTATCTTCCGGCAGTGAAATAGTGGTAAAGGACGATTCAATCGAAGCAACTATCGGCAAAACGCTTTTCGGCGTTGCTACTCGCACAAGTCCAGCACCGGCTCTTAGGGCAGCTTTACCCGCAAGAGCCGCAGCTCCGCTCATACCGACACTGCCGGCAATGATACAAACTTTTCCGAAATCGCCTTTATGGGCATTAGTTTCTCTCGGTTTTAATTTTGGAATGTCATTTATTATCTGCATTTTTTCTCATCCCACAGAGACTATTTTTCCTTGCCCTCTATTTTTTTGTTTATCAACGTCGCGGTGACAGCCGCGGAGAAGCCGCTGTCAATATTAACAACACTGATACCTGCGGCACAGCTATTAAGCATGGTTAACAAAGCTGACAATCCTTCAAAGTTGGAACCGTAACCGACGCTGGTAGGCACCGCAATAACCGGACAGCTGACCAAACCCCCTACCACACTTGCTAATGCTCCTTCCATGCCCGCTACAACAATAATAATATTTGCATTTTGGAGTTTTTCCAAGTGGCCAAGTAATCTGTGCAAACCAGCAACACCAACATCGCAAATCAATTCTGTTTGCTGTCCCATTATCTCGGCAGTGACTTTCGCTTCGGTTGCAACGGGCAAGTCAGCAGTTCCGGCGGTAACTATTGGTATGGCAGTAGCGGAACTGGGAATTTCTTTTTGCTCCAGGACAATAGCCTTGGCTAATTCTTCATATCGAGCATTTGGGAATTTGTTTGTTTTGGCAATGGCATCGTAGACTTGCCTTTCGGCTCTGGTGGCTAAGACATTGTTGCCTTTTTCGGCGAGACTCGAAAATATTTCGATTATCTGCTCTGTGGTTTTACCGGGACAAAAGATAACCTCCGGAAATCCACGGCGGATTTGCCGGTGATGGTCCACGCAGGCAAAGCCCAAATCCTCAAACGGCAAATGCCGAAGTTTTTCTATCGCCTCATCGATAGTAGTGTCACCGCTTTTGACCTGCTCTAATAATTGTTTTAATTGTTCAGCTTGAATAGTTTACCTGCTCTTTCAACCGGTCGCTTTCGGCTCGACGGTCAAGTCCGCAAAGAGTCCGGCTTTGAATTTATGATACGCTAACGAAGCTACCATAACAGCATTATCGGTGCAATATTGTTTTGGTGCAACGAGGAGTTTTTTTGCCGGTTCGACTTGGCACATTTGCTGCAATGCTTTTCTAAGCTCGGTGTTCGCCGCAACGCCGCCTCCAAGTAATACAGTTTTGGCATTAATTTTTTCGGCAGCGGTTTGCGTTTTTTTCACAAGCACATCAACCACCGCCGCCTGGAATGATGCCGCTATATCGGCGATTTCCTGTTCGCTCATGGAACCGACTTTATTTTGGCCTTTCATATCCTGGCCCTGGCAATAATACAACACGGCAGTTTTTAGACCGCTGAAAGAAAAATCCAGCGAATCTTTGCCAAGCATCGAACGTGGGAATTTGATCGCATTCGCGTTGCCTTTTCCAGCTACCTTTTCGATTACAGGGCCGCCGGGATAAGGCAACTTTAAAATTGACGCAACTTTATCAAAGGCTTCGCCTGCGGCATCGTCAATGGTAGAGCCGAGGAGTTTAGGTTCAAGCGGCGAATGATAATCGTAAAGACTGGTGTGTCCGCCTGAGACTATCAATGCAACAGCGGGCAACTGTAAATCCTGCTCGTCGATAATCGCCGATTGTAAATGAGCGTGTAGATGATTAATTGCTATGAGTGGTTTATTCCAGGTGAAGCTGAGAGTCTTAGCAGCAGTGACGCCAACGACCAAAGCAACGGTTAAGCCAGGTTGATTGGCAACGGCAATAGCGTCGATATCATCTTTGGTAACATTGGCTTGGGCGATTGCTTCGGATATAACGGGGTATATCTTTTCAATATGGGCCCGCGAAGCAATTTCCGGAACAACGCCGCCATATTTTTCGTGCAGTTTCGCTTGTGAGGCTACCACAGCGGATTTAATGATTCGTCCATCAGTAACCACAGCGACAGCGGTTTCATCGCAGCTTGTTTCAATGCCTAAGATGTTTATAGATTCTTTTTCTGTTCGCATAATATTGATATTAGCTAAATAAACCGAATTTGTCAATTTAAGCGACAAAGACCAAAGACGAATTATATATTGCCCCCTACAGTGTTAGGCTACAGTTTTTTCTTCTTATACAGTTCCAGCCGTTTTCGGGTTTGATTAGCAAGCTGGTGATTGCCCAAAGCAGTGGCTCGGTCAATTGCTTTTTGCGCAGTAGTGGCAGCATTTTTGAACTGCCCTGCTGCTGCGTAAGCCTCGGCTAACGTATCAAGAATATAGGCATCTTGATAGTTAGTTAGCTTGGCAGCACGTTCGCCGAAGGTAACCGCTTGACTGGCGTTGCGCAACTTGGGGTTCGGATGCGTAGCTAAAATCAATGCCAGATTTGCCAATGGAGCCGGCCAATCAGGTTTTAAGCTTGCCGCTTGTCTAAGATGCTCCAGAGATTTATCGACTTGGTCCGTTCTTATCAGCGTCATCGCCAGATTGAAATGTGTTTTGGCATTATTCGGATTAGCTTCTATCGCCCGATGAAATTGGCTGATTGCTTCGTCAAATTTACCCTGCGATTGAAGTGCCACACCAAGATTTCCGTGTGCTTTGGTATGGTCTGGGTTGATTTTTAGTGCTTGCTGAAATGATTCTACGGCTTGGTCCAATTTGCCCTGTGCGCGAAGGGCCATGCCAAGGTTATTATGGACTTCGGCACGGTCAGGTTCGAACCGAAGTGACTGATGATAGTAACTAATTGCCTGGTCAAGTTTATTCTGCGATTGAAATACGGTGCCAAGATTATAGTAGGCTTCGGCAAAGTAAGGGTCGCTTTCTAATGCCTGACGATAGTGGCTAACAGCTTCGTCGATCAAGCCCTGTAATTGAAACACCATTCCCAAATTGTTGTGTGCTCCGGCGTGGTCGAGTTTGGTGCGCAAAGCCTGGTGATAGCTGCTAATCGCTTCGTCGATTTTCCCCTCTGCTTGAAGTGCTATACCCATATTGTTGTACGCATCGGCATCGCTGGATTTACCTCGCAGTGCCAAACGATAGTGCTCAATAGCTTCGGTAGATTTGCCCTGCAATCTAAGTGCGTTGGCTAAGTTATAGCGTGCCTTGGTATGGTCTGGTTTCATTTCCAGCACTTTACGAAAGTGGGTGACGGCTTCATCAAGTTTGTCCTGTGACTGGAACATATTACCAAGATTGTTATGCACCGATACCGAGTTGGGGCTCAAAGACAATATATGTTTATAAATACTCATAGGTTCCTGCCAATGCACCAGATATTGCCTTGTAGCAACAGCTTCGGCACCGGCTAATATCAACACCACCGTCAACACCACTGTGAGCTTCGGATTGGCTTTGCCGACCAACCGGCCAAAAAATGCTGCCAATATCATTAATAACCCTATCGAAGGCAGATAGACATATCGGTCCGCCGCGATTACATAGGTAAATCCAATCATGCCCATCGTCGGGAAAATTGCCACGAAGAAAACCAGCCAACCAGTTAGTGGCGCCCTTGTCCAACGTAGCAAAACCAACAACGTGCAAATTAGTACGCAGGTACCGATGACACCAGTAAGCACCATAGGATGCGACAAGGCCAACGGTTCGGGATATTCATAGAACAATGTCAGATTGACCGGCCAAAAGATTTTGTAAAGGTATAAGATGATGTTGTGACATAGAACTAACGGGATACGTTCGAAACCATATTCGCTCGGTAATTTCGTAAAAGCCATGCGACTTTGGGAAATATATGTTATGAGCGCGAATACACCCGCCATTATAAAAAGCGGTAACTTTTCCAAAAGTGTTTGCCACTTCAGCCGCTTCAATGGCCAATAGTCCAATAGTAATAGTAAAACCGGTAATGGTATGGCGGTTGGTTTGGACATCAAGGCGAGTAAATACATTGCGATACATACAATGTAAAATTTCCAATTTCTGCTGCTGGCAAATTTAACATAAAAAATCAGAGACCAAAGCGTAAAAAACATCGCTAACAAATCTTTGCGGTCACTGACCCAGCAGATAAGCTCGGCTGTTATAGGATGAACCCCAAAAAGCAAACCTACCCCTGCTGCCGTCCAAATGTGGCCCAGCAACATATAAAGCAACACAATAATTAACGCGGTGTTCGCTGTGTGCAAGACAAGGCTGGTGCGATGGAACGGCAGGAGATTATTCTCTCGTCCACCAAGTGCATAATCGACCATCAGCGATACCATCGTTATGGGTTGATAGTAACCCTCGACAACTGACGGTTCTAATACCTCGCTGAAAAATCTCCATGTCGAGGTCCAGCTGGGATTTTGGACAATTCTATTGTCGATAAAGTATTGGTCATCATCGAATGACCTCGCACGGGCCGACAATGCCGGCCAATGCACTATCGCAACCGCCGCACAAATAACAAAAAGCAAAACCACCGACAATTCAACTTTTGAGGCAACGAAACTGTCCTTATTCCGCACTTCGTTCATGCCAGCATAGTACCACAACACATACCCTACAACAAGTGATATGGCACGGGAGTTCGAGAGAGAAAGCTACGATTTTTTCGCTTTGGATTTGGCGAGAAACAATATTTGCTTGCAGATGCTCTTGAAAACGCGAGGTAATGAAAAGCTTATTGGAACAGGTTCAGCAGGTTCGAAATCCATGCAGACGTTATCTGAAAAGTCGTCGCCTAAAATTTTTATTTCGTTTATATCCGAACATCCGAGTTTTAATCTTCTTGCTGTTGCGACAATCGGTAGTTTCTCGACTTTGATATTTACCAATTCAGCACAGACGGTTTCGCAGGCAATCGGTTCAGTCCCGCCAATTAGCCAGCCAAGTGGTCTGGCTCGGCCTCGAATCGGCCCCGGACCATCCATCGCAACAATACCATCGATTATAGTCAAGGCAGGATTGAGAAATTTGTATATTTCTATGAGCAACTCGCAAAAATCATGCGGGTCTTTGCCTTTTGCGAAATGCCAAAATGCTTTCCGTTTTCCGCTGACACATCCGAACATATTTTTAACCGCGAATGTCGCCACCAACTGTTGATGTGTTTTGAATTTCGGCAGGTTTATGATTACATCGGCATCGAGCGCAATTGAACTTATGCCAACTTTGGTACCATCCGGGCCTATTCTGCACTGCCTCGGTTTGTTAAGCTGTTTTATGGGTACGGACAGTTTTTTGAGTGGTTCATCTAATTCCAGGGCTTTAGCACAAGCAAAGATATTGCCCCAAGCAGGTGAATCGGCAACGAACGGTTTGGCTCCGAAGTCTTTCAACAGCTTTGCGGTTTCAAGGACTACAACGGGGTCGGTTTGAGCAGCAGTTCGGTGCGACCTCGGAGTAATGAAATTAGGTTTTAGCAGGACACTGTCACCTCGGCTTACAAACTTTTCCAGTCCACCGAGAAGTTCAAAGTGTCTTTGCA
>JAGLSU010000146.1 GCA_023135935.1 Planctomycetota bacterium
GGCTTTACGCCGAAAAGATAGTTTACCTGCTCTACATGCTTTTCGATCTGCTCGATGAACTCATCCCGCGAATAGAGGAAGCTCAGGCTGTGATAATATGTTTCAGCCAGGAATTCGACGCAGCCGGTTTCGTTTAACGCATCGAAGGTGCTTATAACCTCCGGCGAATAGTTAAGCAGTTGTTCCAGCAACGTGCCTGTCAGGCTGTATGCAATTTTAAACCTGCCATCAAATCGACGTATCACATCAAGAAGTAGTCTGTTTGCAGGCAAGTAACATTTATTCGCTACTTTTTTGCAAATAGAAATATTCTTGTGGTCGTCGAAATACTGGTCATTTTTGTCAAATACTGTGTAGTGCCTTAATCTCAACGGTTGATGCACTTGAAAGTAGAAACATACAGAAGCCATAAATTCCTTTTCTAAACGTAATCCTAATTAAACCCCCACTAACGATTCCTCATAAATCCTTAAGCACTTTTCGGCAGAATTTTTCCAACGCAGCTTTCTAACCTCAAAGTTTCCGTAATCCCGCAGTGTCATTCCCAACGACGGGTATTTCAGTACCGCAACAATTTTGTTAGCAATTTCGTCAGTATCCCAGAAGTCAACTTTCAAAGCGTGAGTTAAGACTTCTGAGACACCACTTTGTTTACTTATGATAACTGGCACATCATTTCCGAGGGCCTCTAATGGTACGATGCCAAACGGTTCCGAAACCGAAGGCATGACAAAGAGGTCGGCCATTTTATATATTTTTTGTACATCCTCTCCGCGCAAGAATCCAGTGAATAGGACTTTTTGTCCGATACCAAGTTCTGCGGCCATTTCGATTGCACGGTGCATTAAATCTCCTGAGCCTGCCATGACAAATTTGACGTCATCCATGACTTCAAGTACCTTTTTTGCAGCGTGCAGGAAATACTCCGGGCCTTTCTGCATTGTGATTCGGCCTAAAAACAGAACGATTTTTTCATCCTTTTTGATTCCGGCTCCAGCTAAAGCAGCGTTGTTAGCATTGCCATCACCGTTGCGTTCGACGCCATTGTGTACAACTTCGATTTTTGCTTCATCAACTCCGTATCGGCTGATTATGATATTCCGCGTAAAATTGCTAACGGTGATTACTTTATCAGCTGCATGCATACCTTCTCTTTCGATGTCATAAATTATCTGGTTTACATGCTCGCCGCTGCGGTCAAATTCTGTGGAGTGTACGTGTACAATCAGCGGTCTTCGGCTTACAGTAGCTACGGCGATTCCGGCGAGGAAAGTCATCCAGTCATGTGCATGAACAACTTCAAACTGCTCATTTTTAGCCAAATTTGCGGCAATGGCAGCATATCGGTGTACTTCGGCATACATATCGCCGTGATAATCCATTCCGGAGAGTAGATTTTCGAGTGCATTAGAGTTTCCGAAAAGTGCTTTTTTCTGTTTTAGGGTTTCTTCAAGCTGTTGCTTATAAGTATTCGGTGTTGAATACGGCTGCAATGGAGAAGTTATGGAGCGGAATGTGACATTTTTCAGCTCCGTAGACCTAAATGAAGAAACGGATGTCTGTGAATCGGGGTCTAGTAACTTCACATGAGTGGCATATTGACTTTCGACCATTTTCGGGAGGCAAAAAATTACTTCGACGTCAAGTTGGTCCATTGCCTTGGTAAGGCCGTAACAAGCCGTACCGAGACCGCCGCTAATAAACGGTGGAAACTCCCAACCTAACATGAATACTCTCATACAACCCTCCATTTAATAGTCGTCATAACTGCCTACTCCAAAAGAAGTTAAATTTAGCGACACTTTGGCACAGTAAAGCCCAAAGCAACCCACACTTAAAATCCCGGGGTTACACGGACGAGTTACCATTCGCCAGTAACCGCCTTATCGGCAAGAAATTGGGCCGCCTTTAAGGATGAGCGGGCAAAACTTGTACACTATCTGTAGTTTCTTCTAATTAAATCGGGTTTTTTGGCGTGTTAAGTCCATAAAATTTCCCCAAAAAATTGTTTTTTGATACTAATATCGCAAATTTTATTGGCCGACAAGCGAGGCAAAAAAACAGCAAAAATTGAATGTGTCACGGAGTTATTAATCAGGCAATAATATTGTATTTCTCGTGTAAGAAAGAACAAGGACTGATAACTATTGTCAGTGGAAAATAAGCGTTAACCTGCCCCCAATTTTCAATTAAAAAGCCGCTCCGCAATAAAATGCGGAACGGCCTAATTTAAAATTACGTCGCCTTAACCGTAAGGCGTTCAAACAAAAGACTTTAGTGTAAGATTTTCTTACAGGTCCTGTGCTTTAACAGTGCTCCTACGGTTTGCTTTGGTTCTTTCAGCGGCAGCATCAAGCATACAATAGACCTTATCGCTAATTGCTCCTAAGGCCTCTGAAGATGTCATCATCTTCTTGCTTTTGATGTAAGCTTTAACTTTGCTGGCCACAATTAAAGACTCTTTTTTCTTTGCCATTGGTAAAGATCCTCCATGTAAAAAAAGTTAAAAATCCAATAGGCAGGTACTAAGACCTTCCTGTCCGTACGCTAAAATGCAGTTATTACCCCTAATCGAGGGTCTTTGCAACAAAAAAATGGTTATAAATATTAAATTTTTATAAGTATAGGCCCATACGGACAAAATATGGTCCGGATGGTCTACGGTCAGATAGGGTTTTTCCTTATAAGTTCATAAGATTTTTGCCAGTTTTAAATAATTAAGGTGGTTAATTTTGACGAAAATATCTGGACGAATAGTTCTTTCGAACCAAATGAAAACTATGAAGGTCAAATTTGCTGTGGAGATAAAAAAAATGGCAAAGCATCTTAAAAAGATACAAAAATCGGAAACCAGTGTTCAAGAACTTGTTGTCGCAACTTTCGCTGAGGACCTGGAACAGGCAGAGACTTATCAATGTTTACTGAAAGCCAATGGTGTCAGTGCTACCATTCAGAAACAAACCGATGACAATGATGATGGGGCAACGAATGGCCAAAGCTTCGCATTGATGGTTCCCGAAGATTTCATCGATGAGGCACAGGTGGTAATCGAATCACAGAACGCTTATGACGACTTCTACGATTTTGCCTGCGAAGACGAAGATGATGAAGACTTCGACAGTGACCTTTTCGACGACGAGTTTTAATTTCAATCAAACATAAAGCCAATTAAAAAGGGTCTTAGTTAACAGATGGAAGAAGAACAATTCACAGAGCATCATATTAGTGATGAACGCAGAGAAAGTGTAGTCGACAGACGTTTAGGTCTTGACCGCAGGCGCGGTCCCGGCAGGCGAAGAAGTGATGATCGCAAATCTGCAGAAGAAGGACATATGTCCGACGAACAGTTTGAATTTATTATGGCTATCGATGAATACAAGAAACAGAATTCAAGGCCTTTTCCCACCTGGACAGAAGTTCTTGAAGTAATAAAGGCACTCGGCTACCGCAAAGTAGCTGAGCCACAATCGTTGACGCCCCCAGAAAAGCAAAAACAATCCCAAACTGCTCGATAAGGTTTCCCTCCAAGTTGTATAGAAAAAGTTTCCACAAGTGGTAGATTGCTGTTAGAATTGTGTTTTAAATGACATATAGCAGTTACTTCACGGATGTTTAACTAAACCAACGGATGATGCGAGGATAAGAATTTATTAGAGAAAGGTATCTATAATGACTGAATACTCAACAAGTCCAACAGGTGAAAAATATTCCATTCCCACGAAGGAAGAATACGCAGCAGAACTTGCGCGTATCACATCGCTGGTAGAAACGGCACGCGGCGAAGGTAAAGAGATTGTAGTCGTAATGGGCGTCGGTTTTGTTGGCGCAGTAATGGCAGCGATTGTTGCCGATACGGTTGACAAGAAGACCGGTAAGCCAAGCAAGTTTGTCATCGGCTGCCAACGACCCAGCGTGAGAAGCTACTGGAAGATTCCCATGCTTAATGAAGGCATATCTCCGGTGAAGGCAGAGGACCCCGAAGTTGCCCCAATGATATCCAGATGCGTCCTTGAGAAAAAGACATTAACTGCAACATATAACAGTGACTGTTTAAAATTGGCAGACTGCGTGGTAATTGACGTTCAGTGCGATTATGCGAAGCAGGAACTCGGTAATATGCGAACCGGCGAAGCGGACATGAAGGCGTTAGAAGCAACGATGAAGACCATCGCGGAAAGAATTCCCCCGAACTGTCTGACACTAATTGAGACAACAGTTGCTCCCGGAACGACAGAGTTTGTAGCTATGCCGATAATGAAAGAAGCGTTTGCAGAACGCGGTATCGATTCCGAGCCGTTGTTATCACACAGTTTCGAGCGAGTGATGCCGGGTAAAGAATATGTGGCATCGATACGCGATTTTTGGCGAGTTTGCTCCGGCTGTAACGCAGAAGCCCGAAGCCGTGTGGAGAAATTCCTGAGGGAAGTATTAAACACCGAAGATTTCCCGCTTACGGTTATGGACCGTCCGATAGAATCAGAGACCACGAAGATTATCGAAAATTCTTTTCGTGCGACAACATTGGCATTTCTTGATGAGTGGAGCTTATTCGCGGAGCGTAATGGTGTAGATTTGATTAAAGTTATCAATGCTATAAAGATGCGGCCTACACACTGCAATATGATATTCCCAGGGCCTGGCATAGGCGGATATTGCCTGCCTAAGGACGGTGGTCTGGGTTACTGGGCATATAAGAACATTTTGGGTTTTGACGACGATATATTCAAGATTACTACGACAGCAATAGATATTAACGATACCCGCGGCTTACATGTGGCAGAATTGACGGAAGATGCGCTTAAAGGTATGGGCAAGGAAGTCAAAGGCGCGAAGATAGTTCTTTGCGGCGGTAGTTATCGTCAGGACGTTGGTGACACGCGTTACAGCGGTTCTGAAATAGTCGTCAGGAAACTAACCGAGATGGGGGCAGAGATGCAAGTCCACGACCCATATCTCGAGCATTGGTTCGAACTGGAAAAACAGGATGTCTATCCGGCACCAGGTCAATCATGGGCAAGATTCTTTAAAAATCAGGAAGGTCTTGCGGATATTACCATTGCGAAAGACCTTGGTGCGACGCTATCGGGTGCTGACGGTATAATATTGGCAGTGCCGCATTCACCTTATCTTAACCTTGACCCAGACCAAATAGTTGAATGGGCAGGCGGACCGTTAGCAGTGATAGATTGCTTCTGTATACTTGATGATGATAAAATCCGCAGATATATCGAACTCGGCTGTGAGGTTAAAGGGCTCGGCAGAGGACATATCCAGCGAATCAAAGAAGAATTGGGTAAGGCAAAATAGGACAGAACAATCAAGGCAGGGATGTTGGAGTTTAAAAGCAAGCGAATAGCCGTTTTGTCACCAGTGGCGTGGCGGACACCTCCACGGGCTTATGGTGCGTGGGAAACCGTTGCCAGCAATATCGCGGAGGGCTTAGTATCATATGGGTGGGACGTGACACTTTTCGCCACGAAAGAATCTATAACGAAAGCAAAACTGCAAGCCGTTATAGAAAAGGGTTACGAGGAAGATAAAACACAAATCCCAAAGGTTTGTGAGTGCCTGCATATTTCGGAGGTTATGGAGCGGGCGGGTGAGTTCGATTTGATTCACAACAACTTCGACTACGTCCCTTTAACTTACAGCAAGTTAATAGAAACACCTATCCTTACAACTATTCATGGTTTTTCCTCGCCGGAGATACTGAAAGTTTACCATAAATATAAAGACGGCTACTATGTCTCGATAAGTGATTCGGATAGGGACAAGGAATTGCCATATCTGGCAACAGTTTATAATGGTATTGACCTTTCCAATATTACTTACCGAGACAAAGCGGGTGACAAACTTGTTTTTCTCGGTCGAATCCATGCTGATAAAGGGACACATTTGGCAATTGAGGTGGCAAAAAAGTACGGTAAGGATTTGATAATAGCGGGGATAATTCAAGACCAAGGTTATTTCGATGAGTTGGTAAAGCCGCACATTAACGATAGTTCTATTCAATATATCGGGGCAGTGGACCCTGTGCAGCGTAATGCACTTTTCAATGAGGCCTATGCCATTATTCATCTTAATACAATTCCTGAAAGGTTTGGTTTAGTGATGGCTGAATCAATGGCTGCGGGCGTGCCGGTAATCGCGGCAGATTTAGGTTCTTGTCGGGAGGTTATTTTAGATGAGCAGACCGGTTATCTGGTCAACAATGTCGAAGAAGCCGTGCAAGCTGTGGGGAAAATTGATAAGATAAAGAGGCGAAAGTGCCGTGAGCACGTAGAAGAAAACTTTAGCATTGAGTGTATGGTTTCCGGCTACGAGAAAGTATATGAAGAAATCTTTCGGCGTGAAGCTGAAAAGAAGTTTACAGGGAGTTAATAAATGAAAAAAGAATTCGTCACTCGCTATGAAGGTAATCCGATTTTAACAAAGGATGATATACCTTATAAGGTTGAAACTGTTCATAATGCCGGTGTTGTGAAATTCAATGGTAGATACATAATGCTGTTTCGCTCACACCTCGATACCGGCAGGTCGATAATCGGGATAGCCGAAAGTGAAGATGGTTTTAAGTTCCAAGCACGGCCCGAACCATTTATGGTGCCGAGCAAAGACGTGGCATTTTGTGAATATGAAGAATACGGAGTAGAAGACCCGCGTATCACCACGATAGAAGGGGTACACTATATAACGTACAGTGCTTATTCGGCACATGGGGTTCGGATTGGTTTGGCTAAAACAGATGACTTTGAGTCTGTGGAGAGAATTGCTTTTATTACTCAAGCCGATTACCGAAACACTGTGCTTTTCCCCGAGAAAATTGGTGGTAAATATGTCAAGCTTGACCGGCCTAACTCTGAGATTAGTCCGTGGTCGATATGGATTAGTTATTCTTCTGATTTGCGTCACTGGGGTGATTCTAAAATAGTGATGAAACCAGTAACTTATCACTGGGACATGATGAAAATCGGGCCTGGTGCCCCACCTATCCGTACTGACAAAGGTTGGCTGAGTATTTATCACGGTGTTTTTCCGACAATGGACGGTTGTGTGTATCGGCTTGGAGTTGCATTGCATAAGCTCGACGACCCAGCACAGATTCTTGGAGTTGGTAACCGGTGGATACTGCAGCCGGAAGATGACTGGGAAGTTGTTGGCTATGTACACAATGTAGTCTTTACGTGCGGAGTTGTGGCGGAAGAAGATGGGACATTGAAATTATATTGGGGTGGAGCCGATAAAGTGATGTGTGCAGGGACGGCAGTAATTGACGAACTTGTGGAGCTTTGTTTGACCGACAGTAGGCCAGCGATTTAAAATTACTAACGAAATGGATAAACAGCTGAGCAAATATCATATTTTTTTAATTTACGCGGCACTGGCTTTGGTTACCTTTGTTGCTTTTGAGCAGGTGCGTAATAATGAGTTTATCTGGTACGACGACGAAGATTACATAATTAATAATCCGCACGTTAACAACGGGTTAAGCATAGAGTCAGTTGGTTGGGCTTTTACTACATCACACGTAGGTAATTGGCACCCATTGACATGGATAAGTCACATGGTTGATTGTCAATTGTTCGGATTGAATGCCGGGGCGCATCACATCGTTAATCTGTTGATTCATATCGCTAATACGCTGTTATTATTTTTACTCTTGAAGCAGATGACTGGTGCGGTTTGGTGCAGTGCATTTGTGGCAGCGGTATTTGCTCTACATCCTTTGCACGTTGAATCTGTCGCTTGGGCAGCTGAGCGTAAGGATACATTGAGTGGTCTTTTTTGGATGTTAACCATAGCTGCTTATGTGCGATACACTCGGCAGCCCGGTTTTGGTAGATATTTGCTGGTGTTTTTCGCTTTGGCCTTAGGATTAATGGCTAAACCAATGCTGGTAACTTTACCATTTGTGTTGCTTTTATTAGATTATTGGCCATTGGATAGAATTCAGCAACTACGCCGTTCTATCATCGAAAAAATTCCGTTGATTATCCTGTCCGGGGCTTCAAGTGTTGTTGCTTACATAGCCCAGCAAAAAGTAGGAGCAACAAAGCTATCGGAGATACTACCTTTAAACCTTCGCGCGGCTAACGCATTGATTTCTTATCGCGATTACATAGTTAAAATGGTTTACCCAACGCAGTTGGCGGTTTTTTACCCTCTTCACTCAAGAACATTTGACGTATACAGAGCTGCCCTGCTGCTGGCTGGGATATCTATTTTAGTAATTCTGTTGGTACGGCGGCATCGTTATCTGACCGTTGGGTGGTTGTGGTATCTCGGAACTTTGGTCCCGGTAATCGGTTTTATTCAGATAGGGTCACAGGCTATGGCTGACCGTTACACTTATCTGCCTTCGATTGGATTTTTTATTATGGTCACCTGGGGTATTGCTGAGATTTTTGGTAAGTGGAGATATCGCAAGATAGTGCTTGGAATATTAGGAAGTGTGGTGCTTGCCGCTTTATTGATTTGCACACGGATACAGGTAGGATACTGGCACGATGAAGTACCACTTTACAAGCACGCTTTTACAGTAACGAAGAGCAACTACGTCATGCATTACTTTTACGGTTGGGTTTTGCAAGTAGGCGAGGGCAAAGAAGATGAGAGCAAGCTTGAAGAAGCCATTAAACATTTTGATGAGGCAATCCGTATCAATCCGAAATATATAGACAGTTATAACCGCAAGGGGTCTACGTTACTTAGTCTTCGGCGCTATGAAGAGGCAGCAGCAAGCTTTATTGAGGTTCTGCGGTTAGAACCTGGTCATATGCAAGCTATTAACGGTCTCGGTACCGCCTTGGAAAAGATGGGCAAATACGACTCAGCAATTCAAGTCTATGACAAGGCTTTGCAAATGAGACCTGACTCTCTCGTGATACATTACAAATTAGCAAGTATTTATAATAGTCAGGGCAAACTCGAGTTGGTCGTCAAGCATTGTAATGAGATTCTACGGTTAAAACCTGATTTTCAGGAAATACGGATTAATCTTGCTAACGTTTTATTCAGACTTGGAAGAGTTGAAGAAGCAATAGAGACCGCTGAAGAAGCGATAAAGCTTGCTGAAACCATGGGCGATAAAGAAACGGCAGAAGAAGTTCGGAAACAATTGCAACAGTATAAAACCAAAAAAGCATCTCATCAGCAGTAACCTGTATCAAAACTTAATGGGAAGTTATATGGGACAGGCAGGCGATA
>JAGLSU010000147.1 GCA_023135935.1 Planctomycetota bacterium
CACCACCTCGCCCTTTTTATGCGCTCATAAAAAGGGTTATTCGCCGCGGACTTGAACCACTACTCGCCTGCTGCGGGGACCGTCAAACTCACAGAAAAAAATGCCCTGCCATGTACCAAAATTAAGTTTGCCGTTTTTTATAATGACTTGTTCACTGCAACCCACTAACGAACTTTTGCAGTGTGCATCGGAATTGCCTTCGCTATGCCGGTAGCCAGACCGATGTTCCGGCATCAATTCTGATAAGGTTAAAAGCACATCATGAACGACATCCCGGTCGGCATTTTCATTTATCGTAATTGCCGCCGTCGTATGTGGACAGAAAACTATCACGTCCCCATCGGAAATACCCGACTCGCTGACAATCGAATGAACACGGCTTGTAATATCAACCATCTGGTTGCGGCTTTTAGTGCTTACACCAAAATCTTTCTCAACAATTTTCATTACTTCCCTCTCGTTACATCTGCTCGACAACTTCTATACCCAAAAGCTTACTCAAACCGTGCTTGATGGTTCGTCTGGTCAAGTCACAAAGCAACAATCTCGTGGGCCTTTTATCCGACTCCGCTTTCAAAACCGGACAGTTCGTATAAAACACGCTGAATTTTTGTGCCAACTCATAAAGATAGCTCGTCAAATAGTTCGGCCTATAGTCACTGGCAGCCGCCTCTATCGCCTCGCCATAACGAATCAGACACTTCGCCAAATCCACCTCAGCCGGCTCAGACAGATTCAATTCCTTAACACCCGCAAGTTCGGTTTCGATATTCACATCCTTGCTCTCGGACTTTCTCTCGATCGATTTTATCCTCGCATACGCATACTGCATATAAGGAGCTGTGTTGCCGTCCATAGCCAGCATCCGGTCAAAGTTGAATACATAATCGCTGGTTCGATTATTGGAGTAATCCGCATACTTGACGGCTCCAATTCCAACAGCCTTGGCAATTATTTCTTTCTCCTCTTCGGAAAGCTCCGGATTTTTCTCTTTAACAACTGCATTCGCTCGCTGAACCGCTTCATCAAGCAGCTCTTTAAGCTTTACGTTTTCACCGGAACGAGTTTTCAACGGCTTGCCATTCTCACCCAGGACACTACCGAAAGTAACGTGAACTAAATCGATATTATCCTTTGCCCAGCCGGCTTTGCGAGCCACCGCAAAAACCATTTCGAAATGCAGACTCTGCCGAGCATCAGTGACATAAATTATCCTGTCAGCTTTCAATTCACCAACTCGATAACGAATCGCTGCCAAATCCGTCGTAGCGTATAAATACGCCCCATCGGATTTCTGAACTATCAACGGAAGCCGCTCACCTTCCTTGTTCTTAAACCCTTCCGAAAAAACACATATCGCCCCGTCAGATTCTTCTGCAAGACCATCTTTTTGTAAAGCTTTTACAATATCCGCAAGTTTATCTTTATAGAAGCTCTCACCACGAATATCATCATGGATCAATTTAACTCCTAAACACTGATACAAATATTGATAATGCTTCTCAGATTGAGTTACAAGTGCTCTCCAACGGCCTATCCATGCTTGATCACCTGAGTGCAATCCGACAACAGCTGCACGAGATCGCTCAGCAAAATTCTCATCAGTATCGAAAAGTTGTTTCGCTTCTCTGTAAAAATCCTCAAACTCAGCTAAATGAACAGGAATCACTCCGATAGTTTTACCTTGCAGAGCTTGATGTGACCTTCTTTCGATATTTGCGATCAGCATACCGAATTGTGTTCCCCAATCGCCGATATGGTTTTGGCGGATGACTTTGTGTCCGAGGAATTCGAGTGTCCTGCAGATACAGTCACCAATGATTGTACTTCGCAGGTGTCCGACATGCATTTGCTTGGCTATGTTCGGGCCGGAAAAATCGACCACCACAGTTTCCGGCTTGCTTATTTCCTCTATCCCAAGACGAACGGCATCAGCGTTAACCTCAAGCAATCGAGCTGTTAAATATTCTGTCTTCAACCTCAAATTTATAAATCCGGGCCCGGCGATTTCCGGTTTATCACAGATGTCACTTAAATCCAGTTTCTCAACTACCTGTTCAGCCAGTTTACGCGGATTAGTTTTCAACTCTTTAGCAAGAGACATTATGCCATTGACCTGATAATCTCCGAACTTGGCATCAGTCGTGGGCCTTACGATGGCCGCACAACCCTCTCGGCCTGCCACAGAGGCCATAACGTCGCTGATACGCTCCTCAAGTATGTCAATTGCAAGCTTCACTTCTCTTTAGCCCCTTCCCACTTCAAACGCTTCGCATCGCCCCACAGCAATTCCAAATCATAATAGTCACGGTAAGGTTCATCAAAAATATGAATTACAATGTCAACAAAATCGAGCAAAATCCATCTGGCTTGCTCATAGCCGGCTCTGCCAAAACGCTGAAAACCTTTTTCCTTTGCCGCCTCACTGATTTCATCAGTAACCGTGCGCATCTGCCTGTTACTTGTACCCGTAGCAATTACAAAATAATCCGTGGCGGGAGATTTACCCTTCAAATCCAGAACCACTATGTTACTACAGTGTCTTTCAGCCGCTATCCTCGCAGCTGCCAATGCAAAATCTTTTGTCTCTGTATTTTTCTTCGCCAAATTATACCTTTTCTCTTTCAATAAAAACGGGGCAGCCAAACAGGCCACCCCGATAGATTACACTTATCAGTCGAATACGTCAACCGACCAATTTCTCCACATTATTTGTTCAGACCGAACCAGCCGCTGATAACAGGTGCGAACTTGACTATCACACCTGAAAATACCACGCTGACCATCGTCATAAGCTTAATTAAGATATTCAAACTGGGACCGGAAGTATCCTTGAACGGGTCACCAACGGTATCGCCTATGACACTGGCTTTGTGGGCCTCGGAGCCCTTACCACCAAGGGCGCCTTTCTCGATATACTTTTTGGCATTGTCCCAGGCACCACCGCTATTGTTCATAAAAGAAGCCATCAGAATACCGACAATGGTGCCCACCATCAATATTGC
>JAGLSU010000148.1 GCA_023135935.1 Planctomycetota bacterium
TTGGAACGATTAAAAGCAGGCTTCACACGGCAGTGGGCCGTTTTAGCAAGGAATGGAAAGCATCCTTTGGGAGCAACGAGCCAGAATGACTTCGCTAAACACGAAAGAAAAACAGCTGTTATTTGATTACGCCGTAGGTATAACAACCGAAAAGGAAAGTAAAGAAGCTAAGCTGTTGATATCTGTCAATGAAGAGGCAGGTGGGCTTTATTCAAATCTGAAATCCGCATTGGTACCGCTTGGTAATTTAGAGGATGAGGTTTGTCCGGACGATTTGGCAGAAGGAACGATTTGGCGATTAAATAATATGGCGAAGTCAAGCCAGTTGCGGCTGCAACAGTTGATTACCAGCGAACAGACTAAAAAGGTTACGTTGAGAAGCCGTTTCTGGCGGAACTTCGGTGAGATAGCGGCAGTGGCAGCGTTGATTCTTTTTGTTTCAGGTATTTTGCTTCCTCCTTTAAATTTCGCACGTCAAAAATCATGGCAAACGCGCTGTCAAAAACAATTGTCGAGTATCTTCCAAGGTTCAAGCAGCTACCGTGGAGACCATGATGGTCAGTTGCCATCGGTGGCAACCGCAGCAGGTGAGCCCTGGTGGAAAGTTGGATATCAAGGCACCGAAAATCACTCCAACACGCGTTCTATCTGGCTTTTGGTGAAGGGTGACTATGTTGACCCCGCTGATTTTGTATGTCCCGGTAGAAGTCAGGGTCGCGCATTGCAGTTTGATATTTCAGATGTATCTAACTATAACGATTTTCCCGCCAGGCGCTATGTGACTTATAGTTTTCGTATTAAGTGCGATAAATCTCTAATGGAGAGTTCGCATGGACGTCAGGCTTTGATGGCAGATTTGAATCCGTTGTTTGAGAAATTGCCCCAGAACTATGCCGGGCATCTTAAGCTTAAATTGGACGAAAGTTTGTTGAATATTAACAGCATTAATCACAACCGTCATGGGCAAAATGTTATGTTCGGAGACGGCAGTGTTAATTTTGTAAAAAGTCGTAATATCGGTATTTTACAGGATGATATATTCACGTTACAGAACACCGATTTGTATCAAGGTGTTGAAGTTCCTTCGTGTGAGACCGATGCCTTTTTAGCCCCTTAATTTTCGTATCTCGTATTTCGCCATTTACTTCCTTTTAAACTGATTTCTTTTTGTTTTATATTACTCGTCTTTCTTTTGAATTTTATATATTTCTTCCGCTGTTCTTCCGTCATCTCTGCAAGCAAATCTCTACCTGTTCGTGGGTCAGTAAATGTTACATCATATTTGTTGTGTCTTTCGGCTATTTGTTCAGCACCTCACATTCTTTGTGAGCCTTTACATCTTCCCATCTTAATTCTAACCCTCCTTTATGATAAGGCGTAGGGATGTGCAAGGCTATAACGTGCCCAATCCATTTAACTCTAAAATTTTTACCTGTAGGTTGTTTATTAGATTCACATATATTGACAGCAAGCCTGAACCTATGTGCTTCTGAACGTGATATTGTATCAAACACGTCTTGTCCTGTTTCCAAATGAATTAATGCTGGCCTTAGGCCTCGCTCTAAAATTTCCTTATCTTGCTCCAGCAATCTCTCCGTTTCTTCCAATATTTTTTCATCTATAACAACTGATGGTGGTATTAATTCATGAAAAAGTTTCCTAAGTATTTGTTTTATCTTCTTCATTTTGTGTATTGGTTCTACTTTCTCGACTTGCTCAGGCGTGTCGTCACGAAAACCTTGAACCAGCCACTTAATAAATTTAGAGATTACAAATTTATAGATAGCTATGCCTCCGAACCAGAGAACCCAAATACCCAAATAACCGGCAATGGCACCGCCTAAAGCTGCTAATATAGCTAACAATATAACTCCAGAGAATGTTATCTTCCCCCAACTGTCATAGCTTTTAAGGTTCTCCTCGATTCTTTTTAATGCATTCTCTTTTGCAGTTTGTGCTTCCTTATTTAAAACGTCCAATGGCATCGAAAGCATAACTTCGTTTATGCCAGGGAAAACATCCCAGCAATGTAGTGTTACTGTTTTATCGCCAAAAACAAACTCAGCGCCACCATATTCAGTACGTGAATTTAATAAATGTCTGACTACAGCACGTTGTCCAACATCCCATCCATCTGTATCCCAATTAATCCAAAACATAGTAATGTTTTCATAATCATTTTTGTACTCATAATACATACGGCGATTATAATCACAAGTGTCGTAAGTCGCGACAAAGGCCAAGACCGCCGTTATTAATGCAATAAGTAAACTCAGAACAAATATAGCTCTCCGAAATCCACGTTTTAGATTCATAATACACCTCACTTACGCAATCTTATTTCTGGTTCGTAAGCACTCCTCAATGAAATCAAGCATTTCATTTTGATCTCTGCAATTTTTCCAGTCGAAATTTCCATTACTTATATCTGCAAAAGTAACCCTCAAATAGGTAGATCCATTCGAGATGTCAAACAAAAATACTCTATTGTCCTTATCTTTTGGTTTAACCCAAGTGTGCAATCTTTCTTCGGTTATCCAATTCAGTTCTATAGGGGATTCACCCCACTTATAAAAAATCTCATAGCCGTTGTCGTCCACCAGTTTTCTAATCGCCTCTAATATTTCATCCTTATCTTCTATCATCTTACTTTCCTTCCAATTCTTCATTTTTTATTTTATGACACCTGGAAGTTTTTACAGGTTCGTTGAGTATAATTGCAATGACCAAAAATAGTATCCCGCAAACTACATCTATCGGCTGCCATATCTCACGTGACAGGTGTATCGGAATTAGTGGATTAAATAAAATAGCGATAAAACCAAATACCCAAGTTGCCCATAATTTCCCCCATTGGTAAGTCACAAAAGCAGTGTACACACTAACACCACACACAACTAATCTGAGCACTTGATAATAACCATAAGGCCACCGTCCTAAAGCTCCAAACAGCATTAGGGCCACAATGATAGTCGGTATTAAGTGAGGCCGCTTATTTAGTAATTGGCTATCCATTATTTCACTTTTTTAATAGAAGGCAACTTTTCTTTGCAACCCTCAATTGAAGGCCTATCCAATAAGAGTCAGTAAAGTTATATCGGCTGAAAATCAAGGGCAATAAAGCGAAATTTGCCAAACACTGGCTGGTAGGCATGTAAATTGGTTATTGGGGGAAGAAAACTGGGTCCCCGCCTTCGCGGGGATGACAAGGGTTAGCTGGTTATATTGGCAAGGCAAATCTTCGCGTTTCTTTTCAACCGTTCAAGTCCGAGTCGTTCCATAGCTGAGCCAGCGAATTTAGTTTCGAAGTCTTTTTCGGTTAACTCCAGAATTTTTTCCAGGTTAACCCTTGCTCTTTCGACAAAGAATTTGAAGTTTTCATTTTTGCATTGCGGCATATCAGTTTGATGTTTGCATGCTAAGACACATTCGTCGCATCCGAAGATTCTGTTTCCGATTTTTTCGGCTAATTGTGGTGGTATATCGCCTTTGTGTTCGATGGTTAGATAGCTGATACATTTGCCAGCATCAAAGCGGCCATCTCGTCTTAGTGCTTTTGTCGGACAAGCATCAACACACTTGTTGCAGTTTATACATTTTGTTTCGATGGGCTTGTCGATTGGTAGTTTCAAATCTGAAATTACTTCCCCAAGGAATATTTGACTTCCCAGTTGTGGATTAATCAGCATGTGGTTTTTTCCTATGAAGCCCAAACCAGCTCGAGCGGCTAACGCCCTTTCAGCCAATGGTGCAGAATCGACACAGATTTTGAAATGCAAACTTTGACCGACAAGTGTAATCATAAACTCGACAAGCTGGCGAAGGAGTTTTTTCATGAAGACATGATAGTCTTCATACTGTGCATAATGGGCTACTTTTCCTGTAAGTATGGATGAGTTAGGGTTTTCTTTTGCAATCGGCGGTTTGTAATTTATGCCAAGGCAAATAACAGATTGCGCGTTTTCGAGTAGTTTTGCGGGATTGATGCGTTTATCGAAATTGCTTCGCATATAGTCCATGCGTGCTGCGTGGTCCGACGACAACCAGCCAGCTAATAACTCGACCTGCTCGTTGTCTATTGGCGAGGCGTCTGTTATTCCAACCAAGTCGAACCCTAAATCCATTGCTTTATTCTTTAAGGCTTCGGCCAATTTCATAGTTTTTTTATTATATCAGAAGTTGTAACAGGTATCGAGAGTTAAGTTTTCAATAAATGTTATTGCCAATCCTGGGCAAATCTCGAGAAGTCGAGGAAGTCAACAGTATCATCGCCGCCAGTAGGGACGATATCCACGGACGGTTCATTTTGCAGCCAATAGTTAACGAGTTCAGCCAAATCTTTAAAGTCAACTATGCCATTTCCGTCAAAATCACCCAATGGAGGTTCTGCTTGTCCACTTAGTATGAGAGAATAATATTGTTGGTCGTTTGCTAGTGTGCTTTTGTAACTTATCTGTATTGTGTAATCGCCGGGGACAGCGGGCGAAGAGATTAGTACCTGTTCGACATTGTCCAATATGTTATCGCCGGTTGTGGCAAGATTGTTCGGGCTTGCGGGGTTTAACACAAATGGATATGCCACCGTCCCGCACGGGTCGGTAATACGCATGTCTAAATCATTTATCAATCGCGGAGAGGGGTCATCAACGGTAGTTATGGCAGTGGCGGCAGGGTCCGTCCAGCAGACAGTTGCCCGAATCGGGCTGTTGCCATCCCATTCGAAGGTGTAATAGGCGACTGTGTTGACATCATCGAGGAGACCTTCGTCGATTTTATTTGCATCTGGGAAATTGTAATGGTCGGCTATCTGGTCGGCGGCATTTTTTGCATTTATCAGTCCCCATCCGAATTTATAATCCGGTCCTGCATTTCCGAGGTCGTCGGCGGTGTGAATTATCAGTGCTTTTATGGTGCTGGCACGCATGGCATCGCCTGGGAAAAGACGGCCATAGTAGTCTGTCAGCAAAAGTGCCGTTCCCGCAGCCGATGAAGTAGCCATACTGGTACCGGTATATGACACATAGCTGGCATCACCACTACTTGAGGTAGAGTATACAGCTACACCGTTAGTTACGACATCCGGTTTAATTCTTCCGTCGTCAGTCGGGCCCCATCCGCCGGAGTTTGTCATCGTGGCTTTGCTTATGTCACGAACACCTGCAGTTACGGCATCGTTTATGGAGCCGACGGTAATAATATTTTTGGCGGAGCCAACGGTTCTGATGGTATCGAAACCACCGTCATCCCAACCGTCTTCAGGAGGGTCACTGGAACTGTCATAATTTTTTTCGTACCATCCCCAGCCAACTGGCATTTTAAATGCATAGTACTCAAAGGGTGCATCCTCCTGTGGTGTTGGGTCATCGCGGTCATTACCGGTAGCTTTGAAAGGTAGATAGTATTCGGCATTGTAACAAAGCTGGTCCCAATCAGATGCTATTGAGTTATAAAGTCCAAAGTAGTGTGACTCATCGTTTCCCCACGTGCCCCACCATCGAGGCGGGGTATAATCATGGTTCCATCCGGCTGAATATCCATAGGAATGATTCGAAACTTGTATTGCGTTGGGTTCATTCGGATATGTCATTGCACGAGACGTCATTTCAGTTAAATCGCTGGTCCAATCATATGAGTCAACGAGTACGGCAGTTGCCATACCTATGGCATTGGGGTCGACTCCCGCAGCAGCAAGTGTTCCTCCGACATGTGTAGAGTGATAGTTGTTAGCGGAACCGTCTTTTACAGTTATGCGTCCTCCGAATTCCTGATGTGTTGGTCTGACAGCGCCACCATCCCAAATTCCTACCGTCAACCCCGCCCCATTAACATCGTATGGGAAAGTGTTTCTTATTTTGTCAACAGCAATAGAAATGCCAGCGTTTGCATTGCAGGTTTCATAGACATAGACACACCCGTTTTCTATTGCCATAAGCTCGAATGATTTTCCGTTAACGTAACCTTTCGGAGCCCATCCCTGAGCTTCGGCTATTGCCCAAGCATTGGCTTTTTTTTGTCGGGATTTTTCTGCTAGTTGCTCAACCCATTGTTGACGAACATTCGGGTCACTTAGATTTATGAAATCGGAGGGATTTTTCGCTTTTGCGGTAGGCGGTAAAATTAGCAAAGCAAAGAAGATGAACGCTGCGGCTAAGAGATGGCAGTAATTGGGCGCACATTTTTCCGTTCCGGTAAGCGATTTCCTCTTAGAACGTACGCTACAAAAGGTCCTTTTCATCGGCGCTACTACATTCCTCCTACCATTTGTCAAGGCGCGGACTGACCGCGCAGAACATAGCATTATAGCCAAAATAGGGCGTGAAATCAAGCTAAAAGTAGGTTTTATAAGGTTTTAGGGGATTGGGGGTTCAGGGAGCGTAAGCAGGAAGAGCATCTTGTAAATTCGGCTGTAGTCCTGTAGTATAGGGGTTGGTTTTATGAAGGAGCAGAAAAAAAATGGCAGAAGAGTTGATTGGAATAATAGGCGGAACAGGTCTGGGGGAGGCGTTAGGTGAGCACATAACCAATGCGGAACTTTTGGATGTCGAGACGCCTTTCGGTAAGCCCAGCGGAAGTGTTATGGTCGGGAAGATGGGTGTGAAAAGAATCGCGTTTTTAAATCGGCATGGCGAAGGACATAGACTTTCTCCGAGTGAAGTGCCGTTTGCGGCGAACATTTTCGCTCTGAAAAAGCTCGGAGCCCGTACGATAATAAGCAGCGGTGCGGTAGGTTCGCTTCGTGAAAGAATAGTACCCGGAGATTTAGTAATCGTTGACCAATTTATCGACAAGACATTCAGACGACAAAGCAGTTTTTTCGGCGGGTTGGGAGCGGTGCACTGCGAGATGGCACAGCCGGTATGCGGACGGTTGCGAGACAAACTGATTGATGCGGCAAAAGACATTAATGTAAAGACACATTCCAAGGGGACATATGTCTGTATGGAGGGTCCACAGTTTTCGACGCGTGCGGAATCCCTGATGCATCGTGAATGGGGTGGTGACTTAATCGGCATGACTGGTATGCCGGAAGCAAAATTAGCAAGGGAAGCCCAGATATGTTACAGTTTGGTAGCATTGGCAAGTGACTATGACTGTTGGCGTGAGCATGAGGCAGGCAAAGATAAACAGACGCTTTTGAAAGAAATTATTTCAAACTTGCAAATGGCAACGGCTAACTGTCTGAAGCTTATCGAAGCAGTATTGCAAAATGACGGGGAGCTTGTCTGTGAGGATTGTCACTGCAGAAGCAGTTTGGAATTGGCTGTGTGGACAAACGAGGAGCAAACGAGCAAGGATAGAGAAAAATTGAGCGTTCTGTTTGAATGATTCAGTTATCATGGAAAACAATAAAATTTTAAAGGACAGCAATATGACAAGGGCATTATATAAAACAATTATGTTAATAGTCGGCATCGTAATTATCACATCAATTGCAGGTTGCGAGGAGGAGAGTTTATCAAACACCAGAAAGGGCAGGTTGGTAGCGGTTGAAAACATGCAACTAAAAGAGCAATTAAAACAATGTGAGATGGAAATTGAAGAGCAAAAGAAGTTGCACGCCAAAGAGATAGAAAGTCAAATTGCTTTGCTCGAGAAATGCGAGGATATAAAATCGGCTTTGGAGAAAAGAACGCAAAAAAATATTCGCGAACAAACAACAAGCATACTTGGGCCTATAATGAATAAGAACACTGAGCTAATACAGGAAAATCAAAAACTCAAATCATACATAGTGCAACTCGAGAAAGAACTTGAAGAACTAAAGAAATCGAGTCCTTAATTTTATATGCACACTTTTTGTGTTGCTTTTATGGGGTCCGGTAATTTTTCGTTTTCATAACGTTTTTGTATTGCTGCGGCGACGAGCCCAACAAACATCGGCTGAGGCCTTAACGGTCGAGAAGTCAGGCATGGATGGGCCTGTGTGCCCATAAAGAACGGGTGCGATGGGATTTCCAAGATTTGCATGATGGGGTGGTCCGGGGCTTTGCCTGAGAATACGAGGCCTGCTTTTTCGAGTTGGTCGATGTAACGCGGGTCAACTTCATAGCGATGCCTGAAACGCATTCTGACAGTATCGGCTTTTGCGAAAATCTTTGATGCGAGAGTTTCCGGTTTTAGTTCAATATCTCTACCACCGAGACGCATATTTCCGCCGAGACCTTCGATTTTTTTCTGCTCGGGCAGGATATCTATTACGGGTTCGGGGCAATCGGGGATGATTTCGGTACTGTTTGCATTTTTGAGGCCACAAACATTTCGAGCGAATTCTATTACAGCCATCTGGAAGCCAAAGCATAGTCCCAGATATGGGATGTTGTTTTCTCTGGCATATTTTATGCAGGCGATTTTTCCTTCGGCACCTCTTGTACCGAATCCGCCAGGAACGATAATGCCATCAACATCTTTCAGGTGTTGGGCAGCATTTTCATCGTTGATATTTGTTGTTTCAATCCATTTAATTTCGACATTTCCGGAAAGAGCGATGCCGGCATGTTCGAGTGCATTTATGATTGAGGCGTAGCTGTCACGAACGGTAGTGTATTTTCCTGTGATGGCGATGGTGACATCGTATTTTTCGGCTCCGATTTTATCTGTGAAATCACACCATTGCGCCCAGGCTTTTCGTTCCTGTCGCAGTTTGAGCCTGTCCTCTATTTTCAACATTTTCGCAACTTCGAAATCGATTCCGGAATCTCTGAGCATATTAGGAATCGTATAAATGCTGGCGGAATCCGGCATTGAGAAGACTCTTGCGAATGGCACATTGCTGTAAAGACTAATTTTTTGTCTTATTTTTTCGGTGACTGGGGATGCGGCTCTGCAGGCTATGATGTCCGGTTGAACGCCGCATTGCATAAGTTGTTTTATACCGAGTTGTGCTGCTTTTGATTTTTGCTCGCCGAGTGTTTGAGGTTCGAGAATATATGTTAGGGCTACGAAACAGCTGCTGTTGGGGCCTTCTTCGTAGGCGAGTTCACGCATGGCTTCAATGTAATAGGCGTTTTCGAGGTCCCCTACCGTTCCACCGATTTCGACGAAGATGATGTCAGCATTGGTATCAACGGCAAGTTGACGGAGTTTTAGTTTTACTTCTCCGGTAATGTGAGGAATCATCTGTACGTCACGGCCGAGATAGTCACCGTGACGTTCTTTGTTTAGTACAGAGCTGAAGATTTGGCCGCTAGTAGCAAAGTTTGCTCTGCTTAGGTTCTGGTCGAGCATTCTTTCGTAGGTGCCGAGGTCCATGTCGCACTCCATGCCGTCATCAAGCACGAAGACTTCGCCGTGACGGAATGGATTAAGTGTGCCGGAGTCTATGTTAAGATAACCTTCGAGTTTTATTGGCGCGACTTTAAGGCCTTTATCCTGCATGAGTTTTGCGAGGCAGGACGAGAAGATGCCTTTTCCAAGGCCGCTCATGACGGTACCAAAGACGAAGCAATAACGAGTTTTGCCTTTTTGATATCCATCGGGGATAATGGAGAAGAATTCGGTTTCAGTTGAGACGTCACTGACGGAAGCTAACAAATCTTTACTTTCAGACATACAAATTCAACCTCAAAATTTTTTATGTTTTACATTTTTTTAAATAACGGGCAACAAATTCGGCATATTGCTCGGGGGTATCTATTCCATCACAGGTATGCTCAACTTTTTCGAGCAGGATTGGAATACCAAGTTCGATAGCTCTGAGTTGTTCGAGTTTTTCTGCTTTTTCCAATTGCGTTTGCGGCGAGGCGGTGATTTCCAGCAGAAGTTCTTTTCTGTACGCATATATGCCTATGTGACGAAGGTATTGCAACGATTCGCCTATGCCGGCTTTTTCCCTGTCGTATGGAATTGGGCTTCTTGAGAAGTAAATCGCCCGGCTGCTGCTGTCGGTTATTACTTTTACGATGTTGGGGTCGGCGATTTGGTCCTTGGTTTGAAAATCGGCAGCGAGGGTGGCCATTTGGAAATCGGGGTTGTCTATAAGCAATTTAGCGAGGATATCGATGTTTTCGGGGTCGATTTCAGGTTCGTCTGCCTGGAGGTTAACGATGATATCGACGTCGATATCTTTTACGGCTTCGGCAATTCGGTCGGTGCCGCTTTGACAATCGAGCGAGGTCATCACACATTCGGCATTGAAGGATTCGGCAGCGGCGACGATTTTTTTATCATCGGCAGCTATGATGACTTTTTCGGGCAGTTTGGCAAGACATGCTTGTTCGTAGGTGTGCTGGATGAGGAATTTGCCAGTATCTTTGGCGAGAACTTTAGCTGGGAATCTTGTAGAGTTGTAACGAGCAGGTATACAAGCTAAAATTTTCACTGTTACCTTTCCCGGCAGTGTAATTTCCTAAAAAGCACTGCCTAAGTATGTTAAGGGAAAGAAGGTTTTTTGTCAACAGGTCAAATTGGTTTCTTTTTGAAAAAAGGTAAAGATAAGGAACGGTAGCGATAGAAACGGGTGATAGGAAGAGATTAGCCTTGACAAAGGGGTACGAATTTGGTCTAATGATTGAACTATGAGGCAAATTAATCGCAAAAACAGAGGT
>JAGLSU010000149.1 GCA_023135935.1 Planctomycetota bacterium
CGGCGCGACATACCAGCAACTGATGGGTTCACTGATAGGGCGGCAAGGAATTTCGGAACAAGAAGCGTTGGCAGCATTTAGCAAGTTGCTAAGCGTATTAGAATACGGGAGGATGATTACTTTAAGTGAGAATGTCACAACTGCGGAAATGATGTATGCAGTAAGTTGGGAAAGCGAAGCAATAGACTTTAACGTTGTCAAAATTAATTCAGCTGCGTTTGTTGAATCTCAAGAGGAACCTACGGAAAAAGAGATATCGGCGCATTTCGCCAAGTATAAAAAATACTTTGACGGCAGCACAAGTGATGAAAATCCTTACGGTTTTGGATATAAGCAGCCGGACATGCTTCGGCTTGAATATATCGCGCTTAAGGTTGATGATGTATCAAAGACAGTATTAGCACCGACACAGGAAGAGATGGAAGAGTATTACCAGAGATATCGAAGCCAATTATTTACTGAACAGATACCTTCCGACCCGAACGACCCGAATTCACAAGCAACCGAGCGAGTCAAGAGCTATGCTGAGGTAGCAGGTGACATATCTAACGGTATTCTACAGCGCAAGACAGGAATGGAGGTAGGCAGGATTCTGCAGAAAGTTCGGTCGGTCACTGAGGCTGGTTTGCAGGATACCTATACGGAGCCGTCCAAGATGAGCACCGAGGAATTCAGGAAGCTTATGGGTGATTATAAAACAGCAGCTGAGGAAATAAGTAATAAGAATAACATAAAATTATACACGGGCGAGACAGGTTTTCTTGGCGCCGGCGATATGCAGATGGATACGATTCTTGGTGGGCTATATGTAGGCGGTTACGGATACAATCCTGTTCAATTAACCGGAGTCGTATTCGCGGTCGATGAGCTTGGGGCCAGTGAACTTGGTCCTTTTGACGTTCCGAAGCCAAGATTGTATGAAAACATCGGCCCGGTACAGGATATGTTCGGTCAAATAGTAATGATTATGCGTATAACAGCAGTGCGAAAGGCATCCGAACCGGAAGATATAAATCAAAGCATAAGTAAAAGTACCATTGCTGTTGCCGAAGGCGAGATAACAGCAACCGATGATGTTTATACGGTCAAAGATAAGGTGATAGACAGCCTGAAGGAACTGGCAGCGATGGAAACGGCTAAGATTAAGGCTGAAGAGTTTATCAAGCTCGCCAAGAAGGATGGGTGGGAAAAAACATCTGATAAATTTGTTAAACTATATGGCGAAATAGTCAAAGAAACTCCGGGTGGCACCGATGCATTCGTACTGCAAAATGCCAAGATGCGCAGAGTTCCGGAGATGACACTCGAAAGATACATTATGCAAAATGAGGGTAATCCTGCGGGACGTGAGATTGTCGAAGGTATGAGAAAAGAAATGCTTTTCTTAGATATGCTTTACGGACTTGTACCTAAGGGCGCCGAGACTATTGAAACGTTACCAATGGTGTTGGAATTTAAACCCGCAATGAGCTACTACTGTTTAAAGGATGTTTCGATTCTGCGAGTTGACCGTAACCAATACGAACAAATAAAGGGAATACAAACCTATAAGCAAGACTTTGTAAAATCCCAGTCTTTGTCGGTGGTCCACTTTAACCCGGAAAACATAATAAAACGAACACGGTTCAGGATAGTCGCTGAAGAGACTGTTGCGGAACCCAATACGCCTATGAAAATCGAAGGGTAACCTTAATGGCCCAGCTTTCGAAAGAAAAGCATATAACGTTTTTATTTCTTGTGGGAATATCGGGATGGTTTATTCCCGGAGCGGGATATTTTCTGCTAAAAGAAAAAAGCCGCGCGATAATAATATTCGTAACGATTATTCTCACTTTTTGTATAGGTCTTTATATCGGTTCAATCGGTGTGATTGACCCGATAGGTTCGTGGCCTTGGTATATTGCTCAGGTTATGGTTTCGCCGATAGTGGCTGGTTTGGGACATCTGACAGCTGGCGGTGGTTATCCTGTTTATGGCAGGCCAAACGAAATAGGTCAGATATACACAAGCATCGCAGGGCTACTTAATCTTTTATGCATCGTAAACGCAATTTATCTGGCTCATCTTCGCGGTATAAAGGCAAATGGAGGCTGAAACCTTGTTGACCAATTTTGCAATAATAGCAAGTTTTATCTCACCGGAGAACATAGGTACAAATCCAGTTTCGATGATATGGCTTTTTCCATTGGCTTCGGCGATAGCCGTTGTTTATAAAGCAACGAAACTTCCCACGATTACCACGGGCAACTTCATCAAAGAGGTGTTGCCTTTGCTGGGCAGTATAATTGTTTTTCTGGGCGCAACGGCACTGGTATTGTATGGCTTGGTATGGTTTATTACAGAGTGAAAAGCAAACTTAATCGCCGCTATCAGATAAAGTTTGTTCAATAATATCCAATTCGACAAGAGCATTGAAGGCAGCTTTTTGTTCCGCTTCTTTTTTATTTGTTCCCCAGGCACTTTTGAAATGCCGGTCCCCTATAACCACTTCTGTTTCAAAGCATTTGTCATGGTCAGGACCTTTTTCATCGAGCAGTCCATAAACAGGAGTGACGTTGAAGTGCTGCTGTGCATGTTGCTGCAGTAAGGATTTGAAATTTCCTTGATTTTCTTCTGCGTCGGCTTGGCTAATTAATGAGGCAAATATTCTTAAGATAAAGTTTTGTGCCTCATCAAAACCGCCATCGATACATATCGCAGCGATAATAGCTTCCAACAATCCGGCTGCAAGTGAACCCGATAATGACCTGCTGCCGTTCATACCTTTTCCAATTTTCAGATATTTCTGTAATCCAAGTTCTTTGACGATTTCCGCACAGGTTTTTCTTGAAACCATCATGCTTTTTATTTTCGTCAGGTCGCCCTCCGGATAGTCTGGAAATCTCTCGAAGAGGGTTTGGCAAATAACAACAGCCAAAATAGCATCGCCCAGGAACTCCTGTCTTTCATTGCTATCGAGGCGGTCGTCAGTACTTGAGGAATGTGTGAATGCTTTGATAAGAAGGTTGCGGTCGGAAAAACTATAACCAATAACCTGCTCTATCTGCTGTAGAGCTTCCTGTTCCATTGCATATATCTCACTTACACTTTACGCAATACAAGCAGGTTACAAAAGCCGCCGCTATCAGCGGCCTTGGTAACCGGCTCACTTATAACTACAGTCTATGATACAAAAGGTAGTCACCCCTGTCAAGACTTAAGTATTGAACCAGGTTAACTAACGATTTGCAGACCTGCGAGAGCAACAAATTTGTCATCGGCAAGTTCGAAAACGCCATCGAGACCTGTTACCGTAAATATGCCCTTTGTCGCCGGAGCAACATTACAGAAAACGAGTTGATGTTCGCAATCAGTCAACAATTTGCGTAGTTTCAACAACTTCGAAAGACTTGAAGAAGTTACAATGTCGACATCGGAAAAGTCGACTACGACATCGCAATCGCCTCTGTCCCGCACGATACCAATAACAGTTTTCAACTCATCTCCCAAATCTGGCTCCTGGGGCAAGTCAACAAGTACAATATCTTCCGACCAATTCTGAATACCCATTCCGAATCTCCTAATTATTCAATAGCATATGGGTTCTATAAGCTCTGACTATTGTATCGGCACAAGGTTATAGTGGGTTAAGTAAAAACGAGTAGGATTTAATTTGGTTCATAACAACGACCTATAAAAACTGTTTTTTTATAGGTCGAGGGTCGTTTTTGCTTCAGGCCAATAAATGAAGCTGCAAAAAACAGCACATCTAACTACATTCTCTCCGCTGACTTGTCACTATGTCATAGCAACAAATGATGAGACACCCGCAACCGTACAAATAGGTACTTAGCCAAAGTAAATTGGGCTGATTATCTATTTGGAGGAATCGTTACAGTTGTTAAATTAAAGATTCTTCCTTTATAATCTCTCACAGCACCTGGATTTGTATTTAAGCTTCTCGCCTGTAAAATCGGTGTAGCCATTGCAGTATCTGCGTTAACAACATACAAGGTGCCATCCTGAGTTGCTATAATCGCCGAGCCGCCGGACCCAACAGCAATACCAAATCGCGTTGCATCCGCACTTCCGACACCGGCACCTATTGTAGCAATGAGCGCAGCACCCAACAAAATCCCAATAAGCAGTGTTTTGACATCGAGTTTTAGTTGCATTGTTTTTTTCCTTTCAGATAGTCAACATTACACCAACTATCATTAACAAGCTTTGGAGATTTTGCAAGAGGTTTTACGAGTTATCGTTGAGCAGTTTTAAGATTTATGGAAGAGAAGTATCGGTTTTGTTTTGATGGTGTTTTTATTGCTGGGTGATTTTTATTGCTTCTACAAGGTCAAGCGTGCCTTCATAGAGGCTTCTGCCTACCACTACGGCTTTTGCTCCGGTTTCGGTGAGCATTCTAATATCACTCAATTCTTTTACGCCACCTGAGGCAACGACAGGAATATTTACTGCCTTGACAACATCTCTGGTTCTTTCGAGGTTGGGGCCCGACATCATACCGTCTTTTGCGATATCGGTGTATATTATAGCCGCCAGGGGCAGTTTCGCGGCTTCGACCGCGAATTCCAGAAGATTTTGCGGACTGCTCTGTGTCCAGCCATGAGTAGCAACCTTTGAACCTCTGGCATCAAGTGCAAGTGCTATTTTTCCGCTGAACTTTTCGGTGATTTCGGTAAACCACTCGAAATCGTTTACAGCTTTTGTTCCAATTATTACTCTTTCGACACCCATATCGAATAATTGTTTTACGGAATCTTCGTCTCTGATTCCCCCTCCAATTTCGATTCTGAGTTGCCCAAGAGCCGCTATAGCTGCTATCGATTCGGTATTAACGGGTTTGCCGATTCTTGCTCCAGCCAAGTCAACGATATGAAGCCACTTTGCTCCGGCTGCGATGAATTCCCTGGCTTGTTTTACGGGGTCGTCTTCGTAGATTATCTGGCGGTGATATTCGCCCTGGATAAGCCTGACGCATTTACCTTTGAGTAAGTCAATGGCTGGTATGATGTACATTTCTGAGCCTCTAAAATCTTAGAACTTCGAAATTGTTATCAGCGATTCGCCGGATTTTAGACAAATGGTCTTTCAGTTTCAACAACTTTCGGGGGAATATTATTTTTATTAGCAAAATTTTTTAGCTATCGAGTATTGTCACTTGAGATTGCCTGTTTATCTTCTTGCAATATTAGCCTTGCAAATGTAAAGTGAGCAATTGTTATATGTGAAAATTTGTTTGAGACCAGTTCGTATCTCTTTGCAGATAAAGAACTTGGAGAGGTGTCCGAGTGGCTGAAGGAGCCGGTTTCGAAAACCGGTGTGCCCTTTGGGGTACCGCGGGTTCGAATCCCGCCCTCTCCGTTGAACTTGCTGACTTAAAGCAGGACGGGATGAGAACACGCGCGACGCGAAGCGTCGCCACGCGGGTTTGACGCCAAAGGCGCCGCAGAGCGACAAGCCGAAGGCTTGCTGCGAAGCGAATCCCGCCCTCTCCGATAGATTTACTACCTTGAAGTGGGACGGGATGAATTTGCTACCTTGGTCTGGAGATTGTATTTGATGCGCATAGCACTGGGACAATTCAATGCCATCGTAGGCGACCTGACCGGCAATGCCGAGAAGATGCGCGATATCTATGCCAAGGCACTTGACTCAGACGTGGATATACTGGTCTTTCCTGAGATGGCCATCTGCGGTTATCCACCGGAAGACCTGCTGCACAAAAAGCACTTCCTGGATGACAACCAACTAACCGTCGAGAAACTCGCGGCTGACTGTCCGGACAAAACTTTAATAGTTGGTTTCGCCGGAAATTATATGGGCGGCAATTACAATTCCGCTGCGGTATTACAAGCTTCGGGCATAGTAAAAGTTTACAACAAAGCCCTGCTGCCAAATACCGGTGTATTCGACGAACGAAGATATTTTCAGTCCGGTACCAGCCCGACAATAATCAAAGTATCCGGCCTCAACATCGCCATTACCATTTGCGCAGATATCTGGGATATCGAATGGCTGGCAAAATTCCTCAAAGATGCCGGCGAGATACAAATGATTCTGAATATTTCGGCTTCACCCTTCCATTTAGGGAAAATTAAAAAGAGGCAGGAAGTCATCAGTCAATGCGCGAAAAAATTTAACTGCGCCGTTGCATATTGCAACCTCATCGGCGGTCAGGACGAACTTATCTTTGACGGTCGAAGCATGTTCGTCGATTCGACAGGCCAAAATATAATCAAAGCCAAAGCATTCGAAGAAGATTTGCTAATCGCGGACATCACCAAAACCGCTGATGGAACTGTAAAAGTTGAACCCGCACAGCCTACACGTCCCCAACCAGCCGAGGCCATCGATGAAATTTATCAGGCACTTGTACTCGGGACAAAGGACTACACACAAAAGAACGGTTTCAAGAAAGTCTTGCTTGGTCTTAGCGGCGGAATAGATTCTTCGGTTGTCGCTGCTATCGCTGTGGATGCGTTAGGTTCCGAAAGTGTCATCGGTATTACAATGCCCACGAAATTTAACAGCCCGGAGACAATATCTGATGCCGAAAAACTGGCGGAGAATCTGGACATTGAATTTATGACCATTCCGATTGAGTCAACACTTCAGAAATTCAACGATTCATTAACATCGGTTCCCGGCTGGGACGACAAGGGTATTGCCTATGAAAACCTACAAGCCAGAATTCGCGGAAGCATTCTAATGTCACTTAGCAACCAATTCGGCTCTTTGGTATTGACGACCGGAAACAAAAGCGAAACTGCCGTCGGATACGCAACACTTTATGGAGATACAGCCGGCGGATTTGCCCTTATAAAAGATGTTCCGAAAACTTTGGTCTATGAATTGGCTAAATATATAAACAAAATAAATAATCGACAAGTCATACCGACCGATGTAATAACTCGCCCGCCAAGTGCCGAACTTAAGCCGGACCAAAAAGACAGCGACTCGCTGCCCGATTATGATTTACTCGATAAAATCCTCAAAGGCTACGTCGAACAAGACAAATCCGCAAAGCAACTAATTGAATCGGGCCTGCCGCAAGAAGTGGTCCATCGCGTAATTGGTATGGTTGACCGAAATGAATACAAAAGAAGGATGTCTCCGCCGGGAATAAAAATTACACCAAAAGCCTTCGGTAAAGACAGGAGATTGCCCATCACAAATCGCTATAGCAGTCAATAACGCTGCCGATTAGTCGGGCTAACTACTTGAATTAGACTATTAAGAGGACTTTGATGGCTTTATCACGCCGACAAAAAGCAACCGTCATCTCGCTATTATTTTACTGGCCTGGCATTTTCATTGCTACTCACATCCCAAATGTACCAAGATGGGTCGGACAAGTCGGACTTTCCGACAAGATACTTCACTATCTTGTATACCTGGTTCTGACTTTTCTGCTATGGTTTGCAATCAGCCCACATAAAAAAGTTGATTGGCGCAGAGCTACCGTCTGGTGGGTGGTTTTAGTGGTGGTTTGGTATGGGGTATTAGATGAAGTGCTGCAGGGTTATGTGGGACGTCAACCTGATGTTGGGGACTTTTTCGCTGACCTGGGCGGCGCATTGACGGGACTAATTTTGCTTACGATTTTTCACTTTTGGCCCGCGGGTATTACAATAACGGGCGGAATTATCTTTGCCTTAATAAACTTCACAAGAACAAATCCTGCTGACGTGCTGCCGGTAACAAACATAACTTTTTATTTTCTCGCCTATGGATTCTTCTGCATGATGTGGTTTCGATATATGCATCATCTTTTGCCGTTAAGAGCGCCGCAATTCAAATGGTTGCTTGGCGTGTTGGCACTGCCGATAGGTTTGTTGGTAACTGCGGAAACATTTTCAGTATTCGCCGGTAGAAGTCTCGAACCCGCCCGTGCAATCGCCTCTGCCACGGGAATAATAGCTGTCGTTGCTATAATTTCACTAATAGCCTTATTTCGCCGGAATGACTAATGTTTTTTAAAAGGCCTATATAACGGGTCGCCTATCAAAACCAACTGCCATGAATTAAACGGCTTAGCATAATAATATGCCTCAACAAGACACCTGCCCTCGAACAGTTTCATGAAAAATTCTGTCGGTTTCGGAAATGAATGAAGATATGGCTCGGCCACCGCACCTATTGTAGAACTTATCCCGTCCTTAAGCATAGCCGGACACCA
>JAGLSU010000015.1 GCA_023135935.1 Planctomycetota bacterium
TCGAATCCAGCCCGGCCCATTTTATTCTCAACCTATTATTGCGTCCCATATTCTCATTTTCAACTCCAATCAGCCTAAATAACTCGACAAGGCCCCTTGTGGCTAAACTAACCATAAATTTATGCCGATTCATTTATCTAACCACCAGCGAATAAATAACTTGCGTTCGACCGGTGCAAATTTGTATCCTAATAGGCGTATATGAAACTTAATCCCAAAAAAATGAAAGATTGGCAAATCGCAGAAGCCGCAGAACAGTCGATGAAATCTCCCCAACTTTTGGCCGAAGAACTCGGACTAAGAGAAGATGAACTGCTGCCAATGGGGCGACAGTTAGCCAAGGTCGATTACACCAAGGCCATGCAGCGACTCCAAAATAAAAAAACAACCGCAAAATATATCGATGTTACTGGAATTACACCTACACCATTAGGTGAAGGAAAAACCACCACCGTAATAGGCCTCGTCGAAGGACTCGGCAAACTCGGCAAACGCGTAACCGGTGCCATCCGACAGCCAAGTGCGGGACCAACTTTCAATATCAAAGGCTCCGCCGCTGGCGGCGGCCTCGCACAATGCATACCACTTGTACCGTTCTCGATTCACTTTACCGGTGACTTCGACTGCATCACAAATGCACATAACCTAGCCATGGTCGCCCTTACCGCACGTATGCAGCACGAGAGAAACTATGACGACCAGCGACTGGCGAAAAGCAAACTAAAAAGATTAGACATCGACCCCAATAGAGTTCAGCTAAGATGGGTCATGGATTTTTGTGCGCAATCTCTACGTCACATGACAATCGGTAAAGGTGAGAAGATGGACGGCTTCGAAATGGATTCGGGGTTTGACATTTCCGCATCAAGCGAATTGATGTCAATACTCGCTATCGCCAACGACTTAAAAGATATGCGAAAGAAAATCGCCAAAATGGTCGTTGCCTACGACAAAAAAGGAAGAGAAGTCACCACCGCCGACCTCGAAGTCGACGGCGCTATGGCAGCCTGGATGCATAAAGCCATTGACCCGGGCCTAATTCAGACCATCGAAGGCCAACCCGTTTTCGTCCATGCGGGACCTTTCGCAAACATCTCCATTGGACAAAGTTCTATCATCGCCGACAAACTCGCCTCAAAGCTATCCGAATATCACGTAACAGAAAGCGGCTTCGGGGCTGATATAGGTTATGAAAAATTCTGGAACCTTAAGTGCCGTGCCTCAGGCCTGAAACCAGATGCAGTTGTTATTGTCGCGACTATCCGAGCACTAAAGATGCATGGCGGCGGACCAGCCGTAAAACCAGGTGCCCCTCTAAGCAAAGAATATAGACAGGAGAACCTGAAACTTGTCGAAACAGGATGCGAAAATCTCATCGCTCACATTGAAATCGTCAAAAAAAGCGGCATACAACCCATAGTTTGCATAAACGCCTTTCATACCGACACAAAAAACGAAATTAAACTCGTTCGAAAAATAGCCGAGCAAAACGGTGCCTTAACCGCATTCTCGCAGCATTGGCTCAAAGGTGGTAAAGGGGCAATCGAGTTAGCCGAAGTCGTTGCCGAAGCCTGCAGAAAAAACAATAATAAATTCAAATTCCTCTACCGGCTCAATACCCCCTTAACAAAACAGATTGAGTTAATTGCAACCGAGGTCTACGGTGCCGCTGGCGTCACATATACCTCCGATGCCCTCAAAAAAGCAAAGGCACTCGAAGCGGACCCCGACTTGAAAGGTTTCGGTACCTGCATACTCAAAACCCACCTGAGTTTATCACATAACCCGGACATGAAAGGACGACCCAGAAGCTGGAGATTGCCTATCTATGATTTCATCGTACACAAAGGCGCCGGTTTCATCGTCCCTGTAGCCGGTCAAATCAAGTTGATGCCCGGTACCGGCTCGAATCCGGCCTTCAGACACATCGACATCAACACAAAGACTTCAAAAGTCACCGGACTTTTTTAAGCTGGAAAAATCCGAGCGTTCCTTTTATACTCACCTCCGTAAATTAATTCATACTTAGCCTATAAACGGAGTTGGAAAATGACAGCACAAATTATCGATGGCAAGCAAGTCGCTTCTCAAATGAGAGCCGAACTAAAAACCGAAGTCGCAGAACTTAAAAAAGAAAATATCGTTCCCGGCCTCGGCGTTATCCTCGTAGGTGAAGACCCCGCCTCGCAATCGTATGTCACAGCCAAAGAACGCGCCTGCGAAAATATAGGTATTTATTCCGACGATAACCGGCTGTCCGCCGATATCACGCAGAAAGAGTTACTCGCCCTAATCGATAAAATGAATAACGACCCGAAAATAAACGGTATTCTCGTCCAGTTGCCTTTACCCGACCACATAAACGAATCCGAAATCCTGCTGGCAATCAGCCCCGAAAAAGATGTCGACGGTTTCCACCCGACAAATATCGGCAAAATGGTTGCCGGCCAAAAAGCATTTCTGCCCTGTACCCCTCACGGAATTATACAACTTCTCCAGAGAAGCGGAGTTAAAATAGAAGGAGCTGAGGTTGTCATCGTAGGAAGAAGCAATATCGTCGGAAAACCAATCGCCAACATGCTGATACAAAAAGCCCCCACGGGAAATGCCACTGTTACCGTCTGCCATACCAGAACCAAAAACTTAGCCGAACACACCAAACGAGCTGATATTATAATCGCAGCTGCCGGAAGACCTAATACCATCACTGCTGATATGGTAAAAGATGGTGTCGTCATCATCGATGTCGGTGTCAACCGCGTCGATGATACTACAAAGAAAAAAGGCTATCGCCTCGCTGGCGATGTGGATTTCGAAGCGGTTAAGGAAAAAGCATCCCTTATTACGCCCGTACCCGGTGGTGTCGGACCTATGACGATAACAATGCTGCTCTACAATACCGTCGAATCCGCAAAAATAGCTGCTGGAAAATAAATCCGTAACCCTATTTATCTTTCAATTTCAGCAGACCCTTAAAACCTTCGGTAATTTCCTTGCCAAGGTCTTTGCCTTCCTCCAGAACTTTACTGCCACCATCCAATAAAGTCTCTGACAACCCTTCAAGTCTTTTGAGTTCGCCCTTTACTGAACCTATCATATCCTTCGGCAGAATACCTGCACCCTGCTTGGCTACACCTTCCGTTATCGCCAACAAAATTTTGCTCGACAATGCAGCTACATCCACATGCTCTTTTTTACCCAAATCCTTCATCTTGATGGGGGCCAATTTCAGCGTCACCGTATCCGCCTTACCGGGAATAGGCAGCAACTTCGCTTTTACAGTTACATTAGTAATTTCAAGAGTATCTATCTGCAGTTTCTTGCCTGCTTTTTGGGGTTTCTCTTCAACCTCTTCAGGGGCCTTTTCATCTTTCGGCTTACTAGGTATTGCTTTTATTACCTCGTTAAGATTATTAGAAAGACCTTTTTGTTCAATAACAAGTTCTATACCATCAAGCTTGATTTCCTTTATCTTAACTACGTCACTTAAAAGCGACATGGTATTGATACTGACTTTGGCTTTATTCAAAACAAGCATCTTATCATGCTGGTAACCAGGTGGATTATTAATCGAAAGGCCCTTCAAACTGAGACTGCCCCTCAGAATCGAAAGGTCCACGTCCGACACACTTACTCCAACATTTAAAGTCTTAGTCGCAGCCGTTTCAATACCTACTTCCAAAGCAAGGTCAATAAAAAAGCCGATTACTAACAAAATGACCACAACTACAATTACAATCGCTAATGAAATACTACGCAGGCTCTTAAATATTTTCTTCATTCTCCCGCCCTTTCAAATATTTTATTATTAATTTTTTCTTATTCTCCAGCAATACTTTACTAAACTTTTATTCGGCTTATTTTCGCGCCGACTGGATTCAGTCTTTTCTCAATTTTTTCGTAGCCGCGGTCAATGTGATATACCCTACTGACCATTGTGGTTCCTTCAGCCGCCAAGGCCGCCAGAACCAACGCTGCCGATGCCCGCAGGTCAGATGCCATAACAGGTGCAGCTATCAATTTTTTTACGCCAGCTACAACAACAATAGCTCCCTCTTTACGCAAATTCGCCGCCATCCGACTCAACTCGGCAACGTGCATAAATCTATCGGGAAAAATCTTTTCGATTATAACGCTATTACCCTCCGCAAGTGACAGTAGTGTCATAAACTGTGCCTGCAAATCGGTAGGAAAACCCGGATATGGCTGAGTAGTAATATCCGCCGCCTTTATGGCCCCCTTGCGGGCAACAACACAATTGTCTCCGTCGGCTTCGACAGTCACTCCAATATTTCGCAACTTATCAATCACCGCCATCATGTCACCAACTCGACAGTTCTCCAATTTAAGCTCGCCTGCCGTTATAGCCGCCGCTATCATAAATGTCCCTGCCTCGATGCGGTCAGCCATCACCTCAAACTCCACCGGCTTTAATTCTTTGACACCATCAATAACCAATCGCGGCGAATCGATACCGGTTATCTTCGCGCCCATTTTATTAAGACACTTTGCCAAACTGGTTATTTCCGGTTCGCACGCTGCCGACTCAATCACGGTCTGCCCCTTCGCCAACACAGCTGCCATCAATATATTGGCTGTACCAAGCACGGTTGAGCCGAAAGAACCTCCGAGAAAAATCTCTTTACCCTTCAGACCATCCGGTGCTTCGGCAACTATATAACCATTTTTCAAATCAATCTTTGCACCTAATTCGCGCAGCCCCCTAAGATGGATATCTACGGGCCGGTCACCTATCGCACAGCCGCCCGGCATCGAAACTTCCGCCCTGCCGCAGCGAGCAAGCAACGGACCGAGCACACATATACTCGCACGCATCCTGCAAACAATATCATATTCACCCACCGGATTATCAATCGTCGTCGAATCTATGAATAAATCACCATCGGAGTTTCTCCCAACCTCACAGCCCAACCCCTTAAGCAATTCACCGCAAACAGAAATATCTGAAAGGTGCGGCACCGACTTTAAGACCGATTTACCCGCCCCCAAAATAGTCGCTGCCATTATCGGCAATGAAGCATTCTTCGAACCATTCACTCTAATATTGCCGCTAAGCCGAACCGGTCCTTCGATGCGAAATGTATCCATAGTCTATTTTCCTTGAAAAAACATCGCCATTCTGCAATACTTCGCAAAACGGGACTTGAATTAATGTAATACAAAAATACCACAGTTTCAAGGTTAAGAAAATATATATGATAACCCTCTTTGAAACTATAAAGCAGCTCGGCACAGCCGTAATCTTAGAATATCTTGTCTGCTTGCCCGGCATAGTAATTCTAAGCATCTGGCTGATGAAAACCTCTATGGGCAAAAATGCCCTCATCAATTCCGTCCCCCGCCAGAACAGCATGCCCCTCTATATGCCCTTCATCCCCTTATTTGTCTGGTTCGGAGCTACGGCACTGGCAATAACGGCTACAGCAAAACTATTACAAGATTTACCTCAATGGCAGCAAGCTCTGTTTTACACGTCTATAACCTGTATCGCTGCGATAGCGGCAACAGCGGTAATCATCATGCTCGTAAGAACATATTTCACCGAGCGAATAAAAGGCTTCGGCCTGGACTTCAAAACAATAAAAAAAGACTTGCCCGCAGCAGCACTGAACCTGCTTGCCGCTTGGCCGCTCGTGTTGATGATGCTGGCAGTGACGATACTTTTGGGCCGACTGCTCTATGGGCAAGATTTTCAATTGCAACAGCACGACGAACTCCAGTCAATAGTATCAAATTCACAACTATCACTTAGAATCCTGATTGTCGTCACTTCGATTCTGATAGTACCTGCATTTGAAGAAATGCTTTTTCGAGGCCTGTTTCAAACAATAATTCGTTCGTTTGTGGTAAACCCGTGGATTGCTATTGCGATAAGTTCGGCCCTATTCGCCATAACACATGCAAACATCGAGCATTGGCCGGCATTATTTATGCTCTCGGCGTGTATGGGTTACTCATATGAAAAAAGCGGCTCACTATTTCGCCCCATTATTATCCACTCACTCTTCAACGCAATCAGCATAATCGCTACGCTATATCAATAAGTTGATACTGCTACTTTAACCCCAGGACATCAGCCATTGAGTAAAGACCTGCTTTTTTGCCAATCAACCATATACCTATAATTTGTGGCGGCAAGTCATTCTCATTCCCAGCCTCCATAATAAAACCCCATTCCTGAAGGTGTATCACAGTAAATAGAAAAATTAAGTGCTTTATGTGTAAATGGGTTAAACTTTTCTCCTCCCGATTTAGCAAATTGCATCGCCCCAACTGTGTAAATCTCGCCAGCAGTCATTCGCCTAACCTTGAGAACATAATCTGAATTTACTTTAAGTTCTACGTTTGTCCAATCAAAGGAATCTTTATTCTCAATCACAAACTGTGACCCTGTGAATTCTACGCTGGCGTTCAAATCATCTGAATCAGAATCAACACTACCAACTGCAAGGATTAGAAATAAAAGTAAGCCGAGCAATGATACGGCATGTCGAGACTTGTTTTTTATAATCATGTAAAAGCCCCTTCATTTGAATAGAATTTTTCTTGGTTTGCTAGTAATTAAGATTACTACCGGCAAGATTGAGCAAATTAAACAAAGCAGAAGGTCTGTCGGATCAAATGTACCTCTAACCACTCCGAAAGCCTGACCAATTTCACCACACAGAGCAAGTAATGGGCCGATAGATATCCAAAACATACTATGCCTTGAAAACTTCAACCCCCAAACAATAAGCATGAATGATGTAAATGAATACACCCACAGTCCATCGGGTAACGAAAGGAAAAGCCATTTACAGTAATTCGTTGGGACCGAAGCGAAACATATGCGGACATAGTCAATAAAACCACTCGCGCCAATCGCGTTAGCCCAACGGAACATCATCAAGGATTTATCTCTAAACAAGAGATAAATAATACCCCCGAATGCAATGGGTATTATCACATGACAAAACAAGAGGTTTAATTTAAAATGCGTATGTTTCACAAACTATTCTCCAGACATTACAGAATCACCATCACCGTATTGCCGGCTTGTCATTCACAAACTGCTACTTTAACCCCAGGACATCAGCCATTGAGTAGAGACCCGCTTTTTTGTCACTCAGCCATTCGGCTGCACGCAATGCCCCGCTGGCAAAACCATCTCGATTGTGCGCGGTGTGATTTAACACTACCTCCTCGCCAGCCGTACTGTAGGTAACCGAATGTATCCCGATTATGTCACCTTCGCGAACAGAGTGTATACCGATATCGCCTTTG
>JAGLSU010000150.1 GCA_023135935.1 Planctomycetota bacterium
CTGGTGGCCGATATGAACGCCGTCGAAGTTGCCGATGGTCAGGACACAGCCTTTTTCTATACCGTCGAGGTTTCTGAGGTCAGATATTGTTTCTATGATTTTCATTTTTATCTTTTTATTTAGTCGTAATGGATAAAGCTACAGGTGCAGGCCAAAAATATCAATTTACTCTTTTGGGGCGAAATCTGCAATGGGTTTTAGCGGTATTTAAGAGGAAAAGTTTTGCAAGATACGTTTAGGGAGATATAATTGCAGATTAGGATTTTTGCAGATATAAGGAGTTGTCAATGCCAGCGAGCGAAAGAATAAAAAATATAGTGATGGAGTTGAAAAGCCATGCACCATTTACGCTGTTCGGTGCTTTGACAGGCATATTTTGTATGCTGATATTTAAGGGGTTAGCGCAGGATACGAGTCACAAGATATTTTATGTATTTCATCCGGCTCACGTGGTATTAAGCGCAATGGTGACGGCATCGATGTTCGAACTTCATACCAAAAAACCCAAAATACTTATAGTTATTTTGGTTGGTATTTTTGGTTCGATTGGAGTGGCTACGCTTAGTGACTCTTTGATACCTTATATGGGTGAGGCATTGCTTGGTATGCATGTTCACGTTCACGGTCATGAGCATGTAGGTTTTGTTGAGCGGGCACATATAGGATTTATCGAGGCATGGCACATAGTAATTCCGGCGGCGATAGTGGGTTCATTGTTGGCTTATTTTAAGCCGAAGACAAAGATACCGCATGCAGGCCATGTTTTGCTTAGTACGTGGGCATCATCATTTCATATTCTTATTGCGATGGGTGGTCAAGTTTCGGCTTGGAAAATGGGAGGTAGTTTTTGCTTTTTGTTTTTGGCTGTGTGGGTGCCCTGCTGTATCAGCGATATCGTGTTTCCACTAATGTTCACCGGAGGTAAAATTCGCCATTGTCACCATTGAGGCGGGATAGTTAATGTTATAATTAGTGGACAAAGGTTTGGGGGTACGCTAAAATGTTAGCGATGAAGCTTTATCCATTTAAGTTCAAGCCGATTTACAAACACCGACTATGGGGCGGGCAGAAATTACAGGAATTTTTCGGCAAGGACCTCCCTGCCGGCGAAAAGATAGGTGAAAGCTGGGAGTTGTCTGATTTGCCGGAAGATAAGTCCATCATCGCAAACGGTGAACTGGCTGGCCAGAGTTTGTCGGAAGCGATTGCGAAATATCCGAAAGAAATAACGGGTGACGAGAATTTTTCCGGGGCTTTCCCGCTTTTGATTAAATTTTTAGATGCCGAAGATATTCTAAGTGTGCAGGTTCATCCGGACCCGCAGACCTGCGAACGAATGGGGAAGGGTCAGCCGAAAGCGGAATGTTGGTATATAATATCAGCATCGCTCGATGCGATGATTTATAAGGGATTGAAAGAAGGTGTTACGCAGGAAGAGTTTGCTGGAGCGATAAAGGAAGGCAGCGTTGCGGAGTTATTAAAAAAGGTTTCCATAGTGGCAGGTGAATGTCATTTTCTTCCGGCTGGTACGGCTCATAGTATAGGTGCGGGTCTTTTAATAGCGGAGATACAAA
>JAGLSU010000151.1 GCA_023135935.1 Planctomycetota bacterium
GTTTGTTTTTCAGTTAAGGATAACGGCATAGGAATAACCCGCAGGCAAATAAAAAGAGTATTCGACAGGTTTTACCAGGTCGACAGTTCTTTATCCCGTCAGGCCGAAGGTACCGGTTTGGGATTATCCATTGTCAAATTCATCGTCGATGCCCACAAAGGGCAGATTGATGTCGAAAGTAAACTCAGCAAGGGAAGCGAATTTGTTGTCAAATTAGCAGCAATATAAATACAGGAGATAATTATGGAGTCTCAGGCACGTACAATAATGATGTTTTTATTCTGTGGATTGTTGTTCATAGGTATTTCAATCCCTCTGATATTAGGGAAAATCCCACCCAATCATTGGTATGGTTTTCGGACACGTAAAACACTCTCCAATAACGAAATATGGTATAAAGCGAACAAATACATGGGCAAGGATTTTGTAATACTTGGCTGTTTAATGGTTCTTTACAATCTTGTCCTGTTTATTTTTAAACCCACTGTTTTGTCATTTGAGCCAACAGGCAATATGATTCTTTTGGTGGGAGGCGTACTTGTAGTTCTTGTACGATCACTTTTGTATTTAAAAAAACTTTGATCAATAACCTTTGCCATTTTCGCCTCCTACTATTAAATCGTTTTTGGCGTTTTTTTACTGAGGCTCACCCTTTTGCCTGGGCGAAGCGTGACAGTAGCACAAAAGCGCATGTGTGTTGCAAATTCTGGATAATTCTTATCGGCAAGAAATAGGGTGGTAAGGCTAACTTTTTGGAGTCCCACGATTTTCCCTACACCGTTTAGGAGTCCCATCGGATTTTTCCGGTTTCTGAGAGCGGATTCTAAGGCTGATTGAAAGAAAAGGTGGGTAACGGATTGAACATACGTTTGCTGCTGTGAACGTATAATTACCATAAGAAGTTACAATTGAGATGTTTATGAAAAGCTAAGAATTTTTGCTATTCCGAAAATACAACCAAAAGTACAACTGTTTTGTATTTAGCTTTCCACAAGATATGTAATGCCCCGCCAACATACTGCCACGAAGCGAGATCTTTGGATTTTAGAATAGGGAAATGCTTGCCGCAGACGCTGCGAAGCAACACCGCAGGAGCCGCGAAGCGAAGCTGCCTGTCATTTTTACCCCCTGCCAAACGGTGACTGCTGTTAGATGCTGTAACACCTGGAATTGGAAGTACTATAAGCCTGCATTATTCACTTACGAGTTGAATCTGGTGCCAGTAACCCGTCTCCCAATGCCACCCGTTTGCCTGATTGACGAGCTCAATCTTAACAGCGTCGCCGGCATAACCGGAAAGGTCTACGGTGAACATCCAGCCAGCCGTCACTGGCGTTCTCTTTGCCAACAGTTACTCTGTGCAGCCCCCTGCCGTCAGCCCTGACGATAAGCTCCCAGTCTCCATCCGGGTTGTGTCCCACCACAAGTCGCAGCAATGTTTTCTTATCCTTTGGGATCATCACCCTATTCGACAGTACACAGCCCGTCTCCCTGTTCAACGGATGGGTGACAAGCACTTTATCAAGGCCTAACTGCCTGCCATGCAGCCCAACGTCCACTTGGTCGCCGCAATTTGCTATGCTCCAGCCGGGAGCAAATTTCTCAACGGCCAGCCCGAGGTCACTGACCAGACTCATGTAGATTTTGACCTGCTCTTCTTCATTGAATTTGCTGTCGGCGATCGGCCCGGGTGCCCAGCACTCCTCGAGCCTGTCTGGTTTGGCCTCTTTGACCGGGATCACAAAGACCGTTTTGCCGTCCGGACCGTCTTCGACACGCCCGCCGGAACGTATCACCGCCTGGCGAGCCAGCTTCCTGCATACCTTAACAAGAGCGGGGAAGTTGTATGGCGTGTGGCTGAACTTGCCTTCCGGGTCCAAGGCCGATGTGAATCGCGCAGGTAAATTTGAAAAACCTACGGTCGTGAACAGAACGCCTGCGGCATTTGAGGGATTGCAGTCAGAGTCCTGCCCGCAGCGGGTTGAGATAATTATCGTCTTATCGAGGTCACCCTTACCGTAGAGCAGCCCCATCACTATATAGGCGCCGTTTATCTTTGCATCGATATTAAAGTCACGGTCCATCTCACATGAGAATCGGCGGTAATCAGGATTGTCCTGGTATTTTTTTTCGATTAGTTCCCATGTCTCTTCCCAGTTGTCCGGGTTTTGCTTGTACCATCCGAGCACGTCTCTAATGCACTCGGCATATTGGCTCTGTTGCGGTATTACCGTTTGCATCAACTAGCTCAAAATGTCTGAGTTTGACACATTAATGTTTTCAAAATGAAGTTGGAAAGTTTGACTTTTCGAGACAGATTTGATATTCTATTGGAAAAGAGGCCCATCGGCGTAGCTGAGCAATGATATAAAATGTTATATGGGAAAT
>JAGLSU010000152.1 GCA_023135935.1 Planctomycetota bacterium
GGGTTATGCAGAGGTACAACAATTGCTTTTTTCTTAGAAGTTGCCCGGTCAAAATATTGTGGATTTCGGAATCCTATATAAAGAGTTTTGCCATCAGCAGTTGCACATAATCCTTCAATATTTAAGCCCTCTTTTTTGGGTGCAAGTTTTTTGCGTTGTTTTTTTGCATCAAACCTGGTCACGCTATCAAGTTGCAGATGTTGTGTTATTTCGGATTTTATCATCTCATGGACCAAAATACGACATGGTTTGCCGACCGGAGCAAGTATAACACTGTCATTTTCCACCTTGACTGAGGTAGCGAAAAACCTATATCGGTTTTGACGCATTTTTCCATCTTTATTTCTGCCGTGAGAAGTTATCCAGTATATACGACCGTTGACTATTGTTGCCCCTTCAATGTCAGCTTCAGGGTAGTTTGGGTCATCTACAATGAATGGTGTCAAATCGTAGGAACTTATTGGTTGTGATGCGGGATTGGCTTTATAAACTTTCAATATATTGTTTTCGTCATCGGCTAACACAAACATGTCATTGCCCAATGCTACTGCAGCAGAAGCATCACTCGTTCCGCGATATACAATATAAGGCCCCGCCGGATTGCCATAAGCAGGACCACCTACAGCACTCCATATAAGCAGAAAAACAACCACTTTATATATAAATTTTACTTTTAGCATTCTTTACATTCTGGATTTTTGAAACAAATGCGCCCGACATGAATTCCCACTTCTCCGTGCCCATAGACTCCCAAGCCGTACAGCAATTTATTCTGAACAATCCGGGTTGTAAGGATTGTCGCACTCAAGCCATGAAGCTGCCATTATAGCAAAGTCGACCATATTTACAATACAGTCACCCGTCAAGTCACCGTCTGCTACGCATTCATATGTAGTAAAAACCCCGTCGCTGCTATCATGAATGCTTAGATTCGCTGTGTTCGTAACGCGTACAACGCACTGTTCAGAATTAATTATTGGTACAAGCCAGTTATAGCTGCCCGTGTTGCCAACGTTGGTCGGATAAACCTCTGACCATGTATTGCCGTTATCAATCGAAAACTCGATAAGGACACTGGCGACAGTTCCGGTATTGCTCCATGTAATATCATAACCGGTGCCGCCCATTATGGTTTCTGAACCGTTGGGAGTCAATAAAGTTAATGTAGAAACTTCCGCGACAACACTGCGTAGTGTATTAAAATTTTGAATACCCCATCGATTGGGTGAGCCAAAAGTGCTTAAATTTTTACCATCGTCATAATCATTTGAATCAGCAGTGATTGAACTACTGGGTTTTGCTTCGAGTCTGAATACTTCTGTGTCGCCGATGCCGCTTAAAGGTTTAATTCCTTCGCCAGCCGGACCGAATATAATAACATCATTGTGGTTTCTTATTCCAAGCTGCCAGTTGTTATTGTTCACAGGAAAGTTGGACGGTTCAATATAAGGTTCAATAACCAGATTGTTGGCTTGAACATTTATCCACCAGTCACCTGAACATGGGTCGTAGCTTATGTCAGCGGGAAAATCTTCGGAGACGGTAATAATTGTTCCGCTACGCAAATCAGACCAGATGGGGTGATTAGTTAGACGCAAAGTTTCATCAAACACACTGTCACTGTAAATATCAAGCTTCCAGTCGCGCATATCAAGGTGGTCGGTAATTACGACTAACTCAAACCAATCGCCGCCATTACCCCGTATCCTTCCAAAATATGAATCAGATGCTCTGCCTCCATCCGAATCTGCCGACGAATCGCCTCCGTTGAGAAATTCGTTACTATCCACAGCATTGTATTCATTGAGAATAATATCCGCTGCGAAAATAGTTCCGGAAAAACTCAGAACCAAACAAACCATTAAGAATTTTTTAACTCTACCCATTTTTTTACCATACCTCTTTTGCCTGGATTTACTTAGAAAATCCGGCTTTATGATAATGCCTGAAAGTCAGGTTATTTTTGTCCCAAGGCGACCCACTGTTCGTATCGGTCGTTCGGTGTGACCCGTAGTATCTCCGTGTCCCTCAGAAATTCCATCTGGGCGATGGAATAATCCGCCACGGCCACCAGAAACGCTCTATGCGCAGAATAATAATCATTCTGGGCGTCCAATATGTTTCGTGTATTGCTTCGCCCGTATTGCAGCAGAAGCACCGTGCTGTCCAGGCGTTTTTTAGCCAGGGAGCTAGCTTGTTTCAGTACGTCCATTCTATGTCCGGCCTCGGCCATGTCCCGCCAGGCCTTGCGAACTTCCATTTCCACCTGGTCGCTTAATTGCTGATGTGCCCGCTGGGTCTGCATTAAACTAATCAGCACGCGCTTATAATTGTTTCGCTCTGTCACACGGTCCAACGCCAGGTCGGCTCGCAGACTCAACTCATACCGCTCCTCTGTCCTCTGAAGGTCGCCCGGCTCGGCGCCGAAGGTAAACCGTCGGTGGGAAGCTGGCGAGACATATCCTATCAGTGACAAATCCGCCTTGAGAGCATCGGCGGCAATTTCAACATGCCGGTGGGCATCAGCCACCTGGTCAAAAGCATTGGCCAGATCCAACCGCTGACTCAGCGCCATATCTACTGCTTTGTTTTCATCGAGCTGTAGAAAAGTAAGCCATGCGTCCTCCAGAACCTGCCAGTCCTGTTCATCTACTTCCATCTCTATCCGCTGTGGAATCAGCAAACGCAGCTTGAACAAATCCAGCATCTGCTGGTATTCGTTTTCGGTTTGTAAAACAACATTTCTCGCTTTAAGAGCGTCCTGACTGGCCTGCTCCAGTTCAAAAAGAGGTAGATGACCTACTTGTGTAAGCTTCTCCATTTTTTGATACAGCGTATTGATCATCTGTTCGTTGTCCCTTGCATTTTGCAATTGCTGAGACAATTCCAGCAGGCGATAATAATCACCAACAATAGACACGTAAAAAGTCTTGCGAAAGCGATTGAACGCGCGAATCTGATATAAGGTATTACGCTGAGCCTGAGTTAGCGTCTCCAGAACCACCAGCCGATTGGCTCTCCGCAACAGCGGCTGAGTAATCGCCGCCTGAAAAATCGATGCCGGTCCTGTGCGATATTTGCCGGAAATAACATCGAATGACCCAAGCATCAAATCCGTCGTTATTACGGCGCCGGTAGCCAACAGTTTACGAATTCCAATGTTGGCCTGAGCACCGCGAATTTCGTTTTCATAAATCACTCCCGTTCCTCGGCGGGAATTCTTTGCGAATGTCTGTCCTGCCGCTAAACTGGCAAACGGCGTCAACTCATAGAGATGTTCCGCATCGGTCTGATTTAGCCCTGTCAGGTACAACTGTTCGCGGGCCGTCTGATATTCCGGACTGGTCTGCGTCGCCAGAGAAA
>JAGLSU010000153.1 GCA_023135935.1 Planctomycetota bacterium
AGGTCATAGATTTGATTTTGAGTTAGTTCGGCAGGTATTTTACAGTATTCGCAAAGTCGTCGCACTAATCGTTGTGCGACGATAAGCTCTAAGCCCGATGACATTAACAGGGGAGTTATGCCGAGGTCGAGTAGTCTTATTAACGCTGAAGCGGCGCTGTTGCTATGAATTGTAGCCAGTACAAGATGTCCGGTTTGTGCTGCTTGAAGTGCGATACCCGCAGTTTCTTCGTCTCTTATTTCACCTACGCAGATGACATCGGGGTCCTGTCTTAGTATGCTTCGCAGACTTTTTGCGAATGTGATATCGGCTTTTGGGTTTACCTCGATTTGGCTGGCGTTTGCTAATACATATTCGATGGGGTCCTCGACTGTGATGACATTACGCGTGAAGAGGTCGATTTCATTTAGCATGGCGTATAGGGTTGAGGTTTTACCGCTACCTGTTGGTCCGCATAGTAAGATCATGCCTGATGGTTTTGCGATAGTATGTTCGATGATTGTTCTCTGTTTTCCAGACATGCCTATACTTGTCAGCAGAAATGCACCAGCGTCCTGTCCAAGGACTCTTACTGATATTTTTTCGCCATTGACTACGCCGGCACTGGCGACTCTAAAGGATACTGAGCCGTCGGCAGTTTTAGCGGAGAAGGCACCGTCCTGAGGTCTTCGTTTGTCTGAGATATCCATGTTCGCGACGGCTTTGATACTGTTTATGACTGCATGGCAGGTATGTGATTCGATATTCTTGACTACTCTTAATACGCCATCGATTCTGAATCTGACGGTGTAGTTTAATTCGGATTTCGGGTCTATGAGTATATCGCTGGCTCTTTCTTCGAGGGCATCAGCGATGATTTGCTCTGTTAAGCTAAGTATGTGTCTGTCTTTTCGTCTACTTTTTCCATGGCCGTATATCTCTGTGATGCTTCTGCCGGAAGAATCGAGGAGTTTTATCTTCGAGGATTCTTTAAAGCTAAAGAGGTCTATAGATGTCATAGTGGAAATGGCATCGGCCAATTGTTCCTTTATTACGTCGGTGACATTGCGTGTGCTGTTCGAACATTTTTTTATAGTGTCTACTATTAGCAATGCCAGCAGCAGTAGTGGTCCGACGAAAAGCGCGAGAAGGTTAGCAATTGATTTATATCTTTTTGATACTAACGGGCTATAGAGAGTTTGTTGTACGAAGTATAGACAAACGTATACCCAAGCGATTAGGAAAACGAGTTTAATGGGGTTAAAGGGTAGGAATGTAGTGGTTGCGGTAGTACTTAACAGCAGAACTGCGGAGTAACAATTCGTAAGAGCGAATATTTGCATATAATGCCTTACCCAACAAATAGTGTAAGTACAAGCACCAACAGGGGATTAAAGTAGCAAGTTTTTCGAGTATTGGCAAGCTAAAAAGTTTTTTAGGGTATTTTTACTGTATAAAATGGGAAAGGTTTGTGGCTTTTTTTGAGTTTTGTAGGTATTGATTTTTTTGTATTTAGTTTACTTGACAATTTTCTTATAGTGACTATATTCTAAGTTAGTTAATTTTTGGTTTTTTGCAGAGGTTAAGGTAATACCGGAAAGGTATATGGCGCAAGTTAAACTGCCTGACGGCAGCACAAAAGAAGTTGCTAATGGTACAACGGTTGAGGAGTTGGCTCGGCAAATAGGGGCGGGGTTGGCGAGGGCGGCCATAGCGGCGCGAATAGATGAGCAGTTGGTGGATTTGAGCGTACCAATCACGGCGGATGTCAGTGTCCAGATAATCACTTCTAAGGATAAGGAAAGTTTAGAGATAATGCGTCACAGTTGCGCGCATGTGATGGCGGAGGCGATATGCAGTATATGGCCTGAGACGAAGTTGGTTTATGGTCCTACGGTTGAGGATGGATTTTATTATGACGTGGACCTTGATGAGGCGATTCGGCCTGTAGATTTCGAGCTTATTGAAAAGAAGATGACAGAGATTGTCAAGGCTGACAGTAGTTTTGTTCGTAAGGAAATAAGCCGTGAAGAGGCACTGTCGAAATTGTCCGGTGATAAATATAAGACGGACAATATCAATCGTGCGGAAGGTGACGTTATTAGTTTTTATTCTCACGGAGATGGATTCGAGGATTTATGCCGCGGTCCGCACGTGCCGAGTACTGGCAAGGTGGGCAGTTTCAAAATCATGTCGGTTGCGGGTGCTTATTGGCACGGTGACCCGACGCAGAAGATGCTTCAGCGAGTTTATGGTACGTCATGGTCCACGAAGAAGGAACTTGATGAGTATCTACAGATTTTGGAGGAAGCTAAGAAGCGAGACCATCGTGTTTTGGGCAAGCAGTTGGATTTGTTTAGTTTTAATGAGGCTGGGCCTGGTTTTGCGTTTATGCATTCCGGTGGTATGATAATCTGGAACAGCATAGTAGATTTTTGGCGGAGTGTTCATAATAGATACGGTTATGGGGAGATTAAGACGCCGATAATTCTCAATGAGGAGTTGTGGCACAAGAGTGGTCATTGGGATAACTATAAAGAGAATATGTACTTTAGTGAAATTGATGGGGTTGGGTATGCGATAAAGCCGATGAATTGTCCCGGCGGATGTTTGGTTTATAAATTCAGGCAGCATTCTTATCGTGAATTTCCTATACGAGTTGCGGAGTTGGGCCTGGTACACAGGCATGAGGCCAGCGGGGTTATGCATGGTCTTTTCCGTGTGAGGCAGTTTACTCAGGATGATGCTCATATTTTCTGTACTCCGGAACAAATAGAATCTGAAATAGTTGGTGTGATTGAATTAACGTTTGAGATATACAGGGCATTCGGGTTCGAAGATTTTCATATTGAGCTTTCGACGAAGCCGGAGAAACATATAGGTTCCGATGAGATGTGGGATACGGCGACGAATGCGTTGAAGGGTGCTTTGAAGCGTAAGGAAATTGACTATCAGATTAATGAGGGTGATGGTGCGTTTTATGGTCCGAAGATAGATTTCCATATAAAGGATTGTTTGAAACGTTCGTGGCAGTTGGGAACTATTCAATTGGATTTTTCGATGCCGGAGCGTTTTGGGTTGGTTTATACCGACAAAGATAATACCGAGAAGACGCCGGTTATGATTCACAGGGCGGTGCTGGGTTCTTTCGAGCGGTTTATTGGAATTATTATAGAGCACTATGGTGGTAGTATGCCTTTGTGGCTTGCGCCTGAGCAGGTTCGAGTTCTGCCGATAAGTGAAAAGAGCAGTGAGTACGCAGAGGTTGTTGAGAATAGATTGAAGGATGCGGGACTACGCTGCAGTGTGGATTTGTCGAATGAGAAGATAGGTGCCAAGATAGCTAAGGCACATGGAGAGAAATTGCCGTATATGCTGGTGATAGGTCCGAAAGAAGCGGAGACCAATGCGGTGAACGTGCGGATTCGAGGTGTGCAAGAGAATAAAACTGTTGGTATTGACGAATTTTTGGAGTCTGCAAAGTGCAAGGTCGTCGATAAAGAAATAGACTTATCAATTTAAGCTTTTATCAATTTAAGTTTTTAGTTAGTGATTTTTTTAAGAAAGGCAAGGTGGTGTACAATTAGCAAGCACGGTTTAAGAGTAAATGAAAAGATTCGAGTCGATACAATTTTTCTAATCGATGAATCGGATAATCAAGTTGGAGCTATCAATACGCTTGAGGCAAAGACAATGGCTCGCGATGCCGGTTTAGACCTTGTGGAGGTATCTCCGACGAGTGACCCTCCTGTTTGCCGAATAATGGATTACGGTAAATGGCTTTATCAGCAAAAGCGCAAGCTTCGTGAGGCCCATAAGAAACACCAGTTGCATTCTACTACTTTGAAAGAGATAAGATTCAGGCCTGAGACAGACAAACATGACCTTGATATTAAGATAAAACATGCTCGTGAGTTTTTGGAAAAGGGTCACCGTGTCCAATTTACGGTATTTTTCCGCGGTCGCCAGATGCTACACAAGGATAGGGGATATAAGATGCTTGAGTTGGTAGCAGAGGCTGTGGAGGATTTGGCCAAGGTGGAAAGGTCAAGCAAGATGACTCATAAGCGTATGACGTTGTTAGTTGTGCCCAAATAATCCTGAGTTTCGGTGTTTTTTTGCTCCAGCGTTGATTTTTAGCAACATTCGGTAAGATTTTTAGGTAATTTACGTGGTATGGTGTTGACTAACATCTGCAAATAGCGTAAACTGCCTGCTTTACAAATTTCGACGATTTTCGAGTGTTAGAAGGGATTAATGTAGATGCCAAAGCAAAAGACCCATAAGGGGTTGAGTAAGAGAGTTAAAGTAACCGCATCTGGTAAGGTTAAGCACAAACGCTCTTTTGGTGGTCATCTTATGAGCAGTAAGAATGCGAAGCGCCGGAGGAAGATAGGTAGTTCCTCGACGATGTCGCCTGCTATGGCTAAAACTGCCAAGATTAAGCTTTGTAAATAGATACAAAGATAAGAGAAAAGTTTTATCAAATTCAGGTTTGCTTCTCGGCTTTAGTTTTCGTTTTGGAGATAATTCAAAATGAGATATATCTAATCAGCTGCCGCCAGCGAGCCGTAAATCCAACTTTTTTAAAGGAAAGCTGATATGACAAGAGTAAGAAAAGGTTCAGCCCGTCATCAGGCCAAGAAGAGAGTACTCAAATCGGTCAAAGGTCATCGAGGTTCCGTAGGTCGCACATATCGTTTAGCCAAAGAAGCGACGGTTCGCGCGGCGGTTAATGCACGAGTCGGCCGTAAACTTCGCAAGAGAGATTTCCGTGGTCTTTGGATAATACGTTTGAGTGCAGCATGTCGTGCACGCGGTATAAGGTACAGTCAGTTTATTGCCGGCTGCAAGAAGGCGAACATTGAGCTTAACAGAAAGATGTTGAGTGAAATCGCGATTTCCGACCCGAAGGGTTTCGATGTTATAGTTGATGCGGTCAAAGCCAAAATAGCTTAGATGAAAACCGAAAATACTGAGTAAGCAACAAACGGAGCTTTAATGCTTGAGCAGTTTGAAAAAATCGGTAAAGACGCCCTTGTGGATTTGGGTAATGTTAGTGAGTTGGCAGGGCTGGAAAAATTTCGCATAAAATACCTTGGTCGCAAAGGTCAAGTTACCCAGATGCTCAGCCGTATAGGCGAGTTCCCTCCTGAAGAAAAACCCCAAGCAGGTCAACTAGCGAATAAGGTCAAAAAGGAAGTCACTACGGCATTCGAGGATTTGAAGAAGAGTTTGTCGCAATCCGAGGGCGGGGAATCCAAAGAGTTTGTAGATGTTACATTGCCCGGGTTGGGTGTTAATGTCGGTAAGTCTCATGTGATAACTCAAACGGTAAGTGAGCTTTTGGAGATATTCGGCAGGATGGGATTTGGTGTGGCTTATGGTCCAGAGGTTGAGGACGAATGGCACAATTTTGTAGCGTTGAACATTCCGCAGGAACATCCGGCGAGGGACCCGCTGGACAATTTTTATATTGATGACAATACTCTTTTGCGTACACAGACATCGACGATTCAAATTCGTATTATGGAGGATAGTAAGCCCCCGATTCGTGTGGTAGCTCCGGGGAGGGTATACCGGCCTGATACGGTTGACGCGACTCATATGTATATGTTTTATCAGATAGAGGCGTTAGTTGTTGATGAGGGTGTAAGTATGGTGGATATGAAGACTACCATCGACCAATTTATTCATGCGTTTTTTGGGCCCGAGATAAAATGGCGTTTGAGACCGAGTTTTTTCCCGTTTACCGAACCCAGCGCTGAAG
>JAGLSU010000154.1 GCA_023135935.1 Planctomycetota bacterium
GCTGGGCCGATACCGAAAGGGACCTTTCTGCTTGGCTTGGCAACGCAATGCAGTCTAATGCCTTGCACGAGATTTATCGACTCGAAGATAAAATCAAAAAAATTGGTAACAAAGAAATACTTGCCGATTGGAGAAAACTACAAACATCGGACCATTTCTATTATATGTGCACAAAGTATTTTGCTGATGGCGATGTACATAAATACTTTAATCCTTATGATTCGCCTTACGATTCTTACATAAACTTTATGAATGTGTTGGATAATCTACAAAGCCGCTGCTCAAAAGTGACCGGCACATCCAAATTGCAAGAAGTCAGTTAAATGCCGATGTTCTGTTGTTAGAACGGGCAATTCAAACTGCTAAATTTTACCGTGTGTTTCGGGAGAAAATTCGTGCTAACACTGCAAAAAACTGACACCGCCTCAAATATCTCCGTGACAATCGCTGATAAATCGATTGAAGACCTATTGAACAAAGAGTGGCTCTTGACTAACGATAGGGGCGGATATGCCTCCTCGACGATTGCGGGTTGCAATACCAGAAGATACCACGGCTTGCTCATCGGCGCACTTAATCCCCCTGCGAATAGAATAATGTCACTTGCCAATTGTATGGAAATGGTGATATTGAACCCGGATAAGTCCTCTCGCGGCAAATCAAAAAATCAGAACCAAAAGGTATTCAACCTTTCAACCTTCGAATTCGATGACAAATTCTCGCCGGAAGGCTTTAAGTATATAAAAAAATTCCGTCGCGACATCGGCATACATTTTGATTACCAATTGGGCAAACTTGAACTGACCAAATCCCTGTATCTTCTTCACGATGCCGATACAGTTGTCTTAGTATATGATTTCACTAAGGTTCCGGAACCAGCCGAATTTACCTTGCGACCGTTTATTGGCTTGAGGGATTTTCATCACCTGCAAAAATCTTATGCCAGTTTTTATTCAAAACTGTCTGGAAACAACTTGATAGTTACACATGCATTACCGGGCGGCTGCGAATTGTACCTGAATTGTCCCTCCGCGGAATTTGAAGAGGACCCGCAGTGGTGGTTCAATTTCGTCTATCGAAAAGATAAACAAAGAGGCCAGGATTTCACCGAAGACCTGTGGGCGCCCGGCTTCTTTAAATCACGCATAAATTCACCAACCAAAATTATCCTCCGAGCAACCCTCAGCAATGGCAATGAACCCAAGCTGACAACAGATACCGATATTAAAGCAGTTCGAAAATCCTTACAAAAATACCAAAGCGATTTAATCACAACTGCCAAAGCCAAAAAAGATAAATTCAAACAGCTTTGTTTGGCGGCTGACCAGTTTATTACAAAACGAAAAACACCGGATACACAAAGAACTACCATCTTAGCTGGCTTCCCATGGTTTGCTGATTGGGGAAGGGATGCTTTCATTGCCTTACCGGGACTGCTTCTGTCAACAGGAAGGTTCGATGAGGCAAAATCTGTCCTAACCACATTCGCACACGCTGCCGACGAAGGTATGATTCCGAACCGTTTCGATGACCGAAGCGACACAGCCTACTTTAATAGCGTCGATGCTTCTCTTTGGTTCATAAATGCCGCCTTCCAATACCTTGATATCACGGGAGATACCGAAACCTTCACGAAACATCTTTTACCGACGGTCCACTGGATAATAGATTCCTACTATAATGGCACCAAGTTCAACATTCATGCCGACACAGATGAACTCATAAACGCTGGCAACGAGCAGACTCAACTGACTTGGATGGATGCCAAATACGAGAACGTTGCTTTCACACCCAGATATGGAAAAGCCGTTGAAATTAATGCCCTGTGGTATAACGCACTCTGCCTTATTGCTCAATTTTACACCGACCGGGACAAAGTCACCGCGAATCATTACCAATCGGTAGCCGACAGGGTTAAAAACAGTTTTTGCAAATCGTTCTGGAACGAGACAACCGGATATCTGAATGATTGTGTTCTGCCCGATGGTTCCGCCGATATGACCCTTCGCCCGAACCAGATATGGGCCGTTTCTCTTCCATTTTCTCCCTTGTCAGCCAACCAGCAAAAAGCTGTGGTAGATGTGATCCAGAAGAACCTACTTACTCCTTATGGCCTGAGAACCTTAGATACCAGCCACAGCCATTACAAGGGCACATACACCGGACCGCAGCAGCAGCGTGACGAAGCCTATCATCAGGGAACAGTCTGGTCGCATCTGATTGGTCCCTTCATAGAAGCCTACCTCAAGGTCAATGACTTCAGTAAGAAAAGCAAAAAAGACGCTGCCGAATTTATCGAACCTCTAATCCAACATCTAACTGAAAATAGCTGCCTTGGAAGTGTTTCGGAAATATTCGATGGCGACAGCCCACATGCCCCCAGAGGCTGCATCGCACAGGCTTGGAGCATTGCCGAACTCCTCAGAGCCTACAAATTGATAAACTAATTGACCTAACCCGCTGCTTTTTCGAGCGCTCCTATAATCTCACTGATAAAATCTGAAATCTCGCTCAACATCTTTTCTTTGTTATCTAAATTATCTTCGATTAGCTTTACTATCTTCGAACCGATTATTACCCCGTCTGCTCCCGCTTGAGCTATCGTCACCGCATGTTCACCTTTACTGATTCCAAAACCAACACATATCGGCACATCGGTAAGACCTTTCAATTTTTTGACCAGTTCTCCCACTGTATCCGACAACTCGTCTCTGCTGCCGGTTACGCCCAATACGGATACCGTGTAAATAAATCCCGTTGTCTTCGAAGCAATCAGCTTCATCCGCTCCTCTTTGGTATTTGGTGTTACCATGAAAACGGTATCCAATCCCACTGCCTTCGCTGGCCCCGAAATTTCATCCGCATCGTCAATACTC
>JAGLSU010000155.1 GCA_023135935.1 Planctomycetota bacterium
AAAGAAGTTATTCGTCTGGGCTTTACCGATTTGGGGGAAAATCGCGTTCAGCAGTTAAAGAAGATTTCTGCCCAAATAACCGAATTTCTGCAAGAAAAATGTGATGACCCGGCTTTTCCGGAAAAAGTTAATTGGCACATGATAGGTCATCTTCAGCGCAATAAGGTCAGGCAGGTTTTGGGTATTGCGTCTCTGTTGCATTCCGTAGATACCCTTCGTTTAGCAGAAGAGATAAATACTTCAGCGGCAAAGCTGGACTTACGTCCCAAGATGCTCCTGCAAGTCAATACCTCTAACGAGCCGCAAAAGTATGGCGTTCCGGTTGGTGCGGCAACACATCTGGCTGAGCAGATACAAACCTTGCCGAATTTGAAATTAGTTGGTTTGATGACAATGGCTCCATTGACGCGTAATAAGGATGTCGTTCGTGCTTGCTTTGTTCGTGCGAGAGAATTATTTGTCGAGATGCAGGGTGAAAAGGTAGCTGGTCCGCATTTTACTGAGTTAAGTATGGGTATGAGTTCGGACTACGAAATAGCTATCGAAGAGGGTGCGACTATATTACGAATCGGTTCGGCAATTTTTGCCGGATAAATCTTCCAAAATCACAACATTTCCCCAGTACAAAATACCCCCCATATAAAAGCAGAAAAAAGCGAAAAAAGGGCAAAGTGCCTCCCTTAACGAGCCGAAATTACTTAGGTTGATTTCCCGACTAAGTAAGTACGGTATGTGGTTTCTTTGTGTAATTTTTCACAGAAAAGGAATCCGTGAAGTCCTATAACACTATTTCAAGAGATAGGTGACATGACAAAACCTGGTTTGATAACCGATGTTAGTTTTCCTCAGACTTTCACAGATGTGTTGTATCTAACAAACCAGGGCCAAATGCCGCCTGAAATAAGACGTCTCCTGAAGGATAAAAAGGTTTCCTATTGCGTGGTACCGATAGATAAATTCCCTCAGATGCTTTATCGTCTTGACCTGATTGGAACGGCTATCATCGATACCGGCGGGTTGAACACCTCACAGCAACAGAAACTGGCTAGAATAATCGAATCTATCGAGACCAAGAATATTGGTGCGATTCTGCTTGGTAGCCAATCGGAACAACCTGTGAAGAGTTTTTCTTTATCATCTGCGAAAACCTCTTTTTCTATGGCCACAACAGTAAAATCATTTTCAATAGATGAATTATGGTTCAGTATAAGTTCCAATCTTGCATACCGTAAGAAGAACTCCGATATTATTGTAAAACCTGCTATTTCACCAAGTAATATCCCAACAGCACGTTCCAACAAACTGGCTGAGCAACTTAAGGTTACTGGAGCTTTGGTTGAGAATTTGACCGAACAGCTTCATTTGGCAGGTATCGTTCAGCATGATTTTTTACCTGATACGATGCCGAATTGTGACAAAGTACAGTGGGCTACGACTTTTATGCCTGCTGAGTGGGTCTCGGGTGATATTTATGACGTAGTACAAATAGATGAGAAGCATATTGGTTTTTATATAACTGATGCAGTTGGCCATTCAATGCCTGCGGCTCTTTTAACAATTTTCATGAAACAAGCTTTGGTCATGCGTGAGGGTGTTAATGGTGGCTCCCGCATATTTTCGCCAGCAGAGGTTATGAGTAATCTTAATAATAGATTGGCTGGGCAGAAATTGTCAGGCTATCAGTTTGCGACTTGTTGTTATTGTTTGTTAGATATAGAGACGTTACAACTGACCTATTCGCGTGCCGGACATCCTTATCCAATTCTTATTCGTCCCAACTCTCAGCCGGAACAATTAGAGATACGAGGCCCATTGCTTGGTATCTTCAAAGACGCTGAATATGTTCAGCAGACCATCCAGCTTCAACCCGGTGACAAATTTTTGCTTTATTCTGATGGGGCAGAGCCCTTCATAGGCGGCCTTGACGATCTGGCTGGTTTTAATCTCAAGGAAGAATTTTGCAAAATCAAAGATTTGCCTATTGTCGAGATGTTCGACAAATTCAATGTTCTTGTGAAAGAGATGGAAATAGAGCCTGGTGAAATTGATGATGTCACAGCAGTCGGTCTTGAAATACGTTAGTTAATCCGCATTCCAAAATCATTTTCCAAAAATATCACATACCCGAAATACGTCAAGATTTTCGAGGGACGATTTGTGTAAAATTCTGCGATTCAGCGACAAATCCTTAACTTTGAGACAGTATTAGCGGTGTTTTTTCAGGGAGCAGAAATTGTTTGCAAAAGTGGCTTTTGTAGCTATACTTATTGGCCTTAAAAGATAATGTGGATTTTCGTTTTGTGGCTTATTACTGCAAGATGACGTCCATTTTATTGAGAAAGGATATGGTAATGGCGCAAAAAGACGGCGATTTAAAGAAAATAAAAGACCTAATTAAGATAATGGAAGACAATGACCTGGTTGAGGTGGAAATAAAGCATGGTGATGACAAAA
>JAGLSU010000156.1 GCA_023135935.1 Planctomycetota bacterium
CGATATCGACCTGATGCTTTGCGATGAGTGGGCGAGCGATACTTGTGCCGAGGAGGTAGTCGTTTTCATAGACGGCACCGGATTTTAGCATCGGCCAAAGGTAGTCTTTTACGAATTCGGCGCGGAGGTCCTTTACGATGCACTTTACGGCACCGGATTTCAGGGCTTTTTTCTTTATGCCCGCGAGTTCGTCACCTTGGCCGAGTTCGGCTGCGAAAGCAATTACGTCGTAGCCGTAGGTTTCTTTGAGCCATGGCAGGATTACGCTGGTATCGAGTCCGCCGCTATACGCCAAAACTATTTTTTCTGATTTAGCCATTTTTCCACCTCTGGAACGTTAAAATTTATCGAAGCAAGGATTATACCGTTTGTTTTGCAGCGAGGCAATCAGAAACGGTTTTTCTCATTAGCTTTGTGTCGGCGTTTTTGCCGGTGTAGAGCTTGAACTGTGTGGCGGCTTGGTTGACGAACATCGCGATGCCATTGATGGTTTTTGCCTTCTTCTTTTTGGCTTGTTTGAGCAGGAGGGTTTCGGTTGGTGTATAGATGGTGTCAAAGACTGTCATAGTTGATTTGAGGTATTTCTGTGGGATGGGAGTTGCGTTGACGTTGGGGCTCATGCCGATACTGGTGCAATTTATGAGCAGTTTCGCGTCGAGGTTTGGCAGGTCGTCGAGTCCGGCGTATTGGCAATCGAATTTGGCAGCGAGTTCTTCAGCTTTTTCGACGGTGCGGTTGTAGATTTTGACTTTGGCTCCGGCATTGGTGAGGCCAGCAACGAGAGCCCTGGCTGCGCCGCCGGCACCTAAAATGGCTGTTGGTAGGTCTTTTAGTTCGTCGAGGCCATTGTCGAGTGTGTCGATGATAGCGTCGAGTGCGCCGGAGTAATCGGTATTGTATGCGGAAAGATTTCCGTCGGTATCCAACAACAGGGTATTGGAGGCACCGATTTTTTCAGTTAGCGGTTCGACGAAGCCATTTTTTTCTTTTACATAGCTGATGGCATTTTGTTTGTGGGGCAATGTCACGCTGAAACTGGAGAAATTGAGCCAAGGTCTTCTGGTGATGTTTTGCAGAAACAAATCGAATTCATCCTTGCCGCCATCGACGAGTAGTGGGAGATATAATCTGTTTTCTTTTGCCTTGGTAAAGCAGGCGTTGTGAATGGCTGGGCTTAGCGAATGAGCTACGGGTGAGGCGATGGTTCCATGAAGTTTGGTATCGGAGTTTATGGAATCATAGCGGTACAGTTTTTTGAATTTTTCGATGGTTATCTGTCCCGGCGCGGTAGCGGTTTTTTCGTCGGTGATGGCGAAAGTAACGAAGGAGTCGAGTTTTTTTGCGATGATTCTGGAGACGAGTCCGGCTTCGCCCATGCAGAAGATGATTCTTTCGCCGCCTGTTTTATGGAGCAGGTCGAGAGCATCGAAGCAATCGTTGATGTGGTTGGCTTTGTAGACCAGCTTGGGAATTGCGACGGAGTATACGGTTTGGATATGACGATGGAGTTTTATGATATTATCGAATTTGCCTTCGAAGTTATGAGCCGAGAGGATTAGTCGCGCACTCGGGTTGTGTGAGAGCGCGAGTTGAATTTTTTCTTTGCTTTGGGGTGTGAGGAAATTTTCGTATTCGAAGTCGATGAATTCGGCACCGGCATTTAGGGCAGCGGTGAGTATATTGAGTCGTAACTGGATGGGATAAGCGATGCTACCGCCCTGCTGTTTGTCGCGACAGGTGACGATTAGGGGCAGAGGTGTTTTTGAAGCTTTTTTTGCTTTGACGATTATTTTTTCGACGAGCTCGACGGAGAGGTTTCTCAGGTAATCGGCCCTTATTTCGAGCATTTCGGCACCAGCGGTGATAGCGGATTTGATTTGTTTTGCGGCTTGGTCAAAGTCTATGGCAGCTATGGGGACAGTTAAATATGTCATATTAGCTGAAAGATAACCGCACACGTGGGTGAAATCAAGGGCAAAAACGTGTTTTATTGGAGTTGGCGGAAGGCTTGATTTTTTTGTAACTGTTTTAAAACCTTGCATTTATCGCAAAAATCAGTTATCATACCGGGCTAAATTAGTTTAGTTAAATTGGAAGAGAAATGAGTGAGCTTGAGATACAAGTACCGGCAATGGATGGCGGGAGCTATAAGGTCAGAATCGGTTCGGGGATTCTTGGGTCCGTGTGGGGAAGAATAGAGGCCGATTTTGGCGGGTATGGCAAGATAGTTGTGAGCGATGAGAATGTGGTGTCGGCAGGTCATTTGGCGAAGCTTTTAGGCGGACGCGAGGTAGATAGTTTTGTGATAAGTCCGGCGGGCGAGACTTCGAAGAATATAGATACTGTGACGAAGATAATTGAGGCGATGGAGAAGGCATGTTTAGGCCGTGACAGTGTTGTGGTTGGTCTTGGCGGCGGGACAGTCGGTGACATAGCTGGATTTGCGGCATCGATATTTAAAAGAGGTGTTAGTGTAGTTCATATCCCGACGACGACGGTGGCTCAGGCGGATTCGGCTGTTGGCGGAAAGACCGGGGTTGATTCGACGGTGAGTAAGAATGCTTACGGAGTTTTTTGGCATCCGTCGGCAGTTTATATAGATGTGTCTACGTTAGGTACGCTTGATGAGAGGCAGTATCGAGCCGGCTTGGTAGAGTCGGTCAAGCACGCATTGATTGCGGACAGTGGGTACTTCGAGTTTATTGAAAATAATATTGATGCCATTTTGGAGCGGAAGCTCGATGTGCTGGAGAAAATGGCGGATTACAATTGTAAGATAAAGGGCAGCGTTGTTGAGGCGGACCCGAACGAGAAGAATCAGCGGCGGATGCTAAACTATGGTCATACGATAGGTCACGCGGTGGAGTCGGCGAGCGGATTCGAGTTGCTTCATGGTGAGGCTGTGAGCATAGGGATAATCGGAGCAGGGTTGATAGAGGCGAAGATGGGACTATCCGAGCCGAAACGGAGTGACAGGGTTCGAAAAATTTTTGAAAAACTTGGTGTTCCGGTGACGATACCTTCGAATCTGGACGAAAAAAAGTTAATGGAATTGATAAGGCATGACAAAAAGGCAGTTAATAAGTGGCCTAAATTTGTATTGCTTGAAAAAATAGGTACGGTCCATTGTCAGGAGGGACAATGGGGAGTAGATGTTGGTCGGGAACTTGTGGAGCAGGTTTTGGCTGAGTTAAGGTGAAAGAATTTGAAGGATAAGGTTATGTACAGAGAAAAGATAAAGGTATTGGATTGCACGGTTAGAGACGGCGGACTGATAAATGACCATCACTTTACGGACGATTTTGTTCGTGCGATATATAAGGCGATTTCTAAAAGCGGAATCGATTATATGGAGTTTGGTTATCGAAGCAGCAGAGAGCTGTTTCCTCCCAGCGATTACGGTGCGTGGAAATACTGTGACGATGATAAGATAAGCGAGATAATCGACGGTATCGAATCGGATGTAAAGATAAGTATAATGGTGGATTCATACCGCGTGAAAGAGCAGGAGTTCAGGCCGGCGGATGAGAGCCCGGTTGATATGATTCGTGCGGCTACGTATGTCAAGTATATCGACAGTTCGATAGAGCTTATCAAAAAATGTCACGACCTCGGTTACGAGACGACGTGCAATATAATGGCTGTGTCTACGGAAATCGAGCCGGATATTGTCGAGGCGTTAAAGCAATTGGCGGACAGTCCGGTTGATATTGTTTATGTGGTGGACAGTTTCGGGGCGCTTTATTCCGAGCAAATAAAATATCTGGTCAATCTGTACCAGGAGCATCTGCCGGGTAAAGAACTCGGCGTTCATTGTCACAATAATCAGCAGTTGGCGTTCGGCAATACGATTGAGGGAATAATTCATGGAGCGAATTATCTTGATGGTTCATTGTATGGAATCGGTCGCGGCCCGGGTAATTGTTGTTTAGAGTTGCTGGTTGGCTTTTTGAAGAATCCGAAGTTCAATCTTACACCGATATTGAAGGTGATACAGGACGAGATGATGCCGATGCTCAAAGAGATTGAATGGGGCTATATGATACCTTATATGATAACCGGAATGATGAATGAGCATCCGCGTTCGGCTATAGCTTATCGAAATACGCCTGATAAGGACAAGTATGCCGAGTTTTATGAGCAGATGCGTGAAGCGGAAGAATAAGGAAAGACCAGAGACATAAGACTACAGACTATTAAAAAGGGCTGGTTCTTAAATGGGCCAGCCTTTTTTTTATTCTAAAAAGCAGGTTGAAACCAAATAACAGATAATAACGTCTTGTTAGATGAATTCCTTAACTTGTTCGTTGAGATATTCTATCCATTTCTCCAACTCTTTGGTCAATGCTGAGGGCTCAGCACCAATCTCAGCCAATTGATGGTAGAGTTTTTCCCCACGACTCAATAAGCATTCATACTCCACAATTGCCCAGATTACATCCTTGAGTGTCTTGTTAAGGTCTTGGAGAAGAGCGTCGTAGTGAGTACGTTCCTCTATAGTGGTAGATGGACTATATGGTGCATTGATTCGGTTCATGATGAGAGAATTTAATATATCGTTTTCAGAAGCACCTGGGAATTTTACCCTAAGACGCTTATATACATTGATCTGGGTATCTATCATTCCCTTGAATCCCAGCGAAGGAAATGCTTGCACCAAGAGCCCTTTAAGAAATGCTGCGATCCTTCTTAGTATTGTCATTACTTCACCTTACATAATAATATTCACTGCTTTTTGTCATTAATTTAGTTTGTTGGGGGTTTGGTGTCAAGGATTGTGTGTGGTTGGAGGTATGGTTTTGTTTTTGGCCTTTTTTTCTTGCGTTTTTGGCTGTATCAGTTAGATTTTGCGTACTGAAACGTTGTTAGGAGATTAAAGTAATGATAGGTAAAAAGATACGGCTTGAACGGATAATAGACCGCAATTCTGGTAGAACGGTGATAGTGCCGATGGACCACGGAGTTACAGTCGGGCCCATAGCAGGTCTGGAAGATATGTGCGAGGCAATCGGTAAGGTTGTCAGAGGTGGAGCCAACGCAATATTGATGCATAAGGGGATAGTGCGAGCCGGCCACAGAGGAGCCGGTAAAGATGTCGGGTTGATTGTTCATTTGTCGGGAGGGACGTCGATAAGCCCTGACCCGAACGCGAAGGAATTGGTTTGCGGTGTCGAAGAGGCGGTAAAGCTCGGGGCGGATGCGGTTTCGATACATGTTAATTTAGGTGCAGAGACGGATAGTGACATGCTTGCGCAATTGGGTTTTGTCAGTGAGCAGTGTATGGAATGGCAGATGCCGCTTGTGGCTATGATGTACACTCGCGGGCCGAAGATAGAAAACGAATACGATGTGAAATATGTCAAGCATGCGGCGAGGGTCGGTGCGGAGTTGGGGGCCGATATCGTTAAGGTTCCATATACCGGCAGCGTTGAAAGTTTTAAAGAGGTCGTAGGTGGTTGTCCCGTACCGGTAGTTATTGCCGGTGGAGAAAAGATGGATAGTGACAAGGACATATTCCAGATGGTGGCTGATGCACTTGAAGCGGGAGCTACGGGATTGTCTATTGGGCGGAACGCATTTCAACATGCCAAGTGCGAGAAAATGATAGGTGCTCTTTGTAAGATGGTGCATGAAGGTATGGGAGTTGAAGAGGCGATAAAGACATTACAAGGATAAGATAGATGAAGAAATTGTGGGTCAGTTCGATACCTTACGAGAAGGAAATAGTTATAGCGGCACTGGAGAGCGGCGCCGATGCGGTTTTGATACCGGACGGGGAAAGTGCGACGGTTCGTGAGTTCGGGAAGATAAAAACGGTTGAATCCGGCGGCGATATAGTTCCGGGTAAAGACGTTGAGTTTATAGATATATCGGGTAAGGCGGATGAGGATAAGGCGGCTGCAGTGGCGACGGAGAAGATGTTAGTTCTGCGGATGCTTGACTGGACGATTATTCCGATAGAGAACCTTATGGCTCGTCGTGGAAAGAATATAATGGTGCAGGTTTCGACGAGTGAGCAGGCGAGGTTGATGGTGGAGATACTGGAGAAAGGCGTCGATGGAGTTGTGCTGAAAACGAGTGATGTGAATGAGATTAAGAAATGCGCAGAACTTATCGGCGGGATAAGTGAAAGAATCGAATTAGTGACGGCATCGATAACGGGTATTAAGCAGTTGGGAATGGGTGACAGGGCTTGCGTTGATACTTGTACTCAGATGGGTCTGGGGGAAGGAATGCTGGTAGGTAATACGGCATCGGGATTTTTCCTTGTTCATTCGGAGTCGATAGATAATCCATATGTGGCTTCACGGCCTTTCCGTGTTAATGCGGGTGCTGTTCATGCTTATACATTGGGGCCGGGTGGTAAGACGAAATATTTGTCGGACTTGAAGGCAGGCGATGAGGTTTTGGTTGTGGATTTTAAAGGTGGAAGTCAGACGGCATATTTGGGCAGAAATAAGATAGAGAAGCGGCCGATGATGCTTGTCGAAGCGGAGGCGGAAGGTATGCCGATAAGTTTAGTTTTGCAGAACGCCGAGACGATTCGGCTGATGAATCCGGAAGGTGAAGCGATATCGATTACGGAACTAAAGGTGGGTGATAAGGTTTTGGGGCACGTCGAAAAAGGCGGGAGGCATTTCGGCATGCAGGTCGATGAGAGCTTGGTTGAAAGATAAAATTGTACTTTGTGTATTTTTTGATATAAAATAAAAGTATTAAAAATATAAAGTTAAAAATTAAGGGGAGAAAAATGGGAAATGAATTGAAAACAACAGAGACCACTGTTGACCGCCTCAGTCTTTTACAGCTCCAAAATGTTTACGCTCCGATGTTCAACATTAATAAAATTCCAAAGGACCAAAAAGAGGATCTTGTGCGGCATGGCTTTTTTTCCACTTTTCCTGTTGCAGTAGTGGTAATATTGCATTTTTTGACTTTTGGGCTATTCACAACGATTTACATGGGCCTGAAACACTCCAAGCTGCCTTTGATAAAACATGACGACTTTTCTGCCGGTAAAGCTATCGGTTTCCTATTTATTCCATTCTTCAATATCTATTGGTATTTTGTATTTTGGCTTCGTCTTGTAGACAGAATAAACTTTCAACACAAACTCAGAAATCAACCCGAGCTAATACCTAAGGCGTTGATGATAACCACGCTCATCCTTGCTCTTATACCTTATGCAAACATGGTCGGTGTTTTTATCTTAATGCCAATTTGTGTAGGACTAATTCAATCAGCCTGCAATAAACTTGCGCTGTCACAGGAGATTTAATAACTAAATACTATGCACCAAAGCATAAATATTTGTTTCCGTAATTTGCATTAATCGAAAGGTGACGCGATGGTGTGGTCGGATGTGCTGAGGGTAGTATTAGCGGTTGTTTTCGGTGCGGCTATCGGACTTGAGCGTGAACTTCGGGGCAAGGCTGCGGGCTTACGAACGAATGTTTTGATATGTATCGGGGCAGCGATTTTTACTTTGATATCGAGGCAAATGACGGCGGGGTCGGCTGACTCGCTTACTCGAATAGCAGCGGGAGTTGTTACGGGCGTTGGTTTTCTGGGGGCGGGTGCGATTATCCAGGACAGAGGCGGTGTTCACGGTATGACAACAGCTGCGACGATATGGGTTGTTGCGAGTATCGGTATGGCGTGCGGAGCGGGGATTTATTTGCTTGCAGCAGTGGGGACATTTATCGCAATAATAACATTGATAGGACTCGGAGAGTTGGAAAAGCCGCTTAGCCGTTACAGGAAGAAATATAAATCGAAGGAATTGCCTGACGACCAGGATTGAATAATTTTCGAAAGGAATGTTGCCATGAAACGCGTTTTATTGCTTGGGGTTTTGACATGTATCTTTTGTCAGAGTTGTTGTTCGGAGGGAACGAAAGTTGCATGCAAAGTGGGCGAGCCGGTTTTTGACAGGGAAGAGACTGTTGCTGTTATGCGGAAGGTTTGTGATTGGCAGCTGGCGAATTTTCCCGATAAGGCATTGGTTGGCAGGAAGTGGAAACCGATATTAAATAACGGGTGGATACGCGGGGCGTTTTTTACCGGTGAGATGGCGACGTATTATACGACGGGCGACGAGAAATATCTGAACGCCGCGATTGAATTGTCGGAGAAGGAAGGTTGGCTGCCAGCACCTCGATTGCGTCATGCGGATGACCATTGTATCGGGCAGACTTATGCGGAGATTTATTTTATAAAGAAGGACCCGAAGATGATTGCGCCGATAGTTGATACGTTCGATAAGATAATGGCAGAGCCGAAGGCGGGACGTGTTGACTGGTGGTGGTGTGACGCGTTATTTATGGCACCGCCGGCAATGGCGCGAATAGCTGTGGCGACGGGCGAGCAGAAGTATTTTGATTTTATGAACGAGATGTGGTGGGATACGACGGAATTTTTGTATGATACGGATGAGCATTTGTATTATCGTGACAAGCGTTATAAGGTCGGGCCGGGAGGGAACGGTAAGCTTTCGCCGCATGGTAAGAAGATATTCTGGTCGCGCGGTAACGGCTGGGTAATGGGCGGGATGGTTCGAGTTTTGCAATATATGCCGAAGGATTATCCGGATAGAGGCAAATATATAAAGCTTTTTAAAGAGATGGCTGCGAAAATTGCATCGTTGCAGGGTAAGGATGGATTATGGCGGACGAGTTTGCTTGAGGCTCAATGGTATCCGACGGGCGAGACGAGCGGGAGCGGATTTTTCTGCTACGCGTTGGCTTGGGGGATAAATGAGGGGATACTCGAAAGAGGTAAATATCTAGCCGTAGTTAAAAAATCGTGGAAGGCGCTTGTTGATGCGGTTGATGAGAATGGCAAGCTCGGCTGGGTGCAGTTGGTAGGTCACGACCCGAGGAGTATCAAGAAGGAAGATTCGATGGAATACGCAACGGGAGCGTTTTTGTTGGCGGGCAGTGAGGTGGTTAAGTTGAGGAAATAGTCGGCAAGTTAATGTGGAAATTCAAAGGTCGGGTAGAGAGCTATCCGGCCTTTTTTATTTGAGGGTTTCGCCTTCGGCGGATCCAAGGGTTTCGAGGTAGTTTGTGATTATTTTTTTTACTGAGATAAGACCGAATTTTTCTGGGTCGAGTTCGGCTGGTGGTACGAAGAGGAAAGAGGCGACATCATCGAGGGCTTTGATTTGTGAGAAATCGTTTACTTTGGCGAAGTAGGCGAAATCGACGGTCGGGTAAGTGACATTTTTGTATTTATAAATATTGGGGACAGAACAGAAGTATTGAGTGGAGGTGATGTCGAGGTTGAGTTCTTCTTTTATTTCACGTTTTACAGCTTGTTCGGCGGATTCATTGAGGTCGACGAAGCCGCCGGGCAGGTCCCATGTTCCTTTTGCGGGTTGCTTAGCTCTGATGGTGACGAGCAGTTCGGATTTTTCGTTTGTGATTAAGGCTCCGACGGCTGTGGCGGTATTGAAGTAGAATCCGAAGTCACAGGCGGAGCATTTGAAGAGTTTGTTTTTTAATAATTGTAATTCGGGGGCACCGCATTTTGGGCAATGTTTAAAAAGTTCGGAGTTTTCGTTTACGGGGTTCATTTTTTCAATATAAGCGAGTTTCAGCAGGATGTCAAATGCGTTTGGCAGCGAGGATTGCGGCGAAAGCGATTGCGGCTGTTTCGACGCGGAGGATGGTATCGGTGAGGCGGACGGATTCGGCTTTTTGATTTTTTAACAGGGTCAGTTCATTTTCGGTCAGGCCCCCTTCCGGGCCGATGACGGCTATGATGTCGGTGTCGCCGAATGATTGGTTTATAAGTGAAGGTGCTTTGGAGTCGGGGCTTCCGAGGAGAAGTTTCGCATTCGGGTGGTTTTTTTTGAGCATTTCGATAGCATCAGATAGATTTATTGGTTCATCGATTTTTGGCAGGAAGAGATTTCGGGATTGTTTGGCTGCGGCGATGGTCAGTTTTTGCCAGCGGGAGACAGCCTTGGGGTTTTTGGATTGCTTTACAGTGCGTTCGAAGATTATGGGGGTTATTCTGTCGATACCCAATTCGGTGCATTTGGTGATGGTCAGGTCGAAGCGTTCGCCTTTTGGTATTGAGACAGCTATAATTATTTGGGGGTAGGTTTTTTTAGTTTTTTTCAGGTTTTCGATTTCCAAGGTGACTATTTTGTGTTTTGTTTCGGTTATCGCAGCAGTCGCCAAAGTGCCTTGCCCATCGAACAGTTCGACTTTATCGCCGGTTTTTAATCGACGAACATTGAGTAAATGATGTGCCTCTGTATCGACAAGTTCGACGGAAGGTTTTGTTATCGGATTACAATAAAAACGAATTAGTTCCATAGTTTGCCCCAATGAATTTAGTTGGTGTTAAGCTAATTGCTATTTAATCCAAATGCTTTACTTCCTAGTTTCTTCTTAGCACACACTTCTTGAGAAAGCACTTCCCCCTTTGTAACACCCGGCTCAAGTACTCGTAGGATTGAAAACTGAAAATGCCGATGCCTCTTTGGCTTGTTTCGGAGCAACTTTTTTAATAATTTGTTACCGCCAGATGGTGATTTAAGATAACTCCGCCACCTTGACCAAATGCCGCCCCTGCCATATGCGCTTCCTACATATTGTTTTCCTGACTTAGTGTCTAGAATAATGTAAATCCCGCTAATTGAGGAGAGCATTCTTTGCCATTCACGGTTTGAATCCGGGTTGTCTATCATTCTCTCAAGGTCATCATATGTTAAAGTGAAATCATAATAGCCTGGGAAATCCATGACATAGTTAGGCGGTAAAATTTCTACAATTTCTTTATTTCCTTTGCTATGGAGCCACTGCGCCCACGATCTGGCGCCATCACCCCATTTAACTATTAGCCGTTCAGATAATTCTTCAAAGCCAGATATCTGTTTAGTTCTATATTGAAAACCTTTGCTGTTTAGTCTTTTCCTTTTATTGATAACTTCCCACACTCCGACAAACTTCGCATATTTATGTCGCTCCGCGATGAAACTAATTATATAATTAGCTTTGCCAAAAACGTCCCAAGATTGCTCGTTTTGGTACAGATTAAATTTGTTACGTCTGTAGAGCATCCACAAATCTTGTTTTGTGCTTTTATGGCGCAATACCTTCACAAATCGATCATCACGAAAACGTTGAAACTGTGGCAAATCTAAAATTTTCATGGGTGCTATTTTCTATGTTTTTGCTGGTGAAGTCAAGGTGTAAAAGGAAAGGGTTGTTTTTATCCCAATGCCTGGTTAATGTCTGCGATGATGTCCGGAGCGTTCTCGATGCCGGCGGCGAATCGCAGCAGGCCATCTGTAATACCCAGGGCATATCTTTCATCTCTTGGGAGTTTGTAATAGCTGATGGTTGCGGGGTGAGTGATAAGGGATTCAGTACCGCCTAAACTCGGTCCGATACAGATGATTTTGAGGCGGCTCATAAATTCGAGGACATACTGGACATCGTCTTTGACTTCGAATGTGACGACGCTGCCGAAACCGTTCATTTGTTTTTTGGCTACATCGTAGTGGGGGTGGCTGGGCAGGCCCGGATAATAGACGCGTTTTACTTTTGGATGAGTTTCGAGGAATTCCGCTACGCGTTGGCCATTTTCGTTCAGCCGCTTCATGCGGATTCCAAAGGTTTTCAGGCCCCGAATGAGCAGGTACGCAGAATGCGGGTCTATTACGCCGCCTGTGATTTTCAGGTATTCGCGGATTGGGTCGATGAGTTCCTTTTTGCCGAGAACAACGCCCGCGAGCAGGTCATTGTGTCCGCCGAGATATTTTGTGGCACTGTGTATGACGAGGTCTATGCCGTAATCGAGCGGTTTCTGATTGTATGGTGTGGCGAAGGTGCTGTCGGATATAACGAGGATATCGGTGCCTTTGAAGATATCCATTAAGCGTTCGAGGTCCATAATATTGAGGTACGGATTGGTGGGTGACTCGGAGAAGAAGAGGCGAGTGTTGGGTTTTATGGCTTTTTTAATTGCATCGTAATCGCACATTTTTACGACGGTACATTCGATATCGAATCTTTTGAGGCAAGTTTTACAGAAATCCAAAGTTCGTTTATAGGCATCGTCGGTGATAATGATATGTTGGCCAGCTTCGAGCAGGGTAAAAAGTGTAGTGGTTATGGCACTCATTCCAGAAGAGAAGAGTACAGCGTCTTCGGCACTTTCGAGGGCGGCGAGTTTTCCTTCTGCGGCGAGTTGGGTAGGATGTCCGTATCGGCCGTATTCGAAGCGACCTTCGGCACCGGCAGCGAGCTTTTTGATTTCCTCGATGTTTTTGAAGATGAAAGTTGAGGTCTGGACAATAGGTGTGGTGATTGCGCCGTATTCGTTATAGCGTATTTCGCCGGAATGAACTGCTTTGGTGGAGAATCCGAGATTTTCGTCTTTAGCCAAGGTAT
>JAGLSU010000157.1 GCA_023135935.1 Planctomycetota bacterium
TCGAACTTCATAACATAACCCCTTAAACCTTTTATTGCTATATACGTTGGCCTTCTATAACAATAATCAGCAAAAACCGTGCCTGAATAAGCAAAAAATCCTAACTTTCACTAAAACAAGCACTTACGGCTTCTTGCCCCCAAAGCCTCCAGTGCCAATTTGGCAGGTTCTCTCCCGATATTGACCGGCCGTAATTTTTAATCTGCGGTATCACTTTTGCCCTCAAGCAGCATCTTTTGTGCTATCCTCAGATTCAAACTTGTTTTAGTTAAATTTGGTTCAAGTTCCAAAGCTTTCTTGAAATTTTCAATTGCCAACTCTAATTTGTCCTGCATCCCGTAAGCTATCCCCAATTCGTTGTAAGCCTTTGCTAAATCTGGTTCTATTCTTATCGCTTCATTAAAATGTGCAATAGCTTCATTAAATTTCCTCTGCTTCAAAATCACAGTACCGGCATTTGTATGGGCGCTTACATATTTCGGATTGATTCGCAGAGCTTCATTAAAGTGTGCAAGTGCTTCATCTGGCCGGTTATTTTCAAGCAGAAAAGTCCCAAGGTTATTGTGCATGATGTAATTATTCTCTGTTACTGAAAGTGCATGACTAAACAGAGTGAAATTGTTGCGCCAGTGCCGAACCTGCATACGCGTACAAACCAGCATTAAAAAAAGTACTATTAGTGACGATGCCATCAGTGTCACTTTTCGATAACGCCACTTGGCAGTAAATTCGGTAGCGCCCCAGGCAATCATAATGAAAAGTCCAATCAAAGGAAGATAACTGTATCTGTCGGCCAGGGCTTGCGAGCCAACCTGCACCAGCCCGATTACAGGAACAAGCATGCCGATAAACATAAACCATCCGACAAGGACATATTTGCGGGTTTTGGCTAAGCAGAATATCCATATAGATATCGCTGCCAGTAACAGTGCAGCAGATGTTGTACGCCAAATAGATATGGAATCCAGACCGTGGGGATAGAATATCGCTAAACGGCTGGGCCATATCATCTTTTCTATGTAGACCATGTAAGAAATAATCGCATTGAAGATACGGTCTTTCAGTAGAATAACTTCGTGTGATAATACTGCTTCACCAAGTAAAGTAATTACGCTTGAAGCCGCTATGAGAAAAAACATGGGAAGTTTTTCCACCACCAGACGGCGCACTGTTCTTACCTCGAGTTCTTGCAGTCTTTCCAATGGCCAATAGTCCAGAAGCAAAAGTACGAATGGCAATGTCACAACCATTGGTTTGGACATAAGACCAAAAGCCAGAAACAGTAAAACCGGAAAATAACGGACAATGGAAGGGCACTTGGTGTATCGAATGTAAGCGGCAATCGTCAACAACCAAAACAATCCGCTTAGCATATCTTTACGCTCGGATATCCACGCAACCGACTCTACATGCAACGGATGAAGTGCAAAAGCCGCAGCCACAAACGCGCTCGGCCAAAGTGAATGCGTCGAACTTTGTAAGATGTAGAATAGCAGCAGGGTATTTATGATATGAAACAGCAAATTGACAAGGTGGTGCCAACCGGGACGTAAACCAAAAATCTCACAATCAAGCATATGGCTCAGCCACGTCAACGGATGCCAGTTATTGGCGTGTTCTGTCGTAAAGGCCCATTTGATGCCTTCGATTGTTATTCCGCTTTTAACTTGCGGGTTTGCCGTCACATAATCGTCATCATCATAGTTAACAAACTCGCTGTGCCGAACTGGTTCAAACGCGACAAAAGTAACCAAAGCCAGCATCGCATAAATTAAAAAAATGTGCCTTTTTTTTAATGTTGTTCCCATGCAGCTCTTCCAACAAAACAATGACTTCAGGGATTGTAACATCTTTTCCCGTATATTAAAAGTCATTGACACCCTGTTCGGAAAATTGCTATATTGTGGCGACTTGAAGTTATTGCGCCCGTAGCTCAGCTGGA
>JAGLSU010000158.1 GCA_023135935.1 Planctomycetota bacterium
AAAAAGATGAAGCCGTTTTGTTGTGTAATCTTAGCATGTTGCATAATTGCTTTTTTGGGTAGTTGTACGGACTCAACCAATACGTTAAAACCCGGCCAGCCCGCAAAAGACTTTCGTCTCGACACCTTAACCCACGGTCGTTTCTACCTTAATCAACACCGAGGTAAAGTTGTCGTACTTACCTTCTGGGCCACTTGGTGCACTACTTGCAAACAGGAATTAGTCGATTTGAAAACCTTCTCCGATATCCCCGGCTCTGAAAATCTTGTCGTCGTTGCCGCATGCTCCGACCCCGAAAACATCAGTGACCTCAAGACTATTACAAAAAACCTCGGACTTAATTACCCTGTCCTGCTCGATGAACAAGCAAAAGTTTCTCAGTTGTACAAAGCACCATTCTTCCCAACAACCTTCATCATCGACCAGTCACAAAATATAAGTTTTGTTAGAGAAGGTTATAGCCCCTCTATAGCAAAGCAGCTCAGAGATAAAGTCTCCTCGCTTCTTGCCTCTGATGGGAGTACTAAATGAAACTGCTGAAATATTTCGTCATGATGCTCATAATATTTAGTGTTTCTGCCTATGGAAGCAGCAACCCCGACGCCTTCATTGCGGGTCCATATCTGCTCGATGTCACTACCGACTCCGCCACCGTAGCTTTCCGACTGAATAAATCCCTCTCAGCCAAAGTTATAGTCTCCGATGCCGATGGAAAAAAACAATTCACATCTGAAGGTGCGAGTAAATCTCACTTCATAAAAATAACCGGACTTCAGCCCGGCATGGCATATGACTACCAGGTAATATGTGGCGAAAACCAAATTCGAACCCCCGAAAATGATTACACTTATCAGATAAGAACCGCCTGTCGTTCTGGAGAATCATTCTCTTTTGCCGTCTACGGCGACCCGCGGCCCGGCGATACCCAAACTACTCGCCATCACAAAGATGTTATTGACCAAGCCGTCCTTCATGAACCAGCTTTTTGCCTGGTACTTGGTGACATGGTCGATGATGGCGAAAAACTTGAACTCTGGCAGGAATTCTTCCAGGTCGAATCCGAACTTCTAAGAAGCTCCGCAATTTATCCCGTTATGGGCGACAATGACTATGCCGACGGAAAAGGAATAGTCGCCGAATTCTTCCCGAAGCTCAAAGACGGCTTCTACAAATTCGAGTGGGGCGGTATACAGTTCTTTGCCTTGAACGCATGGGATACCCGGGGAACGCAGTCGAAACAGCAAATCGATGCGCAAAGCCCTCAACTTAAATGGCTCGAGTCGGAACTCGCGAAAGAACAAGTGCAAAAAGCGCCTTTCAGAATAGTCTTCATCCATGACCCCGTCTACATTTCAAGAGGAAGGTCTTCCGAAATACTCCAACGAGTATGGGTGCCGATTTTCGAAAAGTACAAAGTCGACGTCGTCTTCGCAAGTTGGCACATGTACGAACGTTCTAATAGCAACGGCATCACATACATCATATCCGGCGGCGCTGGTGCCGAACTGCTATGGATGAAAAAGGACCTTAACTTCCCGTCACAAGCCGAAGCACAGAGATACCATTTTTGTCGTATCGATATCAATTCCAATATGATGACCATCCGTGCAATTGCCGATGACGGCACCGTTCTTGACAGCATCACCCTGACACCGCGTGCGCAGGACACCGATTCCGCGGAACGAATCGAGCGCCTCTCGAAACGTCTCAGCAAACAAATCTCAATAAACAATCAAGCCGACAATCCCGTTATCCCCCTATATCTGTTCTCATATGATTGCAGCTATTGTCGGCGATTACTTAAAATCGAATTACCTGCTTTGGCAAAGCAAAATGAAGTCGCATTCGACATCTCTTACTTCGACCTTGGCATTGAGGGAACCTATGACTTGCTCCTAAGTGTCGGGGCCGAATTTGGACGGCAGGGCACCGATATACCAACCGTTTTCATTGGCCGTTCTGTCCTCGGCGGTGAAGGAGAAATAGGAGAATTGCTCCCGAAGCAAATTACCGCTTTCCTCAAGAACCCTCTGCAGTACCAACAGCAAACCATCACACCGTTCAAACAGCTCCATGACACGAAAACAATCAAAGAACAGACCTTCAATTCGTTGACATACGCTCTTGTTGCCTCAGCTGGCCTTATCGACGGCGTAAATCCATGCGCCTTCACCACTATTATATTCTTAATTTCCTATCTCAGTCTCGTTGGCGCAAAACGAAAACAAATGATTTGTACCGGCGGAATTTTTACAATCGCCGTCTTCATCACATATTTTGCTATAGGCCTTGTATTTTTCAATTTCGCGAGGGTTATACTAAGAGAACAAACATTCGCGAAAGTCGTAAACGTAATACTTTTATCTATAGTGGTAGCTCTTTGTGGATTTTCACTTGTTGATTTCCTTCGTTGCCTGAAGGGCAATGTTACCGACGTTACGTTGCAGCTGCCTAAGTTCTTAAAAGAACGTATTCGTGAAAAAATCAGAAACTTTGCAAAAAACAATCTTGCTATGGTCAGTGCCTCGTTCGTCTTGGGGGTGGTTATTGCTGGCATGGAACTGACATGCACCGGACAGGTTTATATACCGATAGTCACAATGATTTCAGAACCGCAACATCGCGTTGCGGCCATATTTTACTTGTTTGTATATAATGTTGCTTTTATACTTCCGCTCGTTGTGGTATTCATATTAGCGATTTTAGGTGTTAACTCCGAACACATGGCCAAGTTCTTCAGAAAGCACATAGCGACGGTCAAACTGGCCTTTGTATTGCTTTTTGCAGCTATGGCACTAATGATAATTTACAATTTGAGGTGGATATAATGAAAGGTAAAATATTACGCGTTAAACACGGTTACAACCCGAATTCAAGTTCCATGGGCTCCATAGTCTTCGCATTGCCCGCCGCTATATTCGGTTTGGCCACTGCCTTCGGAGCTGTCTCTGGAGTCATCTTCGCTGCTTTCTTAAAAAAATCTCCAAAGAAAGATGACACCAAACAACAATCGGAGGTGACAGAACAATGAACAAGAAAATCATAGTAACTTTACTGTTCGTCTTGACTGCCTGTGCATATGCTAATAGTTTCGACCCCGCATCCGAAGCCCAGGCCTTAATTGATATGGCTCAATACGGCCAGGCAAGGGACATACTAAACAAAGCTGTTGGAAACGAATCACTTACCGACTTACAGCGGGCACAAGCTATGAAAACGCTTGCGCAGTTCTACGCAAAATTCGTCGGTGATACTAAAAGCGCCTTAAGGTTCTACGGACGTATCCTAAAGACAAACTTGCCTGCTGATAATCCGGCAAAAGCTTTCGCTCAAGCAGAAATCTTACGTTTTAAAAACCTGACCGTTAAATATGCCCCGCAGGATGAAATTCTTAAAAAATTACGCGTTTTCTCAAGTAGGAAACAAAATGTCGAGGATACGAAAGAACAAATTACTCAATTACTTTCCCTCGTTGATAACTATCCTCAATACTACAGACTCTCGGAAGTACACTATTATATTGGCAGTGGTTACACAGCCATAAAGGAGCATGGCAAGGCAACTAAATTCTTCAATCAGGCCCAGCAGTTGAAACCTGCGGTGAATTTCTTTCTGCCTGTTATGGGTAAGGCAAGGCAGGCTAAAGGCAAGTGGATTCGTTCTATCACCAACAAAGTTTCTTGGGGCACCATAGGGGTTTTATTGATTGTCACCGCTGGGGCTTTCTACGCATCACGCCCTTGGCAATGGTTGCAAGCCAAACATATTACCGTAGGTATCATCGTACTGCTTTTATGGACCGTAATCTTCTGTTTGGCTTATGTAGCTCTCACACGAGGATTTCAAACTTCTGATAAGATAGCGCTCCAGGTCGGTGCCGAAATACCTACATTCATGGGCGCTAAACTTACCAGTCCGGGTTCACGCATAGCAGGGCATCTCTTTAGGTACACTCTTCTCATGGTTGTGGGCGTCTTCATATTTGCAATTGCTACCAGCCGGCTAAAATGTAAATACTCAGCCTCAATCCTAAATGCTATTTTCGGCCTGTTACTCTGTGCCGCGTTGCTTACTGTTTTCTATATGCGATTTTGCGACAACAAAGGTGTATTAAACTCTCAGGCAAAAGGACTTTCGTACTACCCAAAAGCAAGTATATATTTCAGGCAGTATGACCTCGAACCATATATCCTGACAAACCCGAAGGCCCATCCCGACCTCAACATCGGAAATATTACTGACCGTTATTTCATGGCGTGGGTTGAAGAACATTGTCCGTTTACTGAATCTAAAGAAGAACACAAACATTAATATGGCTAACGAAGTTAAACAAAAAGAAAATATGAAATACCGATTCGAAAATTTCGGAGGGATAATTGCCAGCCAAAAACCTCCGTTCCTGGCCTTCGTCGACAGGGAATATATGAGAGAACTCGACTTGGAAGAATCGCCGCTTTGGAATACCGAAGACGAATCGGTCGGTATTCTTTCCGCACCAACCGAAGTTCACTTTGCAATCACAAACAAATGCTCCGCTAAATGCCCGCATTGTTACATGCAAGCCGGCCAAAAGGATGAACATGAACTCGACACAAAATCCTTTAAACGTGCACTCGACGTCCTTGCGGAAATAAATGTTTTTCACATCGCACTCGGCGGGGGAGAAGCACTCGAACGCCACGACTTATTCGAAATTTCCGAATACGCTCGACAAAAAGGCCTCGTACCGAATCTGACTATATCAGGGGCGAAAGTGACTCCCGAAATCGCGAAGAAAATGAAAGTCTTTGGACAAGTTAACATCTCACTCGATGGAGTTGGTGAAAAATATGGTGTCTTCAGAGGCATCAACATGTTCGAAACCGCCGACAAGGCAATGGACATGCTGGTCGAAGCAGGTGTACCCACGGGAATCAATTGCGTCATAGGACGAGAAAACTTCGACGGTATTGACGAACTTTTCGAATATGCTAAAAAGAAAAATCTAAATGAAATTGAGTTCCTCAGATTCAAACCTTCAGGCCGTGCTGCACAACTATACGACAAAAAGAAAACAACCTATGAACAAAATATCGCCCTTACTCCCATGTTGGCAGACCTCTCCAAAAAACACGACATTACCGCGAAAATAGATTGCTCATTCATACCAATGCTCTGCTATCACAAACCGCCCCGAAGAATACTCGAAGCCATAGCTACTTACGGATGCGAAGCGGGCAACGTCCTGTTAGGTATAAGAAGCGATGGCTCCGTCAGCGGATGCTCATTCTTAAATACTTCTGGACTTTCCGTTTTCGACCTGTCTTCCGCGGAGAATCGAAGCAAATGTTTCGAAAAAATAAAAACCTGGGTACAGAACGCACCGCAACCGTGTTGCGATTGTGATTATCTCGATATCTGTAAAGGCGGCTGCCATGCCGTCTCCGAATATGTCACTGGTGATTTTAATAACCCTGACCCCGATTGTCCTTTCGTGGTCGAATATAAAAATGAAGGTATCTCTAATGGATAAAGCTGCACAAAACAAAAAAATTACTGCTGTAGGCGTCGTCTTTACCATCATTGTAACATTAGATTTTCTCTGGGCCGCAAATCAATGGTTCAATCGTTATAATTGGCCACCCCCATTAACTACAGAACAACTGAGGACTGATGGTCTAAATACATTTAAAAACCTTCAGATTATTGCGCAGGCTCAGGAAATATACAAACAAACCGATTGGAATAAAGATGGCAAAAAAGTCTATGCCGAATACTTCACACATCTTTGGACTACTATCAATGCTAACGATGACCCTGTGCTAATTGACCTTATCTCAAGAGAACTTTCCTTTGCCGTCGGTCCCTATAGACCCAAAGACAACTACTTCTTCGTCAACCTACATCACAGGGTAGCCGAAGATGGCAAAATCAGTGAACTTGATTACGAAAAGCAATGGGCTATCCTTGCTATACCGGCTCTCTATACAAAAAGAGGGGCACCGATTTTCATAATAGATAATTCAAGCCGAATCTTCGTAAAGAAGTACGGAAAGATGGTCTATCTATATCCAAAGGACCCTACTGGAGAGGGATGGATGGAAGTTGAAAATCTCCAACAGCTAAAACAATTTCAGGAGACTGTAACTTACACCAAGTCGATGACAACATACCCGTATAGATATAAATAAAGCCTTAATTGCCTTACAGTCAAGAATTCACAAAAACACTGGGCTCTTGCATATCCATAGCACCCGTCTTAGGCTGTATTATTAGTCCTCCTGATTTTATGTTCAATTTTAATAATATTAACAAGTACTCTCTGAAATATAATATCACTAACCTATATTTGTTTAACTTCCTTGTTAATCGACTGTTATGTCCCATAATTAGCAAAAAAACTCCTGCTTAGACCCCTTTCTGCCCCCTTACCATTGACTCAAGACCATTATAGTGCTAAAATAACCTATTCCATGGCAAAATCAGTGAAGACAAGTAAAAAGTCTACCGAAAAAGGACTGA
>JAGLSU010000016.1 GCA_023135935.1 Planctomycetota bacterium
GGCATCGTGAAGAATCTCTTTGCCCCAGAGCAGTCCCGCCGGGTTGCACGGGTCGGCCTCGGTTACGCCGGGCCGATTGCGAACCAGAAAAATCGTAGTCGAGCCATCGTCCTTGATACTACCAGGGGTATCGAGTCCACCATTCCAGCACCCGCCACGGACAAACCAATTAGAATCGGACATTCGCCCAGCACCGTATAAGTCAGGATAAACGTAAAGGCTCGGAGTCTTCATCAAAAGTACCAGAAGACCGTTGTTGCCGAGAGTTAACCCATCAAGACTGAAAAATTCATCGATTTCAGGAACCGTATTCGGCTCGGGGGGAACGGGGGGAATGCTTCCAAGTGGATAAACCGTGTCCTCGGCGCCGTTGAGTGTCGCTATTGCGTAGCCATCCAGTTTCCTACCCGGTGTTCCCATCAGTTCAATGAATTCATAATCTGAGTCAGTAACAGGCGGATTGAGGAACACCTCGTTGATAAACACCATTGCCTGAGCATGAAACGAAAGAATCAGCGCAAACACAAATATCAGCATTTGTATTTCTGCTAATTCCCTATTCATTCCTGCCTCCTCCGGCAATTCATGAAAAGTTTTACTCTTTTTATCCGCACAGTATGCGCACTTCTTCCGCACATCCTTGTAAACGGGAACAACCAGATAGACCGGGTGTACACCCAGTCTATTTGGTTAGCCTCTCTCTTCCGTGAACGCAAAATAAAAAACCAAAGCTATTAACAGCTTTGGTTTCGAGTTATTTGATTTGAATTAGAAGTGCAACTGAAACGAGACCGCTCAGTTCTAATACCTTTCGTAACCAGTACCGAAATTACATTTTTTTCCAAACGGTAAGCGGGAAAATCTAAAATGCAAGCTCGGCGCTTCGGACACACATTCATTCTTTTCACCTGCCACTCCTTCAAACCCTATTATTGTACTAATATTTGCAATAAAGTCAAGGGTAAACTTGCTTACAGGTCAATTTCACTCTCTTTCTCCGATAAAATAGCGAATTTAGGTAAAATGGCGCAAATTCGACCCTGTAATTTTGCTTATCAGATTGGCTTATAACAGGAAACTGACTGCTTATATGGGATTTAGAAACGAAAAAAAGGTGTACATGAAGGTTCAACCTGTTTTTTCTGACGAGCGGCAACAAAAAAGGGGTATGGTGGAGGGGTTTAAGGGCTTTAATTTCGTGACCAAGGCTGGCGCTCAATTTAAGCGTTTTTTGCGTAGAGCAAAAACGCCCAAGCCAAGCATAAATATCGAAGCCGGCTCGGGGACAGCAACAGCAGATTCGCTTGAACCATCTTCGAATCCCTGAATGTGGATGCCAACACGCAACGCACCACTATTTAATTCATCAATGACATCATCAATCGTGCCGCCATTAATCAGATTGAAAGTAACCTGAACCCACTCATCCGGAGGAGGGTTGTTCACTCCGTTGTGATAAGGAGGCGGGTCAGCTCCAATATTAAATTCCCTATCTGCTACAAAATCCGGCTCCAAAAGATCGGCTCCGGGTATGTTCGCAGGTCCGTCCTTGCTAAAGGATACCCCTGCGGAATTTGTTATCGTGTCAATACCCAAAAGCGAACCGTCATCGAAGTATATGTTTGTTATAGAACTGGTGATAGTGCTGTCGTTAAAGAATTTAAAAGAGGCGATACCTTCTCCATTGAAGACTTCCATGAAAACATCTACGCCGGGGTCATCATTGTAGCCGCCATTGTCTGTAAAAATTTCGAATTGATATACAAAAGCTGCCTGGAGAGGACTGGCCGATAGAGCCAGCACCAGAAACGCCGCACACATTGCGACTGATATACTCCTCCGCTTCACTACTTGTGTTCCTCCTCGTTCTTCGCAACGTCACCCTACCGTCGCTTTTTACATGTAGAACTAACTTAGAGGATATATTAGATTACACGATAAAGTCAATAGAAAAAATGAAAAAATTCAGGGGAAAACGTTTTTTTTTATTGCAAGCATTGATTTTGGCCCAGAAATACACTTTTGGACTAAAGAATATTGCGGAGATACATAATCTGTTTATAGGGCTGTAGTTACATTTCTACGCTTGATTTTTGGGCTGAAAAAGGGGCTATTTTTTGTTCCGCTTTGGGATTGGTAAGCCGAGTTCTTCAAGTACTTTCTTCATATCTTCCCAAACCCTTTTGCGATTATCTTGTGAGTAATTTCGCAAAAGATATGCAGGATGATAGGTTGGCATAAGTTTTATTGGCGGTCGGCCCATGCCGGTATAGTATTCGTGGAATTGTCCGCGTAACTGCCCTATCGGTTTGTTGGTATCCAGTAAAGTTTTGGCTGCATGTGCGCCGAGAGCAACAATGATTTCTGGATTTATTGTTTCGAGTTGCCTTTGAAGATAAGGCAAGCAGTTTATTATTTCATCCGGTTTTGGGTCGCGATTTCCCGGCGGACGGCATTTGAGAATGTTGCAGATAAAAACGTCACTGCGTTTTAATCCGCATGCTTCAATTATTTTGTCTAACAGTTTGCCCGCCCTTCCGACGAAAGGCCGTCCCTGTGCGTCTTCATCGGCACCGGGTCCCTCGCCCACAAAAACAATTTGAGCATTAGGATTGACCTCACCCGGAACCGCGTTAGTTCGTGACGACCCTAATTCGCATTTACGGCACTGGCGAACTTCCTCAGCGATTTTTTCAAGTTCGGCTGCAGCTTCAACTGCGGATTCGTCAGGTTCTGCTTGCGTTTGCTCGGCATGAGCCCCTTTGATAGTGAAACCGCCGGTAAAGAAATTATCCATCTCGCAATGCTGCTGGACGATTTTGGTTGTATCCACATCTTTTTTCATTGCAGGCAATTGTAATGGCACTTTTGGAATCAGGCAATAAAAAAGGGCGACCGTTGCCAATCGCCCTTTTGGGAGTTGAATTTAATATCCGGTTTTATACAAGACCTTGGTCGAGCATAGCGTCGGCTACTTTGACGAAACCGGCGATATTTGCACCTGCTACCAAGTTACCTGGCTGACCGTATTCTTTAGCTGCATCGAAACACTGCTGGTGAATAGCAATCATGATGTTATGCAGTTTTTCGTCGACTTCCTCGCGTGTCCATGACAGACGCAGCGAGTTCTGTGACATTTCCAGACCGGAAGTTGCTACGCCACCGGCATTTGCGGCTTTGCCGGGTCCGTAAAGAATCTTCTTGGCGATGAACTGCTCGACGGCTTCGGGAGTACTCGGCATGTTGGCGCCTTCCGAAATAACATAACAGCCGTTATCAAGCAATGTTTTCGCATCGTTACCGTCAATCTCGTTTTGAGTCGCACTCGGGAATGCACAATCACATTTGATATCCCAGGGCTTTTTGCCTGCACGGTATTCGACACCGAACTTGTCAGCATACTCTTTGATGCGGCCGCGACGCACGTTCTTCAGTTCCAGAACAAATGCGAGCTTCTCGGCATCAATGCCATCCGGGTCATGAATTGAGCCGGCAGAGTCAGAAAGACTTACGGCTTTTGCACCGAGTTGATTAAGTTTTTCTACCGTGTACTGGGCTACGTTTCCAGAACCCGAAACGGTACAGATTTTACCTTTGAAGTTTTCGTTGCGAGTCTTCAGCATTTCATCGGCAAAGTATACAGCTCCGTATCCGGTTGCTTCCGTGCGAATGAGTGAGCCGCCCCAGTTCAATGCTTTACCGGTCAAAACGCCGGTGAACTCATTGCGGATGCGTTTGTACTGGCCGAACATGAAACCAATCTCGCGTCCGCCGACACCAATGTCACCTGCTGGCACGTCGGTATTAGGGCCGATGTGTTTGCACAGCTCGGTCATGAAGCTCTGACAAAAACGCATTACTTCATTGTCACTTTTACCCTTGGGGTCGAAATCGCAACCACCTTTGCCTCCACCCATCGGCAAGGTCGTAAGCGCGTTCTTGAAGACCTGCTCGAATCCGAGGAACTTCAAAATGCTTGCGTTGGCTGTGGGATGAAATCTCAGCCCGCCCTTGTAAGGGCCAAGCGCACTGTTGAATTCAAAGCGGAAACCACGGTTGACATGGATTTCGCCCTTGTCATCCTGCCAGGGAACTCTAAACATTATCTGTCTTTCCGGCTCGACGATACGTTCGAGAATCTTTGCGTCTACATACTTAGGATTCTTATCGAGCACAGGTCCCAGGCTGTCCAGAACTTCCTTTACCGCCTGCAGGAATTCAACTTCACCTGAGTTACGTTTCGTAACCTGTTCAAAAACTTGTTGTGTAATTTTGTTACCAGCCACTTTTGCACCTCCATCATTAAAAAGTTGAAATTTTTATTTTCTTTTGCTTATAATAAGTTGCATTAATAACAAGTTTGTATTATAATCCGCTTGAAATCAATAAGTAAATCAGATATAGTTATATACTGTTTGTCGAAGCTAATACAAGGTATTAATGGTAATATGAAACATAAGGAACGCTAATAATGCATATAGAAACACTAAAAATATTTTGCGATTTAGTCGAGCTAAAGAGCTTTTCAAAGACTGCAGATAAGAATCTCTTGAGCCAATCAGCGATTTCCCAGCAACTCGCACAATTGGAGCTTAGTCATAAGTGTCAGTTAGTCAACCGCAAAAAAAGACCTATTGAACTCACAAGAGAGGGCCATCTGCTGTATCAGGCTGCAAGAGAGATACTCGACAGATACGAACAGTTCAAAAGCGAATTAAACACCTTGAATTTGTCGGCGGTGAGCAGGATAAACGTTGCTGCGATTTACAGCATAGGAATGCATACTTTGGCGGCCTATGTTAAAAAGTTTATGGTCAACTATCCGGATGTTAATGTTCACATCGAGTATTTTAGTGCCGACAAAATTTACGAGTCGATTTTAGCCGGTGATTTTGATATCGGCCTCGTTGCTGTGCCGAGAAAAGACAAAAGACTTGAAGTATACGATTTTGAAGATGAGCCGCTGGTATTAGTCTGCAGCCCCAAGCATCCTCTGGCAAACGAAACACTAATTGATATTCATAAAATACAATTTGAAAAATTCATCAACTTTGCGGCAAATGTTCCTACGCGGGTGTGGATAGATAGTATTTTGCATAGGTATAGCGTAATGGTTCAGCCGGTGATGGAATTTGATAACGTAGAAACCACAAAGCGGGCAATCGAGATTAACTCGGGAATAAGCATCTTGCCGAAAACCACCGTTACTCAGGAACTTGCTGCCGGTACGTTAAAGGCGGTTGAATTCTCGAATGAAAAATTTACACGACCGACCGGAATAGTTATTCGAAAAGACAGAATTTTTGGCCAGGCAACCAGATACTTTATCGAGCTGCTTCAAAAGAAAGTATCGTAACGTTTAATTAAGATATTCAGGGGACATACAGATATTCTATGCCAATTAAAGCTGTGATATTTGACTTGGATGGCACTATAACTCAGCCCTACTTTGATTTCGATGCTATACGCGAAGAGATAGGCATGGACAAAACTAATGGGCTGATTCTTGAGACCATGCAGAAAATGAATGCCCAACAACGTCAGCGAGCCGAAGAAATTCTCCACTTCCACGAACAGCAAGCCGTAAAAGAATCGACGCTTAATTCAGGCGCAAGGCAAACACTTTCAGCGCTTCGCCAAGCCGGCATTAGTATTGGCGTATTGACGCGTAACAAGAAAGATAACGCCTTGGCTGTAGCCGAAAAGCACGGCTTGGAATTCGACGCCGTCATCGGCAGAGACGATGGGCCAGCCAAGCCCGACGCCTTCGGTGTGCTGCATATATGTAAACAATTCAAAGTTGACCCAGCCGAAACGCTGCTGGTGGGCGATTATCTCTTCGATTTGGTCTGTGCGAAAAAAGCTGGTGCCGTTGCCGTACTGCTGGTAAACAGTGAAATTTCCGCGGAATTTACCGACCATGCGGATTTTTGTATTGAAACAATAGACCAGATACTTCAAATTATTGAGCAATGCAATAAGGCATCGCAATGAATAAAGAGATGATAATAAAAACTGTTTTGATTCTACTGACGATAACTGGTGGTGGCTGCGCAGAGACAAAGAACACTAAGCCCTTGCCTGTTCCACAGCAGGCCACAGACATCAATTCGCTTGATGATGTTTTAAAAAATTTGAACCGGCAAACCTCTCGGCTCAAATCCTATCAATGTCAAATCGAATATCTTTTCAGTCAGCCGTTGTTTGAATCGCAGACTTTGCGAAAAGGTGTTTTGTATTATCAAAGAAACGGGCAAAAATCGAAACTGAGAATAAATTTTCAAATACTCCAACAGGACGACGAGAAACAGCAGCAATATATCGAGCAGTATATTTTCGATGGCGCCTGGCTTACACATATCGACCATCAAATCAAAACGGTCAAAAAGCATCAATTGGCCGATGTGAACGAACCTGTAGATGCATTCGAATTGGTCAAAAGAAATTTGCCGATAATCGGATTCACCAAAACCGATGAATTAAAAAATGAATTTGATATAACGTTAGTCGAGCAAGCCGAGCCCGCAGATTTTATTCAGCTTCATTTGAAAACAAAACCAGATTCAATCTATAAAGATGATTACACGTCGATTGATTTCTGGATTGATAAAACTTTATACTTGCCAACCAAAATAATAGCTGCCTCTACGGAAGAAGATATTTATCAAATAAAACTATTGGACGCAAAAGTTAACGAAGAAATAGACAGGCAGGTTTTTGATATTGAGATGCCGGATGGCTTTAGTGAAGAAAAAATCCTGCTAAAAAAATAAATCCCAAAAATGAGGGTGAGAAAGAATAAATGCCAGTTATAGTTATTTTTGTAAGGTAGATATAACATGGAAATTAAGTATGTTTTATTGGTTTTAATCCCAATAATTACGGCTGTGATAAGCTCTTATTTGACTTACTACTTTACGATTAAATCCAAGAGAAGTGAGGCGATATTAAAGTTTAAAGAAGAGAAATATTCTAATTTGCTGATTCTCCTCCAGGGTTTTGTTGGCAGAACTACCTCACCTGAGCTCAAAAGGAAATTTTTTGAAGAGCAGTACAAATCTTGGCTATATTCTTCTGATGATGTAGTGAAAGCGATAAATAAAATGGTGCAACTTGTTGTGGATTCAAGAGGAGGGAATGATATAGATCCTGAAAAAGGGCGGGAAGCGGTAGGCAATATTGCTGTTGAAATGCGTAAAGACTTGTTAGGTAAAACAAAGCTTGCATTTAATGATTTTAGATACACAGATGTTGTTGATTGAGAAAGAATAAATCATCAGCAATACTGGCTAAATCTTCATTAATAGTATAATAAGATATTGCTCTGTGTCATTGCGAGGCCTGTGAAACAGGGCGCGGCAATCTCGTTTGTTGTATTGGGTAAATAGGCTAATGGATACAAGGCAGTTCTATGTTTACATAATGGCCAATAAAAGAAACACAGTTTTGTATACGGGGATGACAAATGATATCAAAAGACGAATATATGAGCATAAGGAAAAACTTGTGGAAGGATTTACGAAGAAATATAACGTGGTCAAACTTGTTTATTATGAAGTGTTTGGGGATTGTACCAGCGCTATCCGACGGGAGAAACAAATCAAAGCAGGGTCACGAAAAAATAAAGAGGAGTTAATAAACAACATTAACAAAGGATGGCATGACCTTTATGAGCAGTTATGAGATTGCTTCGCTATGCTCGCAATGACAGCTCAAAGGAATAAGTCGAATAGAAAGGGGCCAAAGATGGCAAAGGGGATAGTGATTTATTATTCACGAAGCGGCAATACCAAAGAGATGGCTGAAATTATTGCCAAATCGATGAGCGAGTCCGGCTTACCGACCAAATGTGTTTCTGTTGATAAGGCAGGAAACGCTGAGGATTTGCTCGCGTATGATGCGATAGTTGTCGGCTCGCCGACTTATTACGGTCATATGGCTGGTCCCATCAAACAGATGTTCGATGAGTGGGTAGGCAGTCACGGCAAATTCGATGGGAAAGTTGGAGCGGCTTTTTCCAGTGCGGCAAATATTGGCGGCGGCAACGAAACTACAATTATGGGCATTATAGAGGTAATGCTTATCGCAGGTTTTATTGTCCACGGCGACCCGAAGGGCGACCATTACGGCCCGGTTTCAATAGGAAAACCAGACGATAGAGTCCGCCAGCAGTGCCGGCAACGAGGCCGGAGAATTGCGGAACTGACCATAAAACTGACGACATAACTGCCTTATTAAAAAGAAGTTAGCGTTTGGTTACATATCCTGCCGGCAACCCGAAAAGGCCTGCTGTGTGCCTGATTTGCCGAAAGTTCCGCAAAGAAGCAAAAATACCCAAAAATAAATATTGGTTTTTTGCCATAAAAAAGGGCATTTTCCTTTGACAAAACTCCTACGGGGGGTTAAGTTTCTATCGATTTTAACCCAATTTTGGAGGATTACTTTAATGCAAGAGTATGAAGCTCTAAAAGTATTAGTTGCCGAAATTGAAGCTGATATGAACAAAGCCGAAGGCGGTAACAAAGCTGCAGGAACTCGCGTTCGCAAACAAATGCAGCAGGTAAAGCAAGCCGCTCAAACGGTTCGTAATCGCATCCTCGAAATAAGGTCGACTGACTAAACAGGCATAGATAGTTTAAAAACACTGAATATCTATGTCTTTCGGTTGAGGTTTGCATCGTAATAGTGCGCACTTGGTTCGCTGATACCAATCTTGGTATCGGCGTTATCGGTGTGTAAGTTATTTTCTGTCGGGGCTGGACAATGCCGCCATCATTATTATTTGATTTATCTCAGATAGACCTTAAAGCACCACTTGTCTTCGATAAGGAAGACATTGGCAAGGAGAACCCTCAACGATTCGAAATGCAGCATCTTGATGGTATTATTTGGTATGACAAGGAACCGCGTTTGGTTTTGGGCTATAAGGACGTGACCGAAAATGAATTCTGGATTCGTGGTCACATTCCTTCTCGCCCGCTTATGCCCGGTGTAATAATGGTAGAGTGTGCCGCACAATTGTTGAGCTTTTTCGTGAAAAGGGTTTACGAGGTGGAGGGTTTCATTGGCTTTGCCAGTATTGATTATGCCAAGTTTCGCAGCCCCGTCGTACCAGGGCAAAGACTGTATCTGCTCGGTCACATCACAAAATTCAAGAGTAGAAAATACAGTGCCGTTATTCAGGGGATAGTAGACGGGAAGATGGCGTTCGAGACCGCCGTCTCAGGCATGAAAGTTTAACCTGCCTTCGAACATTTAAATAGCCCCAAGGGGATTCGAACCCCTGTTGCCGGGTTGAAAACCCGGTGTCCTAGACCTACCTAGACGATGGGGCCAACAGAAAAGCTATTCCATACTGATTGCTTCAACAGGACAAGCATCGATGCAAACACCGCAATCGATACAACTATCGCCATCAATCACTGCTTTGCCTTCAACCATGCTTATAGCTTCGCTTGGACATTCTGACACACAGGATTCGCAACCGGTGCATTTTTCCTTGTCTACTTTAGCCGACATTGCATTTCCCTTTCAAAAGTATGAGTTAACATTTACTAAATTACAAAGACGGACGAGATATTACAGGATTACGAGGAGATTACAACATAAATTTCAGGAAATTCAATGGATACATGAAGCGACCTTCGCCGATTTTAGCTGCCAGGCGATAGCGCACTTTGGGTTTCTGTGGGTTGTGAGCCTTCCGGTTTTTCGGCTTGGCCGTCGCTGCCGCCCAGTGCAATTGCCATGTCCCTGACAAATTTACTGGAGTCATATTTAGCGGTATAATCCAAAACCGTCTTGAAATTATCCCCTTGATTCTTGGACAGCAGAAAAATAGCCATCATCCGGGCAGGCCAATTAGTATCATCCAAACTTTCCGACACCGCATCTATTAAATCGTAGTCCAGCGGCAGGTAAAGCATAGAAGCCATAGTGTGGGTCTTGGCTACCCAATCATCATTAGTAAGGTGTTGCAGCAATGCCGATTTCAACATTACCGGCATCCAGTCGGCATACGTAAATTTATACATTGGCTCGCGGTTGGCCATCGCGTTTTGTTCCATCAAAAGACCAACGAATAGATGTGCCGTCTGGATTTTCTGTCCCTGTCGTCCTTTTGCGAGCGAATTGAGCCGGTTCTGGAGATATTTTCTGGTTAGCTCAACACCGGGACGCTTTACAGATATTTTGGTCGGCTCTACAGTCTGGAGGCGGTTGACTACTGTACCATCCTCTGTAGCTACAGGGTCAATGTATACGGTAAATTCTATATCTAAAGATGCCTGAGGATAAGTAAGCAATATCTGCTTAAATTCACCAGTTACAAGTTGTATGGGAACAAAAACACTTTGTCCGGGTTTCACGGGCAAAGTGGGCCTGATTCGAGTCGATACCAGGTTCGGAATATTTCTATTTATATCGCCGCTGACATTGGCATCTATTCGAATATAACCTGTAAACAAACCGTCATCGGAAATAACAAGTGGCTCGGGAGAATTATTTGTTATTGAAAGAGAACCTCCGAACTTGCTGTCGTAGGAAAATTTACTGCCGCGAACACTGAATTCTACTGTGATTAATTTCCCATTATTAGCAAAGGGCGGTACTATTGCCCACCCGAAGCTGCTCCTCAGTGACGTTAACACAAGGTCTTTGTCAATCGGCGGGATATACTGTGAATCAAGCTTGACTAAAGTTTCTTTGGCCCATTCCGCAGCCAGCGAACCCGGCTCCTTATCGATAGCAGATTTCAAAGTCACAATCGCCAGGTCTTTTTGTTCTTCCGCCACTTGAATCCGGGCCAATGCCAAATCGGATATCTGGGTATGCTCGTAATTATTGATAATCGAATTGGCTTCGGCTATTTGTTCGTTCATGGTAAACGAATAAGCTAAAATGGCAGCCGATGTTATTGAGTTCGAGTCGACTGAATAGGCCTTGTTGGACCAACTAAGCGCCTTGTCCTTGTCCGGTTTTACAAAGCAATAGAACCATGCGAGTTGTTTGGCTGTGACCTTCCCCGAAGAACTGTTATGTTCAAGTAACTGCAGAGCTTTTTCTTCAGCGGCTTTTAATGTCTGGTCGGCACGTTCTTTGTCACCAATTTTTGCTGTTGCTTTTCCGGCAATAGCTTCGGCGCGGAGGTCAAAGAAATCATCTGTACGCAGTTCTGAAATTATCTGTAGACATCTGGATGGGTTTCGTTGTGTGTTGTAATTGCTAATCATCCACGGCAGATAAATTGAATCCGGCAAAGCATGTGATGGATAAAGAAACTTGAACAAATTGGCACAGTATCTGTAAGCATCCGAAGCAGTATCGTAAAGCTGCAGGGACTCGGCGTATCGCGCAAGGACCAATGCCGCTTCTATGTCCAGCGGATTTTCGCCTAATACCAATCTCAGGTGTTCCATGTATGTCGCCGGGTCTATTTGTTCAGGCATAATTTCAAGCAGTTTTTCAAATGCCAGCCGATTGTATTTGTTATCGTTGTAAGCTCGTATAAAAAGAGACGGAGCAAATTCGGTGTCAGCCCTCTCCGATTTCAGTAAGCCGAGCAGGGTAGCCAATTCAGAACTTAATCCGGCGTTTCTATCGCCTAAATCTTTTAATAATTCTTCCAGAAGCTGCTCTCGTTCCTCACGGGAATTCAGTTGCTCAAGTTGATACCCCACAGCTTTTCTCGCCAACTCGAGGTCTGCGGATGGGTCCAACATATACTCAGTCAACAGAGCACGCACCATCTTAGAGTTGTCTTGTTCAAAGTAAGAAGATGCAACCTTAATCATATCCGGCAGAACATATTTAGCTCGGCTGTCCAGCTTCAGTGTGGAGTTTAAAAAGGCCAATGCCTGCTTTGCCTTGGCACTGGAGAACTGTCCGGTTTTGGATAGTTCGTAGGCTGTTTCATAAAATCTTAAGCCTACGGAAGGTGAAAAAAGTCGGTCCGGAGGACCTTCTAAACCTTCGGCATCTTTTTGAGATTGCAAATGGAGGGTGTCCTGGGCGCATACCGATAGGGACAAGAAAAGTAGCGAAAAAACTAAGAAAAGACTGCTCCTAAGCATTTGTTTCTCCGGTCAACCTAAAAAAACGTCCGTTAATGTATTTTTCGGGCAAATATCCGATTTGCTTTAGGGATAATGGTAGTTGATATGGTGTTATTTTATCGGTTTATCCGCTTTTTGCGCAATTAACGCCATAACAGTTTCATTACGAGTGTTTTTTTGCTTTGTGCGGGCGTATGAACAAATTAGCGGCTACGACCGGTAAACAGTGTTAGCATCTCAATGCGAAGCAATTTTGCTGCCAGCAGATACACCCCCGCAGCCGAGGGTACAATCACCGCTAACCTCAAAATATTAGTTAGCCTGTCACCGGGTAAATTTCTCATCGCAATTGTGATTCCAACACCGACCAGTCCCATAACGAGCGTTGCGGCAACCGTCTTTATTAATGTTACAGTCAATCCCGACAATATTGGATGATTGAATCGCTTACGAAGAACACGAATAAGAATGCAAACCTGCAGGTAAGAACAAAGCGCCGTCGATAGTGCCAGACCCGCGATTCCCATGAACCATATCAGTATTAAATTTAAAATTATATTAACCACCACTGCTACCACGGCGCTTTTGGCGGGCACCTTCGAGTCCTGCATAGAATAAAAAGCGCGAGTGACAATCTGTTGCGAAAAGAAACCGGTCAATCCAATTGCGTAAAAACAAAGAGTCCAGGCTACCATTGACGTGTCATTCGCGGTAAATTCACCATGTTCGAACACGGCTGAGATTAATGGTTTAGCTACCAAAAATAACCCGGCAGTTGCAGGCACAGCAACAAACACAGACGCCTTTATTCCACGTGCAATGGTTTTACTAAGTGCCTCGAAATCTTTCTTTGCTGCATCGGAACTCATCACGGGGAAAATTGCTGTCGCCAGCGATATTCCCAAAACACCCAAAGGAAACTGATAAAGTCTCTGTGCGTAATAAAGGTAAGGCACCGCTCCGTAGCTTAGCGGGCGTCCACTTTCCGACATAAAACAAAACGCGATAACATCATCTGCGAGCGTATTAATTTGTGTGACGGTAAGACCAAGTATCATGGGCCCCATTAGTAACAGGATTTTTTTAAACGCTTCGCAGCGAATGTCCCATGCCGGTCTGATTGAAACCCCGTTTGCTTTTAATGGTGGAACCTGAATCGCTATTTGCGTCAATCCTGCGATAATAACCGCAACAGCAACATAGAATACCTGCTGTTCCGCAGGGATTTTAAATACCCATCCGGTCAACAGGAGACTGGCAATAATAAATATGTTTAGCACAATCGGTGCGGCTGCGGGCATAGCAAAGTGCCTGTGAACATTAAGGGTGCCCGCCAAAATCGCCACCAGACAAACAAATATCATATATGGCAGCATTATGGAACACAACACAAGCCCAAGATGAACGCCGGCCTTGATTTCGAAGATAGCCTGATAACCCCAAATCAATAACTCCCCAACCAGAACTATTGCCGCGAGAACAACAAACAAAACCGTTACTACAGTATTTACTAATCGCTTTGCCTGCTCTTGGTCTTTGTGAAGCTGTTCGGTGTAAACCGGTATGAATGATGCCGAAGCCGCTCCTTCGCCAAACAATCTTCTCGCGAGATTTGGTACCTTGAAACCTGCTATCCACGCTGCCATCAGCCAACCGGCCCCGAAGAAATGAGCGAATGCCACATCCCGTATCAGCCCGAAAATTCTGCTGACCGTTGTAATAGAAGCGATTTGTCTAAAGCCCTTTATCATTTAGTGACTATTTATAATAGTAACAGCGGTTTTTTGCAATGAATTCAGACTTTACTTGGGTGGTTTGCGTATCTGACCGAAAGGCCGACACCGTCCGATGTTATTCAACAGACCCAAAGATATCATACTGACCAGCAGGCTTGAACCGCCATAGCTTACCAGCGGTAAAGTCAAACCTGTTATCGGCATAAGCCCTATTGTCATACTTATATTAGTGATAACCTCGACGGCAAACATTGCCACTATACCAACTGCCAACAATCTACCGAATGGGTCAGTATTGTTGCTGGCAATTTCCAAGCCGCACCAGAAAATTATCACATAAAGACCCAGCACCACCAGGCAGCCTGTAAATCCTCCTTGGTGGGCGATAATGGCGAATATAAAGTCATTGTGTCTTTCGGGCAGAAAGTTGTATTTAATGAAGGGGCCTTTGCAAAAACCGTACCCGCTTTTCCCGCCGGAAGCCACGGCGTATTTGGACCTTATTAAATGATAACCCCAATCGTTTTCCCATTGCTTTTCAAGGGTGGTAAATTCGTTATTTTTACCGACCAGAATTCTGCCCAGCGTTGGGCTTTGCTCGACTTTTTGGCGAACCCACTTGTGCTGCAATAAAACGCTGCTTATTCTTGTTCGCTGATAATCTTTCATATTGAACCACAACAGAGGACTTATCAGCACTGCCATGAGGATTATTATTAACAGATGTTTAACTTTCGCACCTGCCACAAACAGCATCGTAAATAGAATCGGCATCATTAAAAGTACCGTCCCTAAATCCGGCTCAAGAAGTATCAGAACCATTGGCAGCAGTGTTAAAACGAAAGGTCCTATAAGTGCGGTGAAATTACGATAGTTACTACGGTATCGAAGATACCATGCCAAAGCAAGAATGTACGCCAGCTTGCAGAACTCGGAGGGCTGGAGCTGTATAAAGGTGCCGCTTGTCCCGATTCTTAACCATCGGCGGGTAGCGTTAATAACAGGGACAAATGGGATATCTATGAACCTGTCGAGTAATAACACACCCAGCAGCAGCAGCACAAGGGTATATAGCCAACCACTCAACGCTCCGAATCGCCGGTAGTTAATTAGGTTGACTGCTATGAAACCGGCAATACCAATCGCAGCAAAGACCACCTGCTTTTTCCATAAGTTGGCCGAATTGCTGGCCTGCCCCGCTGCTGCAATATCCGCGGAATGCTCCACTGCATAGATAGCTGCAATACCTATGACAACCAGAATTAAAGCAGCCGCCAGCAAAGTGAGCCTGACAAATATTAACCGTCCTTTTAAAAGCGCATACACGCCAAGCAAGGTAACAAAAACCCGACAAAAATGCAAAAAGAGACGCAAAATCACAGAAAAATTTATTTTTTCGATTTCAATGCTACCAGTTTTAACGGGTGATTCTTCACTTTTTTACGGTAAAACGCGGTAAAACAGAGTACTTATAGGGGCGCTTTCGGTGAAAATTAGCTCTTTTGCGGTAAAACACGGTGCTTATTCGGTAGAAATGGGTTCTTTTACGGTCAAATTTGGTCGCTTGTCAGTGTTAAAAACAGCCGAAATTTGTATGTTCTTACCCGCGATTAATATGCCAAAAAACAGGATATAGTTTTTCCCCCATTAACACACAAGTTAAAACCGAAAACTGGTTTTTATAGGATATTGCTCTAATTTTTGATTTTCCCCCGTTTTTCGTAGATTTTTTACTTGATTTAGACATTCGCTTATGGTATCCTACGTTCAACCTTCACCAAGGTAAAGTAACACTGTGCGTAGATGTTTTACCGCACGTTTTCGCTGAAAGGCGAGAAAGGAGGGACGGAGGAGCGGAAAAGTTGACACTTTTTTCTGGTCTGCTATTTTCTAAATAGCTTGGTATGTTATGTTCCGGAATTTAAGCACCAGTTTAATGGAACTAATATAGTCAAGTTGTGTTTTGGAAAGTTAGCAGAAAACTTGTAATTTAGGAATCAAGATAGTGCAGGGTTTTAGTGAACTCTGTGGAAATTAACGGAAGAGAAGAAAGGAAGGATGTGTTATGAGAAAGATTGCTTTTTTATTGGCAGTACTTCTGATTTCCGTTCCGGCGTTAGCGACTGTGACAATTACTGCGACACAAATTGGCAGTACAAACCAAGTTGCCATTACGTATGTTGCCAGTAGTGAGCCGAACCTCGTAAGAGCGTTCGGATTAGACATCACAGTCACTGCAGGTACAATCGAAGGTATATCTGATTACAATACCGGCGAGTGTGACAGCGTTAACAAAGGTTATGGTATTTTTCCGGGAAACATTGATGTCAATACCAGCGACGGCTCAATCAACGATGCATGTAGTCCCGTAGCTCCGTCTGATGACCCAGGTGCTTTGGGTGGTCTTGGAACAAGCGGTATTACAATCGAGATGGGCTCACTTTATGTTGATGCCAATGCTCCGGGAAATAGTGGTACACTCTGTATACTTACTCTGGGTCTTTGCCCTAGCGAAACTTCTGCTACGGTAAATATTGCAGAAAACACTGCTCGTGGTGGTGTTGTACTGGAGGATCCGAGTCAGGACCCGACAGTAAACACAGTACCAGGTGCTGTGACCGTCAGTTGTGAGTGCTATATTGGCCCGGACCTGACTGAATGGCGAGCTGTTGGTTCGCCTGATAGTTGGTGTTATGACAGACAGTGTCACGGTGATGCGAGTGGCTCAACAGAGACCATTGGTAAGGGTACATTCCATGTTGGTTACGTGGACCTTGGGATATTTATTGATGGCTGGACCGATGGAGGCTCAGATGTAAATGTTATGGCCTCTGACTTTACCCACAGTTCAGAGACCATTGGTAAGGGTACTTTTAGAGTCGGTTACGAGGACCTTGATGTCTTTATCGGTTTTTGGACTGACAGCCCGATGCCTGACCCCAACTGTAATGAGTAACTCAGGTTTAATACCTGATGTGCTTTATTGTGTTTATTAATTATGATGAAATTGGCTGCTTAGAGCTTTTTGTGTAGAAAAGTTTTTTAAAGGGTAGCCATTTAGAAGGAGGATGTTATGAAGAAGTTATTAGTTTTGATGTTAGTTCTTGTTTTAGCTTCGTCAGCTTCTGCCGCCTTGACGGATATAGAGCTTCAGCTTTCGGGTACGACTCTGACGATTGTAGGCAAAAACGCAGTATCACTAAGTTACGGCCTCTACAATTTGGGTGGTGCCGGTGCAGGTGGTCCTACAGATGTTTCAGGACCAGGCGTAATTTTGGCTGATGGTACTGGTGGCGATGCTGGTGGTGCATTGGCTTCGATCAATGTATATCAGAATGTTGCAACCAACTACTCCGGTTTTGACTTTATCACCTTGGATTCAAGTCCCGCGACTGACGCTATAGATGCCATGGATTGGTTTACCGTACAGTATAGCGGTAATGTTGGCGATGTTTTCACAGTCTATGACGTTAGCGCTGGTTCGGCAACTCTCGGTACTCTGGAAGTTCTTCCAGAACCGATGACAATCGCATTGCTCGGTCTTGGTGGATTGTTCCTGCGTCGCAAAAAATAAGACGTTTGGTGCAAGAACCATAAAGTAGTTATTAAAGAGGCATCCCGATTTATCGGGGTGCTTCTTTTTTATTTTACGAGATTAGTCGCATGGCTTGAAAAAACTTATTGATTTGGTTATACTGAACCGGCAGTATGGTTATTTAGTAAATAAACCCAGAGGTTTTAATGACTGAGATACCAAAAAACAGGAGACCTTTTCCCTGGAAAAGATACATCTTGCTGGCAATAGTTGTTCTTATTGCCGTCTGGTGTTTGTCTTATGTTTTCCCGCGGAGAAACTGGTCCCTAAAAAACGTAAATCAGGCTGCTATTAGCCTTCGCAATGTGCCTCGGGCTAACATTTCCCTCGAAGGTGTACGCAACGTTATTCTTGTCAGTATCGATACCCTCCGTGCCGACCATCTCAGTTGTTACGGCTATTCCCGAAAGACCAGTCCGAATATTGATGCTGTAGCCGAAGGCGGAATCTTGTTCAACCATGCTATTGCTCCTGTACCTATTACTCTGCCTTCTCATAGTTCAATGCTAACGGGTACTACGCCACCCTATCACAAGGTGCGTGACAACAATACTTATCGATTAGCCGGTTCTAATGTTACTCTTGCTGAAATATTAAAGGAAAACGGCTTTACAACCGCGGCGTTCATCGGTGCCTTTGTACTGGATTCACAGTTTGGTCTCGACCAGGGGTTCGATACTTACGACGATGACCTGGGAGAAAAGAAAGATAAAACAAGTGTTTTTTATAATGAGCGAAAAGCCAGCGAAGTAACTCAACGGGCAAATCAATGGCTGGATGAAAATAGCGACCAAAGGTTCTTTCTTTTTCTGCATTATTTTGATGTCCATGCTCCTTATGAAAAACACAGATTCCTTACTCCGCCTTTGACAAAGAGCCACTATGATAGTGAGATAACTTATACCGACCTTCATATTGGCAAGGTTATTGAAAAGCTAAAAAAACTTAATCTATATGACTCTACACTTCTGATTATTACCGCCGACCATGGTGAAGGACTCAAAGACCATTCTGAAAAGACGCATAGTTTTTTAATTTACCACGCTACTGTTCATGTGCCTCTTGTTATGAAAGTACCCAACGGGCCAAAAGGAATTGTAATAAATGATGTAGTTGGACTTGTGGATATAGTTCCGACCGTTTGTGGATTTTTAGATATTGATGCACCCGCTGTTGTTCAGGGCGAAGACCTCTCTGGATACTTTTTAAGTGAAAAACCTAAAGAGAAGGAAAAAGACAGATTTTTGTATTGTGAATCTCTTATCTCTACCAAATTCGACTTAGGACCTTTGCTTGGTATGGTAGGCAATCGCTACAAATACATCCATTCATCAAAACCACAGTTATATGACCTGACCGAAGACCCGCTTGAAATCAAAAATCTTGCGGACGAGCATCCGGACAAATGCCGAGCTATGCAGGACCGGATAAAATTGGCTTTGGAACATGGTGGTATTAAAGCGATTGCGGATAGTACAGCAATTCTTGACGACCAAACCAGAGCCCGCTTGGAATCGCTGGGTTATATAGCAAGTGGGACGGTAGATGAAAATATAAAATTTGGCAAAATCAAACTCGACCCTGACGAGTTAACACAAATTTGTGGTTATGTTCAAAAAGCAACGACATTTAAGGCGGAAAAAAAGTATGGCAAGTCCAAGAAAGTATATCTTAAGATGTTGGAAAATTGGCCTGATATGCAATGGGCGATTTTCGAGTTAGGAAAATTAGCGGTTCTCGAACAGGATGACGAGGCGATATTAACCTATTTTTCTAAATGCTTGGAAAACGAAGATGCCGAACCGGATGATGCCAATGTTATGCAAATAAAACCCAGCTACATTACTGCTCATATCAATATCGGGACAGTTTTAGTTAAACAGGGCAAGATTGAGCAGGCCATCAAGCATTACAATAAAGCGCTAGTCTACAATCCATATAACGTAAAAACGAACTTTGGTTTGGCGGGTGCTTACAAAAAACAGAGCAAGTTAACCGAAGCCATTAAATACTGCAAGGAGACTTTAAAGTTAAATCCCAATATGCCTCAGGCACATATCATGATGGGCTTGATTCTGTTTGAGCAAGGACGTTTTGGTAAGGCTGTTGCACATCTCAATCAGGCAATTAAGTTAAACCCCGATTCAAAAGAAGCCAAAGATATTCTAACTCAGACACTCGCTCAAAAAAAGAGAGTCGAAGATACCATCGTTCGTTGGCTGGAGGACTTAAAGAGAAAACCAAATCAGCCGGAACTGCACCACAAAATGGCTGTTTATTTTAACAGGCAGGATGATTTCGAAAAGGCTATCTATTATTGGAATGCGGCCTTGCAGCTTAAACCAAATTGGCCCGATGTGCTTAGTAGATTAGCCCGGGTTAAAGCATCGTATCCGGATGCAGGTTTTTATGAGCCAGATGAAGCGCTCAAGCTTGCTGCGCGGGCTTGTGAACTAACTGATTATAAAAATGCGATACTGTTGGATTCATTGGCAATTGCCTATGCTGCAACAGGTCAGTTCGACGAGGCGGTTAAAACTGCGGAAAATGCCCTTGCTCTATCGTTTTCCGTAAAATGGAGTAAATCAGCTACGCAAATCGAGGAACGATTGAAATTGTTTAGAGCAAAACAACCTTATCGCCAACAATGATTAACGAATATTTAAAATTCAGGGGTAACGTTTGTGATTCGAGTATTAATATTTTTGTGTTGTACATTTGTTGTATTGGCCTTTAGTGGTTGCCAAGATACTACCAAGATAGAAAACCCCGTCGAAGTAATCATTGAAGATGGCACCGGATTTCCAGAGTTTCTTGTCGGCACCTGGAGGGCGAATAATGACAATTGGGAATTTGTTTTCGAGCCTGATGGAACAATCTCGTCAGTGGTAATTAGCCTTGGCAGAATGAGGATAAAGCCCGGTCAGATTACTAAAATACCGCTTGCACAGGGAGGCCAAGGTGTATTTGAACCGGGTAAATGGATGGTTAGTTATGACCCGTCCAGCCGGGAATTAACGGTAAAAATTTTCATAAAGCATTTGCGTATGGAGATGACCAACCAGGTCCTGGAAGGCAAGAGTACGAATATATTCATCGGCAAAATAGATGATAAGGGTAGCACTTGGTACGTTGACTGGACAGGGTTCCCTGACTATACCGTCCATACACCCGAACACCCAAATTTTAAATTGTCAAAAGACATGGAAAATAGTCATGGTCGTCAAGCAGCTTTGATATTCGAGAAAGTTGCCCCATAAGAAAAAAACTATTTTGTAGCTTCCGATTTCTTCGACTCAATAAGCTCGAGGTGTTTTTCCAGTTCGTCGAAGCCCTTTTCATTTCCGGCTTGCAATATAGATATTTTACCTTTTTCCAGAACCTTCGTTGCTTCATCATAACGTTCCTGTGCAACAAGCACCTGCGCTAGCGCAAGATGATTTTCTACATTTCCTGGACTCATGGTTACAGCTTGCTGAAAATACTTGGTTGCTTCGTTTAAATTGTTCGTTTCCTGCAAAGACTTAGCCAAACCAACAACCAATTTAACTGAATTGCGGTTCTCAGATATTTCATTGCGATATTCTTCTTTGGCCTTAATAAATTCTTCTTCGGCCTGCTGGGTATTATTGGATTTTTTCAAAACTATTCCTAAGCTAAGATGAATGTCTGCCATGTTGTTTTTTGAGTCGGACTGCTCGTTATATGCAAGGGCTTTTTGGAAAACTTTAATGGCGTCTTCGGCTTTGCCCTGTGATGCCAATGCGTTACCTAAGTTGTTATACGTCTGAATAAAACTTGGGTCTGCTTTTAATGCCTGACGAAAATGACCAACAGCTTCGTTAAATTTATCCTGTGATATAAGTACGTGGCCTAAGTTATTGTACGCCTCAGCAAAATCTGACCTGATTTCTATCGCTAGATTAAAGTGTTTGATTGCGCCATTAGTGTTGCCGCGCAATACGAGTACCTCGCCAAGCTTATTATGTGCCTCCGCAAAGTTAGGTTTAATCTTAAGTGCCACAGAAAGGTGCTTGTTGGCTTCATCAAAGTTATCTCGTTCTATATTATATCCTGCTGTCAGAAGAAAGAACTCGGATGCAACGTTAGGGTCGCTCGATATAACCGCCTTGAAGCTATCGAGATAACCACTTCCCAGCCGATAAAAAACGCCTACTCTGCGAGCGAATCTTGCGGCGTTTTTTAACTCATGTTGTCGAACAGGCTCTATGTTGAATGAAGATTGTTGGTAAAGGAACGGGTCGCTTCCCATCGTCCCTAATTGATAATCGCGAACTACCATAAATTCAAGGACAGGATGGTCATCGGTATTTTCTTTCGTAACTTTTGAAACAAAGTGGTCGAATATGTTGTCACTCAATCTGGTATCAACAAAGAACTCATCGAGATCGAAACCCGATAAACCAAGTTGTAATTGTTTGACTAAGTGGTGTTCGCTGGGGAGCAGGTCGCTGAATTGCCTACGTGGGCGAATGGGTTGGTTTGAACATGTCAATAAATAGTAGTTTCCTCTTAACAGGCGTATTTCGCAGTAACGAAAATTGTGTTGTAATGCGGAGAGAATGGTCAATATCCCTTCTTCTGACATATTTGCGGGTGATAGCCATGTACAGAATATGCCATTGGGCTTGAGAGATTTTTTGACCAGGGCATAGAAATCCAATGTGTAAATTTTGGCAGCAGAAAAATACGTCGGAGCGGAAACCGTATTGATAATAGCGTCATAGACTCCGTCTTTTCCTACCAAAAAGGCGCGGCCATCGGTCAGATGAAGAGTCGCCCGCTGATTGTGCTCGATATCAAAATTCGCATAGCTAAGAAAGGGCATCATTTTGTAAAAGGCGTTATTGATTTCGACCACATCGGTAGCATTGAAGATATGGCAGGTCGCACCAGCGGTGATGCCTGTACCTAAACCAATAACAAGTGCTCTATCGAGACTGGGAGCGGCAAGGGCGGGAATTACGCCAACTGCTATCTCTGCGAATTCGATAATACCGTTGCTCTGGATAGTGATGCTCGGATGACCGTTATAGGAAATCCACATTTCTTCCCATATTTTTTCGGTCTTCTGTTCTAGAACTAACTTAGCTTCAGACTCACTTTTAAATACCCTGTTAGTATGGACTAAAGTGGCGCTTTCGGCACCGCTTTTAAAAATTGTCACCTTATCCTCAGGTTGGAGCTTATTTGCCCAATGAGCTAAGTAGAAATTACGGTCTTCCCATTGGAATATTAGAAGTATCGCCAGAGTAATGCTGCACACAGCCAAGGCCCCGCAGACCTTTGACAATCGCAGCTTTGTTGCCAACAAACTTCCTACAAGCATGACACCTACAATGCTGGCTAAAAGAACAGCATTGGTCATTAGCGGGTGTCCGATTGAAGCGTATATCAAATATCCTGTCGCGTTGGCAAAACTTGAGACCATCAGCAGATAGCCTGATTCTCCGGCGACTTCGTTCTCACTGTACATCAAAGAAGGAATCAATGCGCCGAAAGCTATCATGGGTCCGAGTGCAAAAATACAGCCGAAAATAAACTTATGAAGGAGTATGAGAAGTTCGTGATTTCTCGCCAATGGAATCGTTGCTTCGAAAGCTCGCAGGATAGGCATGTAACTTACATATATCAGACCTATTAGAACTGCCGCAGTTAATAAAAAAGTCTCAAAACGAATTCGCAGCTTTGTTGCCAACGATGCACCAAGAAATATTCCCAGCATAGTGATAGCCAGACCAATGGCAAAATTCTCACGATGTGGATAGAACACCAGATAAGAAAGTTTAAGGAAGAACATCTGGAAAATAGCACTGCCCATACTTGCTAATGCGAGTGCAGCAACGGTAGTTTTAGGAAAGCTTCTTTGCGCTATGGTTGGTCGGCGAGGAATCGACAATCTCATCAAAATCAGAATAATCCCGTTGAAAATGTTAACCGCTCCTATCACCGCAAGGGATGTGCTGATACCTAATAACTTTATTAAAATAAGCTCGACACTTAAAATGCTCAAAAATGCACCGAGGTTGTATGCCTTGTAAATTAATTGGAAGCTCAGCCGTTCAGGGCTGTATGCCTTTATGTATGCACTGAATAACGGAATGCTGAATCCTATAAGCAAGCTGGGTATCGATATAAAACACATAGTTGCAAAAACGGTAAGCGAAGCACTGGAAGTAATCGGAGTCATTACCGGTTGTTCTGAAAACCATCCTGATAGAATTGGTAGCCCTAATGCGTATAGACCTGTCAGAATTTCAAACACCCAAAGCCAGCGAAGCCATCTGTGTGCTAACTTGGCACCAAGACCGATACCTATCAGAAAGGTACTTAACAAAGCGGCATGCACATAAAACATGTCACCAAGAATTGCGGTCAATGCCCTTACGTAGAGAACTTCATAGGCTAAACCGCAGCATCCTGAAAGCAATGCCAAAATCGTTAATATATTGATACGGCCACTGTTGCCAGCAGACCCTTGTTTACCTGCAACCGAATTTACTGCATCACCATCACAAAACATAGATTTCTCCGGTCCCTAAAAACATTACGAGGCTATTTTAAATCCCTTAACTGCTCTTGCAGCTTTTTGAGAATTTTCAATGCTTCTTCTGATTTTTTATGAATGTTCAATGCTTTGGTATTGAATTCTTTTTGTACCTCTGGGTTATAATGCGGCTTATAAAGTTCGACTCGTCGACTGAAATGCGCGATACCCTCTTCAAGCAATTGGTTAGCTGCTTCGAGGTCTCCTTTTTCTATTAATACTCTGTTCGCATCCGTATATAGATTAATAACAGAGGGGTTTATCGAACGATATTTAGCATAGTAAGCAAGCATGTTATCCTGGTCACCCTGCTTTAAATAACAAATTCCAAGCAAAAGTCGTGCCTCGCTATAGGGCTCTATTTGCAAGGCCTGTTCGAGAATGTCCTGAAGAATCTTAACATCTTTGCCTGCGCTAAGGTATGCAGTAGCTTTCCAGACCAATTCTTTATCCGCTGTCGGGGGGATGTTGCTATTTAAAAGGTAAGCGCGCAACGTCTTCTGGCTCCATATCAGTTCGCTGCCGAATGCCAATGCAAGAATAATTACCGCACCGTAAACGATAATATTGGCGTAGAGTAATTTATGTTTAGTAGGAGGCCAGAATCGTTTCGCCTGCATAAACGTAATCTCCTACTTTCACATTAATTTTCATTTCGGGGCTATGCTCAAAACAAATATCAACCTGTGAGCCCCACGTTATCGTCCCGAGTTTCTCCCCTTTTTTAACTTCCTTGCCCTGCTCTATCCATGTCAGTATATTTCCAACCCAATAGTCAGCGATGCGAATGACATATACGAAAGTATCACGAGTATCTTTGAACACGGAGGTCTCGCGGGCACTTTTGAGAATATAATCGCCATCCTTTTCAATAGAATAAGGAGCCAAGCCTAATAATTTCTTGACGGTTACTAACCCGGGCACCATCGATGTCAAAATTACGTTCTTCTCCAACTTAGACATAGACATATGCGGGCCGTTGAAGACTATCTGTTTCGTATAAACACCATCTACCGGCACACGCGTAATGTGCACGGTCTCTACGTTCATATAGATACCTATTAAATACCCTTCTTCCATCACCTCGGAAGGCTCATCTTTAATCAATTCATCAAGAGGTATAGCAACGCCCTTTTTAACAACTTCGGGTACAACACCGTTTTCTATTCTTTTAACATAAAGCACAAGACCATCTGCGGGGGATACGATGTTATTTCCTGCGGGTATTGTTCGAGGCGGGTCCTTAACCAAAGCATGATAAAAATGGTCAGTAACTATCGATAAGCGAAGCAAAAGTACGATTACAACAAGCAGCGATAAGCCGACCCCTAAAATCAACCAGGCTTTCCAGCTTTTTTTCGAGAGACATTCTTGCATCATTCTTCCTAAAACAACAAGTGTAACAAACCCGTGGATTTCTTACAAGTTGATTTCTATGCGTCATATGCGGTTATCTTAGATTCGGATTAGGTGTGACTCTATGGTGCTTACTGTGCTTTTTGTGCACTAAAGATGTGGCCTTAAAGTCGCAATGTAACCCGGCAACGAGTAACCAGCCATCTTGTAAGTAATATTAAAAGTACACAAAGTACGATTGTCCTCAGGACGCCTGCCATTCCGGAATTGAAATAATTATTTATAAAGTTGATGCGCAGCAGACCGAATAGCGGATGAATCATTCGGCTCAGCAGGTATATCAGTAGCGGATTTGCCGCAATAGGAAGTAGAAATTTAATCCACCGCTTTTTCCCCCATATATCCATTAACAAATAAAAGCAAGCAAAGACAACGCAACTTATAGCTGAACAATACAAAGCCCACGTTGGAGTTGCTCTGCCTTCGCCGCTGGAGATGCCAAAAAGCGGGGATAGGAGATAGCCGGCTACAAACAAGCCTGCTCCAAAGGAGAGAATCCATATAAGGCGTTTTCGAGGTGTCTGGACGGGAGAATCGTCGATGTAGAGCATACCTACAATAACGCCAGCTGTGGATATAGAGGGCCAGGTTCCAAGCAACGCATAAAAGGGTACATAGTGCCTAATGCTGTTGAGGAAATGGAAACGACTAAAAATTCCTGCGACATCGCCAATATAGATGAGGATAAGTAATCCAAGACAAGCCATTATACCTTCGGTATGTCTTCGGAAAATAAAGTAGATAATACATGAAATTAGATAGGACCAACCAAGGATTCCTAATATCCACCATGACCAGAAGCCCCACGAGCCAAATTCAAGCCAACCCAATCCTTCCCCTTTAGGAATACGAAAAATAGCTACAAGGTATGTAAGCAGGACAATTCCGAAAGTACGCATGGATACAAAGACTGTGCGTTTCAATCCTTGAGACTTTGGGTATCGATTCCAAATAAGAAAAAAACTGACAAATAGCAAAACACCCCACGCATTTATACTCATCCCTATAGGACGAGCAATACTTCGCGTCTGCCACAAATTGCCCATCAATATACCCATTATCATCAGACTTGCGGTTCGTATAAGTATGTGAGCCCACATTTGTGTGTAAGATTTGTTTTTATTGAGACGTCTGCTGATGGCAATCGGAATACACATACCGATAATGAAGATAAAAAAGGGGCAACCAACGTCAACAATCGTCATGCCTTTTGGTGGGGTGGCATGCCACATCCACGCCGGAAGGTTTGTTATATTAAAAGTTCCATCGTGCACGACACTAAAAAATATCAGCATCAAAATAGAAAGAGCTCTGAACGCATCGATTGAAGTTATGCGTTCCTGCTTTGGAATGGTTAAAGCATCGAGTTCACTTTCATTTGCTTTCATATAACAACTTAATTATGCCCAAATATTGATTGTATGTCAAGATGATTTTCAATAGTCAAAGTACCGAACACCCGAAGAATCCGTACCAGCCGTGTTTAATCGAATAGTTTTGGTTGCAGCTTTATACACCCAGCCGAAGGTTAAATCTCCGGTAATCGCTTCGCTTGGAAAATCTGCATTATTTTGAATCAAGTAAAATGTCCTGCTGTCATTGAAAGGATTCTTAGGGTACCTATAAAAATAATCGCCAAGCAGATGGTTGCTAAGCATTCTGTATCCTACCGCTTGAGAGGGGTCATTATTTGAATAACCAGGTGCAACACCACTATTGCGGGTGGCGTATAAGTCTATGGCATTTCGGAGAGTACGCAGATTGACTTTGGCGGTGGATTCTTTGGCTTCAGCTGTATGACTCTGGAATCTCGGTATAACAATAGATGCCAAAATCCCAAGAATAGACACCATTATCAAGATTTCAATTAACGTAAACGCCTTTTTCATAAGACTTTATTTTCCAAATTATTGTTTCCTGTTTTATCGTCGTCTATTGGCTTGTGTTTTAGCAGAAAACTATAATGAGGATAAATATTGTAAAATTCGCGGCAAAAAGTATAATTTAACAGGTCGAAGTGCGGACTTTTACGGTAAAATTAAGAACAAAACAACCGATTTTGCGGGCGTAATTCAGTGGTA
>JAGLSU010000017.1 GCA_023135935.1 Planctomycetota bacterium
TCAGCTTCCCAAGCTGAATGTCGTGGGTTCGAATCCCATCGCCCGCTTTACCTCACCGCACCAGATAGCGGAAAAATTGTATCTTAGTACAAAAACCGTAGAATCGCATTGTGCACACATCAAAAAGAAACTTAATCTCGACAACGCAACCGAACTGCTTCAGTATGCTATCAAGTGGGCGAATAGTTACGTCGAGAAATAGTCATAACACTTCTCTACTACCCCTTCTGACCTCATCCCTGCTCAAATGCAAATCGGGCTTTAGCAGTATCTCAAAGCCATTTTGCGTCCGAATAATATGAACCTCTTGAGATTAAAACCGTCATAAGCCCCGAGATATGCTCAAAACGGCCTATCTCACTTTTAACCCCCCCTAAGGTAGAAGCACGGCCCTTATATGTCGATAAATCCTGATAGTAAATCTTCTTAGAATCGCAGACGTAGTTCAGGGATAAACCCTTTAGTGCATTTGCGTAAGACGCTGACGATTTAAGAGAATTAACTAACGAATAAATGTACTACTGATATATGAAACACACCCCTTAAACAAAGGGACATATATAAAAAATGGTAAATAAAACTAAATTAGAAAAGATTTTTTATGTGGCCATCCTCGCAACGGTTGCCGTTGTTGTGTACTTACTTGCCAACAAGGGCACAGAGAACTTTGAAGATGCCCTTGTCTCCAGGACACAGCAATATCTGCTCGCTATTGCCAGAGCGCAAGCCGAAAGCGTGGACGTAATAATAAATCATGTCAACGATGAATTGGAAGAGTTAGCCGAAAATCCGCAGCTCCAACAACTCATTATCAATAACGATATGGTGCGAACTAAACCTACTGAGGGGCAGTGTTCTCACGAAAAGTATTCATTCAAATGCTTTAAGGGGCGGGTCGCGTCATACTATCGACTCAATGGAGATGGAATCCTTCAGAACAGAATACCATTCGAAACGGGTAAGGTCGGCGAAGATTATTCACAAAGACCGGGCGTTAAATATGTCATCGAAAATCACAAACCTCATGTAAGTGAAGTTATTGAAACTTCCGTTTCAAAGATGAAGGCCATATCTGTCTGTCATCCGGTCTTTAGTGACCAGGAATTTGTAGGTGTAGCGCGAGCCATAATACCGTTGGACACTATACAAGAGTTGATAAACCATATTAAAGTAGGCAAAAAAGGTTATGCCTGGGTTATAGATGATGACATGACGATGTTAGCACACCCCAAAACGGAGCATATTGGGGAAGATACCCTTAAGGTAAGGCGGGCAGCTTTCCCCGAACACAACTGGAGTGACATGAAAGACCTTTTGTCCAGAATGGCCAGGGGACAGCAAGGCGTTGCTATTCACCACTCGGCATGGTGGCAGGATGAAGAAATTCAGATTGTCAAAAAGATTTCTGCTTTCGCGCCTATCAAAATCGGAGATGAACTGTGGTCGATAAATGTCTGCATGTCTTATGATGAAATTTCCGAACCGGTTACTGCCCATTCGGAAAACCTGCTCATAGGAGCTCTGTTTTTAATTGTTCTGTTCGGTGGCGTATACTTTGAATTCTACAGAATCGATAAGAAAAGGGTGCGATTACACGAGAGAGTAAAAGCAACAGAAGCCCTCGAATCAATAAACCGACAATTGGGAAAAGAAGTAGCCGAACGCAAACAGACAGAGAAAGAACTCCAGGATAGCAAAAATAATTTATTGAAGGCACAGCGCGTTGTGAGAATGGGCTTTCTGGAGTGGAACCTGAAAACCAACGAAATTCACTGGTCCGACGAAATCTTTAAACTTTATGGAATCAACTCGAATATCAAACCAACGTTGGACCTGACTATGCAGTTGGTGCATCCGGATGACCTGGAATTCGTGCGGAGAAATCTCGAGTTGGCTGCAAAAGGCCAAACTGAATACAATATCGACTACCGCATCCGACGACCGGATGGAAGAATCATCTACGTACACGCTCAAGCTGAATTGACACACGATGAAGATGGCAATCCCGTCGAAATGCTCGGAACTGTAATCGATATCACCGCACGAAAACAAGCTGAAGAAAAACTTAGAAAAGAGCGAGACTTATCTCGCAGCCTCATCGAGACTGCTCAGACTGTTATACTTACTCTCGATACCGAGGGCAAAATCATCAACTTCAATCCGTATATGGAGCAACTCTGTGGCTACAAACTCGAAGAAGTAAAAGGCAAAGACTGGTTCGAGACTTTCCTGCCGCAGCAAGACTGGAGGCGAACACGAGAACTCTTCACCCAAGCCATTGGCGATGTCCAGACGCACGGAAATATTAATCCCATTATTACCAAAGACGGCAGCGAGATAGATGTCGAGTGGTATGACAAAACGCTCAAGAATACTAATGGAGAGGTTGTTGGCCTCTTGGCTGTAGGTCAAAACATTACCGCACGAAAACGAGCTGAAGAAAAATTGGATAAAATGAAAACACGCTTGCAGTATTTACTCGCTTCGAATCCAGCCATTGTTTATGCTTGCCAGCCCGATGGAGATTATGCCGCAAGCTATATAAGTGAAAATATACTTGAAAGTCTTGGTTATACATCTGAAGAATTCCTGCAGGACCCGAAATTCTGGGTTGACCATATACATCCTGACGACAGAGAAAAAACATTCACCGAAGTAAAACGCGGCTTCGAAAAAGGACACCATAACCATCAATATCGTTTCCGCAATAAAGATGGAAATTATATCTGGGTAATGGACCGCTTTAGAGTGGTATATGACGATAAGGGCGACCCTGCTGAAATAGTCGGTTCTATAATAGATGTTACACGACGCAGAGGAGTTGAACAAAAGCAAGCCGAACTCATGGAGAAGGTAAGAAGCATTAATGAAGAATTAAAAGATTTTGCCTATGTGGTCTCACATGATTTAAAAGCACCTCTTCGCGGTGTCAGCACGATATCCAATTGGTTGGTAGCCGATTATTCCGACAAGCTCGACGAAAACGGCAAGGAACAGTTGGCTTTGCTTTCGTCACGCGTAGAGAGAATGCACAATCTAATCGATGGCGTCCTTCAATATTCCAGAGTGGGCAGCAGGCATGAAGATAAGGTCGAAATTGACCTTAATGAACTCGTTCCCGAAGCCATTGATATGGTTGCCCCGCCGGACAATATCGAAGTTACAATCGAAAATCAACTTCCGACAATTACATTTGGCATGACTCGAATCGGCCAGGTGTTCCAAAATCTTATAAGTAATGCCGTAAAGTATATGGACAAACCGCAAGGCCAGGTGAAAATCGGCTGCACCGAAGAAGACGGTTTCTGGAAATTCAGTGTCACCGATAATGGACCGGGTATAGAAGAAAAGGACTTCGAAAGAATCTTCAAAATGTTCCAAACTCTGAAAGCGAGAGACGAATTTGAAAGCACCGGTGTCGGACTTACGGTAGTGAAAAAAATAATCGAAATGTATGAAGGTCGAATATGGGTCGAATCAACACCGGGTACGGGAAGCACGTTCTACTTTACGCTACCGCAAAAACAGAACGGCGTTTTGGATGAGACGGAAATTAAGACCAGCGTTGCAGGATAAGTGCTATGGTTAATAAGATATCCAATGAAATAAGCGGACAAAAGACTTCGAAGTCTGCCTTCCACTTATTTCGGAATTTTCAGTTTATCGCCCTGCCGGCGCTACTACTGATATTATTCGTAGCTGGCTTGATGCTGCGGTTTATCTTCTTTGACCTTACCCTATATGGAGCCGAAAGAAATGCCGTGCGCATTTCGAATGTCCTTAACGAGTCTCTGATACACCGGTTTATCGAAACTGACCAGGATACGAAGAAACTCATGCCGGTTTCGCAGGACAACTTGGCACAATTGAATAGCGAAATGCGGAAACTGCTTAAATCTTTCAGTATCGTAAAAATCAAAATTTATAATTCCGGCACTCGTATCGTTTATTCTACAGAACCTAAACTTATTGGTCAGCTCAGTTCCGACAATAGCAACTTGGCCAGGGCATTGAGTGGTATGCCCGTCTCTGAACGTAAAACCAAAGTTACCTACCTCGACCTTGAAGGTGAGAAACGCCGAAAAGTACAAATTATCAAAACCTATGTCCCAATGTATGATAATGCCGGAATAATAATTGGCTGCTTCGAAATCCATAAAGACGTAACCAACGAATTAGTAGTAGCCAATAGTACGCTTAGTCGCGCGAAAATAGTCCTTACTGTCACAGTGCTGGGCATCTTCAGCGCACTTATGTTCGTTATATACCGTTCCGTACAAACCATTAACTCCAGTACGGTTGCCCTGCAGAAAAGCGAGAGTCAATATAAAGGGCTCAGCGAAGAACTGGAAGTAACGGTAGAAAAACTGGGTTTGTCGAATCGTGAGCTTCAGGACCTCTCGAAAATAACCGCACATGACTTAAAGGCACCATTGCGGGCAATTGGAACTTTGTCCAGCTGGATATTTGAAGACTATAGCGATAAGCACAACGAAGAAGGCAAAGAATATGCAAGATTGCTTACCAAAAGAGCCGAACGAATGAGCGCCTTAATTGACAGCGTCCTGGAATATTCCGAAGCCGGACGTTCCGCTAATAGAAAAGGTGTCGTTAAACTGGACTCGCTCTTGGCAGAAGTAATTAACGACCTCTCCGCCTTACAAAACATCGAAATAAATGTCAAAAAACACCTGCCCATTATAAAGTGCGAGAGAGGACAAATCAGACAAGTGTTCCATAACCTCATAGGAAATGCCGTCAAATATATGGACAAACCGCAGGGAACGATAGAAATTGATTGCATCGAAGAAGACGGTTTCTGGAAATTCAGTGTCACCGACAACGGCCCCGGAATAGAGGAAAAACACTTCGAAAAGATTTTCCAGATATTCCAAACATTAAAAGCTCGTGACGAGTTCGAAAGCATCGGCATCGGACTTGCCATAGCCAAAAAAATCGTAGAAGTGTATGACGGAAAAATTTGGGTCGAATCAGAACAGGGTAAGACGAGCACCTTCTTCTTCACACTGCCAAAACATCAGGACGATATCTTAAGTGAAGCGGAACTTCAAACCAGCGTCGCTGTCTAAGTCCCGTAACATATCAGGCACGAATAATATCAGCTATCTTCATTAACCTGCTCGTATTGTCCCTCTCGGCTTCGGCAAGCTTATCGAAAATAAACTTAATGGTTTCGTGCAATTCCGGAATCACAACGTGCTCAAGTACATTAACCCTTCGTCGGGTCATCTGCAGTTCGATAGCCACAAGCCGAGCCTGCTTTTCCTTCTCCGCTAACTCTATCAAGTTGTCAAAGGCACGCTCCAATGCCAACAACGCAACGTCTAACTCACCCGATGTCGTTGCGAAACCGTAACAGATAATCTCCCCCGCCATCTCCTTGGTCAAACGCGGAACTTTTACATTCATTATCTTGGCAAAATCAATAGCCAAACTCAACTTCTTCGTCGGTGTCTCCAGTGCTGCCTTGGTGTCCTCCGGTTCCATCGTTGCCCTTGCCAGCATAAAACGCCTGCACGTCTCCATCAGTTCCGTTTCAACACGCTTACGTAAGGACCCAATGTCCCTCGATATCAGAATCAGCTGCCGTGAAAGCTCGTCCCGCTTTTCGCTAAGCAGATGATGACCGCGGCTGGCAAGCCCCACGCGCCGCCGAAGTCGCAATAACTCCATTCGTGTTGCGTTTACATTAGCAAGCATCTATTTAGCTTCCTCTGTTTTATTCTTGCGGAATCGTGGCATATACTTTTCTATAAGCTCAATATCAATCCGCTTCAACTCGACGTTATCGAACATGCTCAACAACTCCCAACCCAAATCGAGAGTCTGCTCAATCGTTCGATTCTCATAATAACCCTGACAAACATACTTTGATTCGAACAGTTTGGCGAAGGCCATATATTTCTTGTCTTCCTCCGACAATGCTGCCTCTCCCATAATCGTCGCCAACTCCTCCACTTCCTTACCTCTCGAATAAGCGGCGTAAAGCTGATTGTAAAGGTCAGCATGGTCTTCACGAGTTTTACCCTCACCGATACCCTTATCTTTCAGCCGTGACAAACTCGGAAGAACATCCACGGGCGGCGAAACCGCTTTTCTGTGCAATGACCGTGACAAAATAATCTGTCCCTCGGTAATGTAACCCGTCAGGTCAGGTACCGGATGTGTCTTGTCATCTTCCGGCATCGTTAATACCGGCACCATTGTAATCGAACCCTTTTTGCCTTTGATTCGCCCCGCCCGTTCATAAATCGTCGCCAGGTCAGTATAAAGATATCCCGGATAACCTCTTCGGCCCGGAACCTCTTTTCTTGCCGCACTAATTTCGCGCAATGCCTCGCAATAATTCGTCATATCATTCAAAATTACCAATACATGCATGTCCAGTTCGAACGCTAAATACTCCGCTGCCGTAAGCGCAAATCTCGGCGTCGCTATCCGCTCGATAGCCGGGTCGTTCGCGAGATTTACAAACATAACCGCCTGCTCGATAGCGCCCGTATTCTGCAGGTCATTAATGAAAAATTGCGCCGCTTCGAATGTAATTCCCATCGCCGCAAAAACGACCGCGAATTCCTCACCCTTACCCAACACCGTTGCCTGCCGTGCCAGCTGAGCCGTTATATTATCGTGCGGCAAACCGGCACCGGAAAATATCGGCAGCTTCTGACCGCGTACCAGCGGATTCAAACCGTCAATCGTTGATATACCCGTCTGAATAAATTCGTTCGGATAGTCTCTGCCGTAAGGATTAATCGGACTGCCGTTAACGTCGATACGCTTGTCCGCCAGCAAAGCGGGGCCATCGTCTTTCGGCTCACCCAATCCGGTGAACACCCTGCCTAAAATATCCGGCGAAACTGCCAGCTCCAAAGGACGAGCCAAAAACCGAACCGTGCTCTTGCTGATATCTATTCCGCGCGTCCCCTCGAATACCTGCACGAGAACCTTATCATTTTCCACCTGAAGTATCTGACCGTGACGTATCGAACCGTCGCCCAACTCGATATCGACGATATGACCATACTTCGCCCTATCGACCATCTCGACCATCATTAAAGGACCGGATATACTCGAAACTGTTTGATATTCTTTCAACATCTCAAACTCCCAATTCTATAACTTACCTTTAAGCAGCCGAACCCTGCAATTTTTTCATCTGCTCGTCAATCGTATCTCTTATCTGAGCAATTTGACCCATATCTTCCTGCGGAATATATTTCGCACGTACCACTTTCTCCCGCACCTCCAACTTAAATATGTCAGCCGTCTCAACACTGGCGTCAATTGCCGCTAACGCCTGCTTATGAAAATGCAGAATAGTTTTCAACATTTCATATTGCTTGTCCATCGATGTATAAGTATCGACTTTATGAAAAGCGTTTTGATGCAGGTAGTCTTCGCGAATCGACCGTGACGTCTCAAGTGACAATCTGTCCGCGGGCGACAATGACTCGGCACCAACCAACCGAACAATCTCCAAAAGCTCCGACTCCTGCTCAAGCAGGCCCATCGCCTCGATACTCAACCGCTCCATATCCTGACCACGTTCTTTGTCCTCGAAGCAGCCCTTCTGATATTCTTTATAAAACGAATAACTCGTCAGCCAATCGATAGCCGGAAAATGCCTCTGATAAGCTAACCTTCCCTGCAGCGACCAGAAAACCTTAACCACGTGCAGCGTTGCCTGTACAACCGAATCCGACAGGTCACCACCTGGAGGACTTACCGCACCGATAGTCGACAGCGTCCCTTCTCGTTCCGGACTACCCTCGCATTCAACTCGGCCGGCCCTTTCATAGAAAGACGCAATACGAGCCGACAAATACGCGGGATATCCTTCCTCTGCTGGCATTTCTTCAAGACGTGTCGATATCTCTCGCATCGCCTCTGCCCATCGACTTGTACTGTCAGCCATCAATGCCACGCTCAGGCCCATGTCACGGAAATACTCCGCTATCGTTATACCCGTATAAACCGATGCCTCCCTTGCAGCCACCGGCATATTAGATGTATTCGCAATCAGAATCGAACGTTTCATCAGCGGCTCACCACTGTGGGGGTCCTTCAATTCCGGAAACTCCGTCAAAACGTCGGTCATTTCGTTACCGCGCTCGCCGCAGCCGACGTAAACCACAATATCAGCATCGACCCATTTGGCCAATTGATGTTGAACCACCGTCTTGCCCGTTCCGAATGGCCCCGGCACACATGCTGTCCCGCCCTTGGCAATCGGAAAGAAAGTATCGATAACTCGCTGACCCGTAACAAGAATTTTATCAGGTCCGAGCCGCCTCTTCACATTTCGAGCATTACGCACCGGCCACTTCTGCATCAATTGCAACTCGGTCTTGCCACCGTCTTCAGCGACTACAACACCAATTTTGTCAACGACCGTATAATCTCCCTCAGTTATTTTTTGAATGGTTCCCTTCACACCAGCCGGCACCATAATCTTATGCATCAAAAGCGTCGTTTCTTTAACTTCACCGACAATGTCACCGGGTCCCACCTTTGTTCCGTTTTCAACAACCGGCTTAAAGTGCCATTTCTTTTCCCTGTTCAAGCCCGGCAAAGTTGTGCCCCTGCTCATAAATTCGCCTTCAACTTTATAAAGCGATTCGAGAGGCCGCTGAATACCATCATAAATACTTTCAATAAGTCCGGGACCAAGCTCAACGCTCAACGGCTCTTGTGTATCAATCACCGGCTCACCGGGTCCGATACCCACCGTCTCTTCGTAAACCTGAATCGAAGCCAAATCGCCATGCAGTTCCACAATCTCGCCTATCAGGCTTAGCTTGCCGACGCGAACAACGTCATACATTCGCGCTCCCATCATGCCTTCAGCCACAACAACTGGGCCTGCAACCTTAACTATACTGCCCTGCTTTTTTTCGCTCATGCTTTAAACCTTATCCTTTTTCGTTTTCTAAAATATTGATACCCGTAGCCATCTTAAGTACCTTGCCAAGGGCTTCCGTCGCGAAACCTTCGCCTTCTGTAGTAAACGGAACAACTACAATGCACGGTAGTGTTGCCGTTTCGTATGCGCCGAAAACCTCCTCAGCCGACCGGGCTATTGTTTCAGCAACAACCACAAGCCCGTACTTGCCTTCGATTATTCTCTTGGCACTATCGGATATTTCCTCTGCCCTGTCACTGACCGGGTAAGTATCCAGCCCTAATGCCGAGAAGGGCATCACAAAATCAGAATCACCTAATACCGCGACTTTACTTTCCATTTATATTCCTTATGCGCCAAGCCGGTCCAAAATAAGCTTAGTATCCAAACCATTTTTCTTCGCCGTCAATATCAACCGAACCGTGCGAATCTCATTTTCCTTCATCAATAAATACGCCACTATCGGTTGCGGCCCAGCCGTAATCTGAATAGCCGTTTTCAAAAATCCCATCAGATATTCTTCGCACTGCTGTTCCAGCCGCAAAAAAGATTTATCCGAAACCAGATAATTAGCACCTGTATCAACAATACGATGGTGAGGCGTCACAAAAAACAACTGCCCCATCGTCTCATAGTCACTATCCAATCCCTCCCTCAACCTTTCGAACCCAATGTAACCGCCATCCAAAAATGCATTACGTTTCTCGGACTCGGTATACTTCAACCGAAGCATCGTGCGTATGTTCGTCAAATCAATCTGTATCCTGAAAAGCCCCGACAAAAACACGCTTCGTAACTGCTTGGCCCGCCGGAGGTTATATTCGGCCTGCGACTTGTCTATGGCATAATCAATCTGTCGTATATCCTTTTTTTGATAGTAAGCCAACACAGCCTCGTCCGACGCCTCTCGCATATAATCAGGTAGTTCCGATGTGTCACTGTCCGCCTCCGCTTCAGCTTCGAAAACCTTTACCAGTTTTTCAACTGTCACGTTACCTTCTTTGCTGTAATCGTTCCCTAATGCCTTACCCGTCAAACTCCGCCTCAATACCAATCGCAAATTCGCGAAGTCATTCCTGCTCTTAAAAAGCTCCGCGATTTCCTTGTCTATCATCAAATCGAAAAACTGCTCACGCACATCCGACCTTCGAATGTGTAAAATTTCCTCCAGCTCCGAAAAACTTTTGCCTTGCAGCGATGCGTACTCACTGGCTCCCAGCGAATCTACAGCCGCCTCGAAATTTTCCGCGTTAGACATATCCAGAAAAGTTGCTTTACCGAGCATCTGTGTCTCAATCGCTCGAATCACAGCCGTCTCGAACGCATACCGCCAGTCATCACTTCCGACAGGAGGATACGTATAAAAATCAATAACATCTTTTTTAATAAGTTCAGCCATTTATTTATTTCGCAAATAAATCTTTCGCTAATTCAATCTCTGAATCTTTCCGTGTCTGACTCAAAAGAATATCCATCGAAACATTGGTCTTTATCCTGTCGCTTCGTAAAATAAAGCCCGCTCCAATCTCTGCCCTTTCCTTCGACAACTTCAATTTGCCTTTATCGCCGAGCTTGCTGTTAACCTGCTCTATTAAAGCTGCGTCGATTCGCTTTTCTCCGATATCGACGATAACCTCTTCTTCGCCGCCTTCGACGGCTTCGAGCATCAGCTTAGCCATAAGCGTGCGATACGCTTCATCCGGAAGATTTTGCAGCTGTGTCCTTGCCTTCGCGAAAATTCCGTCAAGTATCCGCCTCTTTTCTGCTAAATATTTTTTGGAAATTTCCATCCTCGCCGAAGCCAGCAAATGCGCCTTCTTCTCCTTACCTGCTTTCTTAGCGAGAACTTCCGTCTGCTTCCTATATTCAGCTAACTGCTCATCCAACTTGGCCTGCTCGCCAGCAGCTTTCTCCGCGGCTTCGTTACGTAACTTCTCCGCCGCAGCCTTCGCGTCAGCCAAAATTTTTCCTACTACTTCTTCAGCGCCCATATCTTCTACCCAATTAAATTTGTTTGCTTATCTTTTATACAACCGCCGGCCAGTTAATACCGAACAGCAACATAAACATTGTTACCAGCAGACCGAGTACCGCGTAAACCTCAACCATAACCGCGTAAACAACGCCCGCCTTAAATGCCATCTCAGGCCGCTTAGCTGCCATCAAAATACCGCCCGAACAAACCTTGCCCTGATAAATCGCGCTTACCAGACCCGCGAAAGCAATCGGTAAACATGCTATCAATACTTCCAAACCGAGCAACGCGTCCATCTTCGCAACACCAGTGCCGGCGAAAAAATTGAGCTTGAGCATTACGAGAAATGCCGCTAAAAAACCGTAGAATCCTTGCGTTCCGGGCAATACCACCATAATAAACATCTGTCCGTATCTCTCCGGTTTTTCGCTTAATACGCCCGTAGCGCTTCTGCCAGCTGTTCCAATTCCAATCGCCGAACCTATACCTGCAAGCAAAGCCGCCAACCCCGCGCCAATCAAAGCTAATGTTAATCCGTAATCCATTTCCAACCTGCCTTTCCGAAACTTAAATTTCTACCTCTTATTTTTTATATAGATGTGTTTATATTGCTTACTCAACGGCTCGAATAATTTGCCGCCGCCAACCAAAAACTTCGGGAAAAACTCAACGTACTGCAATCGCAGCGTATGAACAAAAGCGCTCAAACCTGATAGCACCAGATTAAAACTGTGCCCTCCCACTAATACCAGTATCATTGCTACAATGCCTATACCGTAAGGTATGTCCATCGCTATCTTGGCAATAACGTTTATCGCCATAGCCAGACCCGCCGTCACCATACCAAGTGCCATTAATCTCAAATAACTTAGCACGTCACCCATATAGAATATCGCGCTGAACAAATTATATGCACCCATGCCGAGTCGCCCAGCTACCGGCCCTTCTCGTTGGCTGAATAATAGAATCGTTACTGCTGGAATAAGTGCAATCTTACCGAAAAGACTACCGACTCCCGCCGAAACCATGCCGCCCTTACTCGCCAAAAGTATCACAATCGAATTGAGCATCACCAGCCACGTCAATTGGTCACATGCCGCCGCGATATAATCTCTGCGCTTCAGATTATGCACTAATGCAATTACCAGCCCAGCCAAAATCTGAATGTAACCGAGTACCAGCGACAAACCAAAAAACATCATCGGCTTTTCAAGAGGGTCAAACCATATCATGCTCTTTCGTAAAGGCCCAAGTGACGGCAAAAACTGCTGAATGGCGTCACCGAACCATCCGCCCGTCAACGCACCCGCAACCACGGTAGCCGCGGAACATATACCAAGCATCCACACTAATTTTTTGTCACCCTGCATCTTCTTTATGAGAAATATCGATGCTATGATAATAACAATCCCGTAACCGGCATCGGTCAAACACAATGCGAAAAACAATGCGAAAAACGGTGCCAAAAATACCGTCGGGTCAACCTCGAAATGTTGGGGCATTCCATAAAGACGTGTTATCATCTCAAAGGGCTTTATGAAATTTTTGTTCTCTATCTCAACCGGTATCTCCTCACCTTCTACCGGTTCAATCCTGTTCAAACTCGAACTGCCAAAACTCGAAACTATTTCCTCCAGCCGATCGTAATCCTTCCGCCTCACCCATCCCTCCAAAAGAACCGTACAAGTCGTAGCCGGCACTGTCCCTCTCGTATGCTCTCTATCTAATAAATTCTCATAATGGTCGTGAAGAATTTTTAAATCCAAAAGATTCTCAGCCAACTCCGTTGCTTTCTCGTGCTGACCTTTTAGCTGCCTTTGCTTCTCCGCCAACTGCTCACTGTGCTGACTTATTGCTTCCGCCACGGTCCCATCAACATGCTCGAAATGAAACGGCTCAAATTCCACCGACCGTAACAACTTCTGTACCTCACTGATATTATCTTTCAAACAGATAACAACGCATGCCAATTTGCCATCCGTCGCCCCCGCCGCTTCTATCGCTCCGCCAAGTTCCGACAACTGCTCCGCCAATTGCTCGAATTGTTGATTCGATACCAAGCCCGCCAAACAATTCGTCGCCTTAAACCGCCTCAATTCTTCTACCGAACCCTCCAGAGCTTTCCACGGCCTAAGCTGTTCAAGCACAGTCTGTAGCCTTTCGCACTCGGCTTGCGATTTCTCTATCCCCACCTCGCAACCGTAACATTGCTCGACAACCTCCAGCATCTCACGGTCCGAAGTGACCTTTTTATATGACTGCTCGTCAACAACCACGCGCGGCGCAAAAACGCTCCCAAACTTAACTTGTGAATAATCTTTAAGAAATGAAATGCTTTTGCTCAAACGACCCAGCAATTCCTCAATGTCTCTCGGCCGCTCACCTTCGACGGTAAATTCGGGCCAGTCTTTACTGACCATCGCTTCTTCGGAATTCAAAACTTGGAAAATGCCCGCCTCTTGGAGAACTTCCAATAGTTCAGCAGCCTCCGCTCGGTGGCTGACAATCATTACTTTTACCATTTGGGCGATAGCCATAATCAGTCTCTTAAGTGATTCACTACTTTCGCTACCGCATCAGCGGTCTTAGCTTTCGATTTATCGCATAATTCCTGACGGTCCTTCGATGCCTGCGATTGAAGCTTCTCAACTTCCGCAACACCTTCGCTCTCCGCCTTGCTAATAGCCGCGTCAATAGCTTTTTTTCTTTCCTGCTCAGCCTGCTTGAAAGCAGCCGCCCGATTAATCCGACCCTGCTCAGTTTGACTAGCTACTTCAGACTTGGTTCGATTGATTATCTCTTCCGCTTGTGTTTCAGCTTGCTTAATTTTCTTTATCAGTTCCATTTCGATACCTTATTTGCTCTTTTGCTTCAGCCACGTCTGCGCCACTGCCTCAGCCACTTTCCTGTGAACTTCTCTATCCAGCATATCAGGCAATAACATACCCTCAGCCGCCAACTCCGCGATTCTTTCCGCTGCCGCTATTTTCATCTCAAGATTTATCTCCGTTGCTTTCGCGTCCAGAGCGCCTCTGAAAATACCAGGATAAGCCAAAGCGTTATTAATGTCACGACCATCCGCCGTTATAGCCGCACCGGCTTCTATGGCCTCTTCCTTACTTATCTCGCCGATGGGATTACTCAACGGCAGAACAATCGGGTCCTTCGCCATCGACGCTACCATGTCCTTGCTGACTATGTTGGGCTGTGATACACCTATGAAAATCTCTTTGCCCGCGAAACCTTCCGTAACATTACCCTTCTCATTTTTCTTATTCGTAATTTCAGCTATCTGCTTTTTGTAGGGGTTCATCTTCTCTTCGCGACCGCGATAAATTGCCCCGACAGAATCATAAACGACAATGTCACCAATACCGAACTCAAGAAGCATCTTACTAATCGCGATGCCAGCCGAACCGCCGCCGAGCATAATCACGGAACAATCCTCTTTCTTTTTGCCTGTCTGCTTCAGTGCGTTTATCAAAGCTGCCAAAACTACCGTAGCTGTTCCGTGCTGGTCGTCGTGAAAAACCGGAATGTCCAGCTTCTCAATTAATTTCTCTTCAATCTCAAAGCAAGCCGGTGCCGCTACGTCCTCGAGTTGTATCGCCCCGAAACACTTTGCCGTCAACACCACCGTCTCAACAAATTTGTCCACATCTTTAGTGTCGATGAGCATAGGAAACGCGCTTATGTTTGCGAACTCGGCAAAAATCGATGCCTTGCCTTCCATCACGGGCAGCGACGCCAATGTTCCGATGTCACCCAATCCTAAAACCGCTGTACCGTTGGTTACTATCGCGACCCGGTCACAAATCCCCGTCCACTCCCATGCCGCAGCTGCATCATTTTCTATTTCCTTACAAACCGATGCAACACCCGGAGTGTAAACCAACCGCAAATCGGTTAAACTTTTTATCTCCATCCGGCTTACAACGTCAATCGAACCGCGCCGGTGTGTCTCGAAAACTTCGTTACGAGCACTTATAACTTCTATCTCGTCAATCTTCTTTATAATACCGAGCAGCTTGTCGAGGTCTTCCTTCTCAGCCAGATAAACTCCAATGTCCCGAATCTTATATTCGCCTTCAACATCGACCAGACTTATTTCTCCGAGGTTACCGCCCACCTGAGATACACCGTCACTCAGCTTGGCGAACATTCCGGGTTTATCCAAAATTTTGCACCGAAGCGTATATATTGTCGATGCCGAATAACGCTCCTGCCAACTCGTTCCTGTCATACCTGTCATAATCTAATACCTTCCTCTTCCCAATGAATTACATTAGCCTCTAAGAATCGCTATTTTGCCGTCCAATGGCGGATAAATTCCCTATTATACGCAAAAAAACCCATCGTTCTATAAAAATTCGCCCACAATTTATTTCTTTAAGATATAATCAATACTTATATGACTGACCAGGACCCAAACAGCCTCCCCCAACCGGAAAATGGGCAAAACCAACCGCTTGCCGACGACTTCATCCCGCCAGATGCCCTGCCGCTTTGCCCGCAGTGTCTTAGCCCCTGCAACCCACTGCAATACTATTGCGATAACTGTGATTCGAACGAAGCTATCTGCCCGTTGGCCGCCTATATGCCCTTTATCCGCATTCGTTTTGTCTGTGGCGGTTACGGAAAAATGTGGCGTACAATTTGGTATGATAAAGATGCATCGATAATGTTTAAGTGGGCAGCCCTGTTTATGGTTATTTTATTCGCCCCTGTAATGCTTGTATTGGGTTTGCCATTCCTTCTGACAGGAAGGGTCAAAAACCCCACTTTGAAAAAGACGGTACTAATAATACTTTACGTCCTTATAGCGGTGCTGTATGCCTTTGTCTTGATGCGGCCGATGAAATTTTAGACCTTGCCTTGGTACCGAATTCATTGTTGTTCCTATAATAATCCTCATTACGCCTGCCATATCCCATAATTTCCTTTGCCCCCACCCCCATTGTTTGCTTAATAACCGCCCTTAAATAGCCGATAATTCAAACATACAATTGTCCGCTTGACTTGTTACACTCAATTAGGAATAATGAAATATGATAACGTCGAAACCAAACCGCAGGGAGGATAACAAATGCGATTGGTTCTAATAAAGGATGACCAGGTCGTCAACGAGTTCGAATTTGGCAAGGGCCCCATCTATATCGGCAGACACGCCAACAGCCAGGTTTTCCTTCCTGACAGAAATATCTCAAGACATCATGCCGTCATCTTCACTACAATTGATGGGCAATGGGTAGCCGAAGACCTCGACTCTCCAAACAAAACTTATCTGAACAATAAACCAATTAACAAAGCAGAAATCAAAACCGGCGATGTTCTGAAAATAGGTAACTTTACTATCGAAATAAATCTTGAAGAGGACATTGAAACAGCCGATGCCATTTACCTGGAAGATACCCTGCAAAGCACGGCTCTCGGACTCGAAGATACTATGACGGGCGAACCACGGGAATTGCAAACCATCGTAAGAAGACCGGATATCGAAAACGCTCCGAGTATAAAACTGCCTGCGAAAAGGTCAAAAGATTTCATCATCGCCATAGAAACCATCTGCAAGGCGGGCGCTATCGAAAAAACACTTAAGGCATTGTTAAGTGTCGTAGCCAGACAGTTCGCCGCCTACAACGTTTGGTGTGCATTAAGGAACCAGATTTCCGGACCGATGAAATGGAACGCGGGCAAAAGACGTGACGGGAGGTCCGTTGAATTAGACGAACTGATTCTTGGTGAAAAAATCAAAGAAGCAATCGGGTCGGGACAATTCCTTCTCTTCCCGCGAATACCTCCGCAAATGATAGTAAGCGAAAAAATCCGCTCGGCTATGATTGCGCCAATTTCCAACATCACCGGATGCTTCGGTGTCTTATACGTCGACAACTCTATGAATCGCGAACCATACGACCTCAGTGATTTGGATTACCTCATGCTCATCGCAATCCACACAGCGGTCATTCTGGAAAATTATTGAGCTAACTCCCATTACCAAAGGCCGTTATGAAAATACAACCATACAACTCTGTCCTTGACAAATCACTGCCAATAACAGATAATGGTATATAACCGATTTATAGTCAAATTCAGCGAGGAAAACCAGTGCGGTTAATCGTAAAACGAGAAGAAAGCGTCGTCAGCGAGTTCAGATTCGAAAAGGGCCCTGTACGCATAGGAAGGCACGCGGAAAGCCAAATCCTTCTGCCCGAAATAAGGGTCTCAAGAAGACACGCCGTAATCACTGGTACGGAAGAGGGTGGATGGAATATCGAGGACCTCGGTTCCGCAAGTAGAACGTACTTGAACGGAAAATTTATAAAAACAGCCGACCTTAAAACCGGCGATATCATCAGTATTTACAATTTCACCATCGAAGTCGACCTTGATGAAGATGGCCCCGAAGAAGATATCCTCGAAGAAGATATGGAAAAAGCCAGTTCAGACGATACGAAAGCCGACAGTGCAATCCAGGCTACACTCGCGACACCGCCTCACGAAGTTATTGTCAGAAAAGCGGACTCCTCATATGCACCCGCTATGAGACTTGACGGTAAAAGAATTGCCGAATTCTCGATGGCTACCGAAAAACTCAGAGGTCCGAAAAACTTCGATGAATTACTGCTGGTATTATTAGACCTTCTGTTTGAACAGTTTGATGCATATCATGTCTGGTGTGCCCTTAGAAAAACCCCCGATGGCCCGATGACTCATCATGCTGGCAGAAGACGCGACGGAAAATTGGTCGAACTCGTTAAATTACCTCTCGCGGAAAAAATCAACCAGGCCGTTGAAAGAGGCCAGTTTCTTGTCTTACCGAGAGTCTCCGCACAGGTCGAAAGCGAAAGAGTTCGCTCTGCCCTGATAGCCCCGATTAAAGATTCTGCCGGATGCTTCGGTGTCCTGTATGTCGACAACGCTATGATTAAAACACACTATGCTCTCGGCGATTTGGACTATCTCATCTTCCTCGCCATATACATCTCCGCAATGATGAAAAACTTGTAGCCGATTTATCTTTCTATTACCTTTTGTAATTACCTATCAACTGCCCTTGCCCAATAATGTGACCTTCCATCGCCTTCAAAAGCTTAGACTTCGTAGCACCAGCCTCTAAGTCAAGCATCCTATCGAGAGCATAAACCTTGAAAAAATACCGGTGCGTTCCGCTCGGCGGACAAGGACCGCCATAACCGACCCTGCCGAAATCCGTCGTACCCTGCTTGGTACCATTAGATAAAACCTCCTCAGCCGGTATATCCTCCGCCAGACTATTCACATCCGCCGGCAAATTATACAACACCCAGTGAACCCATGTCCCCATCGGCGCGTCCGGGTCATCCGATATCAACGCGATACTTTGCGTCTTTTCAGGAACCGCCCCAAATTGTAAAGGCGGCGATACGTCCGCTCCGTCACACGTATACTTCGATGGTATCGAACCACCATCTTTAAATGCGGTACTCGTAATTTCAATACCCATCTTCTTATCCCCTTCACTTAACTTTTCGGCTTGTATGCAAACTGTATAAGAGAAAAACAGCGACACCAATAACACTATCAAAACAAAAATACGCTTTAACATAATATAGCCCCCTTTCCCTTTGTCCCTAAATCATCCCGCTATTGACTATCAATAGAAAGCGGCTTCTTCCTTCTGATTCCGGAAGTATCCTTCCCCGCCTTTCTGATTGCGAGAATAAACCTTCTTGGATTTATAATTTTCGCACCTCTGCTTGTTACGTGAGCCGTCCGAAAAAGATAATCTTTCATCTGTGCGGCATCGAGGTCAGGCCGTTCCTGCCAACCCAATGCCAGCACTCCCGCACAATAAGGAATGCCCCAACTCAAACCGCCGCGACCCCAGTAAATATAACCGCAATCTCCTTTGACCTTTTCTTCCGCCGTCGTACGAAGACTCACCGGAACAGAAAGACGCTCTTTAAGAGACCGACTCTCATTACCGGGAAATCCGACCTTGCATTTAGAAACTTTATCACGGTCACTCGAATTGTACCAGCCGGGTCCGATGAATCCGCGATGACTCGTACAATCAAGAACCAAAATACCGGCCTTCTCCGCTCGCGCACAAGACTCGTCCCACATCTCATTGTTCTTATCGAATGGCGAACCAGCCCCCGATGGTGCTGCCGAAACCGATACGACACGAATCTTCTCCCCTGCCGGCAAACTCTCATTCTGTTCGATTATCCAGTCAAGAGCCTTGGCCTGATACGCGGCGTCTTTCGTCCACGACGGTGCCGCCGCATAATAAACCCTTGCCCCCGGTGCTGTCCCGCAGTTTTTACCTACCAGCAAACTGGCAACTGCCGGGCCGTGCATACTGCTTTCACTTTCGCACCCTACATCGTGATACGCGGCTATCTTACCCGAAAATTCCGGATGGTTCTGATATAAAGGCTGGTCAATAATTCCAACATTCACACCTTTACCGGTGATACCACGCTTGTGAAGCAGCCTAATGCCCAAACCCGGGTTCATCCCATCAGATAATAACTTCTCCGGTCTAAGACCTCGCGGCATCTTCTTCGGTCCGGGCCAAATCGTTTTCTCATTAAATGTAAGTGTGCTAACGAGTCTTTTATGACCGGAAAAATTTAAATCGCTGACGTTCTTACCTCGAATATCCGAAAATTTCTCCAGCGGTGGTTCGATGACAACTTTACGTGAACCTACACTGCCCCTGACTGCAGGCCCACTCGCCTCTTGAGTGACATTGCATGTTGTGTACAATGCAGTTACTTTGTAGTGTCCAAAGAAAATTCGAACACATTTGTTACTCAGCTTATAGTAACAATAACCCTTTCGTCCGCCGATATCCTTATACAACACACCATCCGCAGGTGACCTCGGTAATGGCTCCCCTGTTACAGTTTGCATGGGTTGACCGAGCACCTCCAATACATCTTTAAGCGAAGAATCATACTTAATCCTACCAAGATAAAAGTAGCCATCAGGACCTTCGTGTCTGAACTCACTAATTTTATTTCTTGCTATTACTACACTAAAACCATCCCGATAACTCATAATGTAAACATCGGGCAAATTCCTCCTCGTAAAAGTTTGCCTCTGCCATACGTACTTTGAAGGTTCACCGAAAAGCCGAGTAACATCTCTGGCTGTTGCGGTGTTCATATCAAGCCGAGCAATTTTTCCATTAATATCTAATGCTGCTGCACTGGAATTGAGTGAAAGTATAATCGATATGAAAATAATCATTCCAAATTTATTGCGTGACATGGATATTGCCTCCTTGAAATTAATTATCTCTGAAGCTCTATTTATGTACCACCGCCTCCGCAGGCACGTCTTTACCAGGCACAACTTCCTTTTTAACGCCTGACAGGTCATTATTACTCAATATTATACCATCTGTGCCCTCACCTTCAAGCCTAAGAAAAACTTCCCCTGCACCGCCCGTTTCCTCGATAAGCGCATTCTTGCAGTCTTTCAAAGATACCACCGCCCCATTTTTCACATCGATTTTACACTTCCTTATATTCAAAGATTTTGCGTAGCTGATATTCATCCCCTCTTCAGCTGAGACAGTGACATTCTCGAACGTAATATTCTCCGCCATCGATTCCGGCAAACCCTTAACCTGCACAGCCACTTTCGCTGACTTACAAGTTATGTTCTTAAAACTCATATTACGAAACACCGGCGGCCTCTGCGTATAAGGTGACACCCTGCTGCTGTAATGCATATTCAATCGAATCGCCTCATTCTTTATTTTCCCCATCGTTACATTCTCAACCCAAATATTTTCAACCACTCCGCCGCGACCGCGAAGCGACTTTATCCGAATCCCTCTATTCGTCCCGTCGAAGTGACAATCCCTTATCAAAACGTTCCTCACTCCGCCGGACATTTCACTGCCTATAACCACCCCGCCGTGACCTCGCTTCGTTCGACACCGCCGTATCAAAATATTCTCACACGCTCGCCCGACGCGCCACCCATCCTCGTTCCTGCCCGATTTCAAAGTTATACAATCGTCACCCGTATCGAAAAAACAATCCTCAATAATCACGTTCCTGCACGAATCAGGATTCACACCATCCGTGTTCGGCCCGCTCGCTATTATCTTCACGTCACGAACGATTATCTCCTCGCAATACACCGGATGAACCGTCCAGAACGGGCTGTCCTCGATCGTCACGCCCTCTATCAAAACCCCCTCGCAATTTATCAACTCAATAAGGCAAGGCCGCAATCCATCTTCCTTCGTTCCGAAAATCCTCTCCTCAACTTTTGTCCCCCCATATCCTGCCTTGCGCAATCTCTGCACAGCCGCACCTTGATGCCTCTTCCATCCCCACCACGCTTGTCCTTGCCCGTTCAGCTTGCCCTTACCCGTTATAGCTATATTGTTGCAATCGGTCGCGTAAACCAATGCTGAATAATTATAACACTCTATCCCCTCCCACCTCGTAAATACCACCGGCAAATAATCGTTCGGCTCAGTACTGAACCGAACCTCCGCGGCCTCGCTTATATGCAAATCAACATTACTCTTAAGAACAATCGCGCCGGTCAGCCACACTCCCTCCGGCACCAGAACCCGTCCGCCCCCTGCTTCGCAACATGCCGTAATCGCATCCGCAAACGCCTTCGTATTCGAACTTACCCCGTCACCCACGCCCCCATACTCACGAACATCGAATACCTGCCCCGAAAAACTAAGGGGCGTAATCTCCGGCATCTCGTACTTTACTGCCGTACCACAACCACCAACAAAAACCAATACCGCAAAAAGTAAATAACAACTCACTGCGGAAAAGCGAGTCCTCTTAATTGTCTTTACCAAGCACGTTCTTGTCATAATCCCACTTATGAACCCACGGGTCTTTCGTTTTTTGCTGAAACGCTTTCAGCTTACCTTTCAGTTCCTCTAAAACCTTGGCGAACTTTGAGTCTCCAGCCAGGTTATTTATCTCGTCCGGGTCTTTCTCTAAATCGTAAAGCTCAAATTTTGGCCGGTGAATATACGCATCGATACTTCTCTTACCGTAATACTTCTTACCATCCTTAATCGTCTTCTGCCAACCGATGTCGCTCCACATAGAAGTACCGAATGGAAAATCCATCTTATGTTCAATATTATAAATCAGCTTATACTTCCGCCCCCTCACCGTTCGCATCGGATAATACATCGTCACTTCATGAACCGTTTGCGATGCGTATATCTCGTCCCACCCCTCGCATCTTTCCTTCTCCAGCACACTCAAAAAACTCCTGCCGTGAAAATCCACAGCCGATTCCACTCCGCAAAAATCAAGAATCGTCGGCGTAATATCTGTCCATGTTATCATGGCGTCACTTACTATGCCACGCTTCTTCTGATATGGATTCCGCACAATACACGGCAGCCGAATCCCCGCCTCGTACAATGTCGTCTTTGCCCCGTTAAAAGCAATACCGTTGTCCGATATATAAATAATCAAAGTATCATCGTATTTACCTGATTCCTTCAAAATCTCAATCAGCTTACCCACTCCCTGGTCAATCCGCGACACCGATTGATAGTACTGACTCAACTCCGACCTTGTCTCTGGTATGTCCGGCAAAAACGGCGGTACTATAACATCCTTACTCTCGTACTTATCCTGCTCTTCTCCAGGATAACCTCCGGGCCGATTACCAAAAGAGTTCGGCTTATCACCTCGGTAAGGCAAACTTCTATGCGGGTCGGTTGTACAATAATACAAAAAGAATGGCTGCCCGTTAGCATTGACAAAATCCTTACACTTCTCAGCCATATCAACCGTACTCCGCGCCCACGCCTTAATCGTGACATCAAATTTATAAACACTCTCCGGCTCCACGTGAAATTTACCAACCCGCCCCGTGCGATACCCCGATGCACCTAAAAGTACCGGCAGCGACTTCACGTTTCCAAAAGTTGAAAAATGATGATGCTTGTGCCCAAGACCGTACTGACCCGTAGCGTGATTATGCATCCCCGTCAATATTACCGACCTGCTCGCGCTGCAACTTGCCGCTGTACAAAAAGCGTGTGTAAATCGCGTTCCTTCCCCTGCCAACTTATCCAGATTCGGCGTCTTGATAACTTTATTGCCGTAACACCCCACCGCGTCAAGACCGTGGTCGTCACTTACAATCAATAAAACGTTAGGCCGTTTGCCCTTGCCCGCAAACGCTTCGTTTGCAAAAAGCTTATTACCAAGAACCGCAGCCGTACCTGCCCCTGCTAAACCCTTCATAAATTCCCGACGATTAAATTCTCCCCTGTCAGCCATCCTTCTTTTCCTCACAATTCAATACAACCACTCCGAAAATTCTAACCGATTACCTCTAATTCCTCTTCAAGGACTTGGAAAAACTTTTCTCTCGCATCCCTTTCTATCCAGGGCTTGTGCCCACAATTCTTCAGCAAAATAAACCGGAAACTCTTTAGCGCAGCGGACAACGGTTTTTCAACCCCTTCAGCCGGATGTGGGTCGTAGTCACCATGAATTGCAACCACCGGACACTGAATCTTACTCGCCAAAGAAATCAATTCTCCACTCACTCTTATTTCCTCTGCCTCTGGCCACACACTTTGAAAAATGTCAGCTCGACAATTAACCGCCTTAAACTCATCACTCACATCGTCTATTGCATCATAGGCATCGGCTTTAGATAACAATATCCCTAATCGTGAAAGTACAGAGTTTTTGTCTTCGGTCCCAGCGTCATCTAAAGTTCGAATTAAAGATTTGACCTCGGCTCTGCCTTCATCATCAAGACGGCTTAATCTATCTTCTTCAATAATTCCTCCGGCATACTTTGCTTCATAAGGGCCGCTTCCGATAAGGATTAGTTTTTTAACAACTTCAGGATAATCAGCGGCAACGATAAAGCTCAGCCATGCTCCCCAGGAAAAACCAACCAGAGTAACTGGAACATTTCCGTTCTTCTCCAGAACTGTTTTTAATTCCTCCACCTGTCCCAGTAGTGTCATTGCCGTTTGAATCGGTTCTAAAATGCCTCGCCTCGACGAAAGTTCACCAGCTACTGTTGCCATCTCTCCGCTTGCACCTGGACCGCCATGTACAACAGCGACGCAATAAGGTTCCTTGCCATATTTTCTCAGGTTTTTCATATTCTCTTTCTTCTTTGTTCCAGAAAAACCTCAAAACCGTATGATTCCCAGAAAGCTTTAGATAAGCTATTATTAACTGTGTTGGATAACGCCACTTCTTCAATTTCTTGACTCGAAAACCATTCCATTACTTTATCACTCAAATTTTTAGCAATACCCTTACGCCGATATGGCGGCAAAACGATTATAGTATTTATGACTCCCAGCTTTTTATTCCCTTGTAAGGGCCCATAGCTTGTTATGCTTCCTGTGACTATCCCAACAATTTCTCCTCCTTTTTTTGCAATAAAAATCGCTTTGTCCTCCTCTGACAAAAATGACGAAGCAACCTCCTTGTGAACTTCCCGATAATTATCCACCCATGCAAGTTCTGTATGTGAAGTCACAAACTCATCAACCAGTGGCCCCAATTTCTCTAATTCTAATTCAGTTGGAATTTCAATCTGTACCATTTGAATATTCACTCCAGCTTTAACTCCATAAATACCACTCCATCTATCGGAACATCTCTATAAGCGGCTATCATCTTAAATTCGAGAGATTTATATAACCTTTGTGGCCTCTCCAGTGCTGTAGTAAGACGCATATGTGTGTAGTCAATAACCTTGGCTCGCTCAATAATAGCCTTACAAAGCGCTGTCCCGACACCCTTTCTCCGATATTCAGGCCGTACAAACAATCTTTTCATCTCACATGCCCCAGCCTCCAACTCTCCCATCGCCACACAACCAGCCGGTTGCTCTTCGTATATCGCAACCAATATATAACCTTTCGGTTTCTTGAATCTGTCTGGCAAGTTTGCTATCTCCTCTTCAAAGTCCTCATAATATTCGATAACCCAAGGCAGCTCCGCATATTCGCAAAACTCCTCTTTCAAAAAAGCTAAGTATTCCCCAAAGAGTTGCTTAACAATCTCAATATCAGCCCCTGCCTCAACTGGATAAATTTTTAACATAAGTTTACACCTATTATAGTTTTGACTCTATGAATTTTACACCTTCCATTGCCACACAATATACCACATCCACAACCCTATTTTTATATCTTTTTCAAACCAAATAGCCCCTGCGCTACCGACAAAAGATATGCAAACATCTGCTGAATTAAAAAAGACTGCAAGTATTACTCACAGCCTTTTAATTGATAAATAATAGTTGGCTTATATCATCTTCAGCTAACAATGTTGGCTTGAAGTTCTGTGTTTCCTGAAACCTTACTTTCCTGCTTTGGTAACGTAAAGTAGAACGTACTGCCATCCCCTACTTCGGATTCCAGCCATATTTTGCCCCCATACAACTCGACAATTTTCTTTATAACCGTAAGACCAACACCGGTGCTCTCGAATTCATCTTTCGCTGTCAAAGTCTGGAACATTTGAAAAACTCTCTCGAAGTCCTTTTCCTCGATGCCGGGACCATTATCAGTAACGCTGAATTTCCAGTAACCATTATCCTCAACACATCCTATTTTGATTATACCTTGTGGTTTATCCATATATTTAACGGCGTTACTCAATAGATTCTGGAATACCTGGGCGATACGTGTATGGTCGCAAATGATTGTTGGCATCTGGTCTTCGATTGTAATATTGATATTTTCCGGCGGGGCAACCATATCGATAACCCCCGGAAGCATATCATTTAAATTGACCTGGACTTTTTCTTCTTCTGTGCTGCCGGCCCTGGAATATCGCAGCACGCCCTCGATTAAATCATGCATTCGTTGCACACGAGAAATAAGTATATCCAGTTGCTCTTTGCCGTTTTCATCGAGCTTGTCGGCATAATCGGCGACCAGCCAATTAGCGATTGTGCTGACACCACGCAGCGGTGCCTTCAAGTCATGCGAGACTATATGAGCAAAATCCTTCAACTCATTATTGGTACTTTCTACTTTTTTAAGAAGACCAGCTTGCTCCTTTTGTGCCTTTTCACGTTCAGTAATTTCAACTTGTAATTGCTCGTTAAGCTGCTCGGTCTCTTTTCTGGCTTTTTCAGAATCACCCATCATGTTCAACAATGCCTGCTTGGTCTGGCTCAGTTCAGCCAGATTGCCCTGTAATTGTTCTTCGGCTCGGCGGCGATGTTCTATTTCTTTGGTCAGGTCCTTTTTGGCCAGCTTCAGGTCGGATGTCTCTTTTTCCAGTTGCTCATTTAGCAAACTCAGCTTCCCAGCGGATTCTGCTTTAACTGACAGCTTCGTTTTTTCTCTCTGAATCTTATAGAACCAGATACCCGCAGTGACAAAAACCAAGAACAAGACTCCTGTAGCAGCAAACAACTTTCTGGTATACGCTTTGACAGGAGCTGCAATTTCGTCGTAGCTCATCACGACGCCTATGGACCATAATTTATTTGCAATTCTAATGGGTGCCCAGGAAATCATGCTTTTGGTCTGAAAAAATTTATCAAAGGTAAGAAAGGCAGTACCTTTTCTTCCCGCTACCATTTGATTGATTATCTCAATTTCTCCTTTTTCATCCTCGCCCAGCTGTTTCTTGCTGATTTCCAGTAAACGCTTACCAACAAATCTTTCGTTCGGATGGCTTACAATTATTCCTTTGTCATCGATAATAAAAGCAAAACCTTCCTTGCCGACTTTGATATGACCTACGATTTCGTGCAATCTGTTAACGTAATATGTAGCACGGACTATTCCTATGAAGGATTTATCCTTGAATACCGGGCAACAAATAGAGATGCCCGGCTTTCCGGAACTTGATTTGAATAATTCGCTGATGTAGGGCTTGTGGGTTTGCATTACTGTTTTAATTCCCGGCTTGTGTGAATAGTTTCTGCCGATTCTCTTTTCTTTAAAAGGTATCCTTTCTTGAATGATTCCGTCTGTGTTGAGTCTATACAAGGCATCTATCTGGCCGCTCAGGTGGGTGTAAAGCAATTTTGCGGGGCTATAACTATCATCACCAATTATGATGTTTTCGACAAGGCTATGTCGCAGGACCGGGTTTTCAGCCAGACGCTGCAGGTCATTTCGAATATCCAAAATATGCCTCTCAATGCTGTATGCCTTGGATTCCGCGACATTTAGAAGATGGCCCTGCGTTTGAGTAACGATTGTTTGCTTAAAACGCCTGGTATTTTTTGTGGCCAGAAACCCTGCCGTCAATACCATAACTATGAGAGCGCAGACTATCGCAAAAATCCCGATTTTTTTATATCTTTGTTTTGTATCCATCTTTTTAATCGGCTTTCCTGATTAAAGACTCATCTTGCATTTCATCAAAAGTGTTTTCGTACTTTTCATCCCTGCCGGTTTCACTTAAAAGAGTGTTCACCTCTTTTTTTAACTCTATCATTCGTAATTCTCTGCCCACAGCCAATTTGTTGAATTGCTCTAATTCCTCCATCTTCTTTTGCAACTCGTCTTTTGCCAGTTTCCGTTCGGTGATTTCATGCTCTAAGTCTTCCATGCTCTTTCGTAAATTCTCCTCCGTTTGCTCATGCTTTTCTACCTCTGTTTTCAACCTGTTGTTGATTTCTAACTGCTTTCGTTCTATCCGGCCAATGTAAAAAAAGAACAAAACAAATAGCAATATCGCGACGATGGCGGAGATTGTAATAAGACATACTGATAACATTTTCAGGAAAGCTTTGGCCGCCGTGGTATCTTTCAGGACAATGATGTCACCAACATCTCGACCGCCGGCATCCATCAAAGGAATGAATCCTGCCCGATAACTGCGTTTATCCGAGGAAATAACCAATGAAGTAGAAAAGTGTTCTGCCTTGGAACACTCTGAAAGGTCTCGCAGGTAATCACTGGCTTCCAGAGGAAGCTCCGGCACCGTGCTGTCAATGACAACAAAATTATCAAGCTGGTCCCAGTCTGCGGTGCGGCCTAACATTTTCATGCCGGCTTCCCAGCCGGAACGCTCAAGATAGGATTTATTAACGATGAAGAAAAATTCTCCACCCAATGCCTCCTTCAGTTCTGTTTTGATATGCTCAATTTCCTCTCCGAGTTCAATGTAGCCAGCCAGTTCTCCATTTATATACCATGGATGTACCACTCGCAGCGTAAATGTACCTAACTGTCCCAACTCAATCCCAGACGAAGATACCTGCTCACGCACAGCCTGTTCCATAGTAAATCGCTTTATGGAATCTCCGTACCGTTCAGGTTTGTGAACCCGCAAAAAACAAGTGCTCTCGACATCATGGAAGTAAAAGTGAGTAATTTTGTGTTTGGAACGCAATTCTTCCAAAAGAGGTTTTGCATGATGCTGCAGCAACTCTCTATCTTTAGCCAACCAGGCATTCTGAAGCTCTTTATCTCGCTCTATAAAATCCGCCAAACCGTCTAAAAGCTCGGCATTTTCTATAAGCTCTTTTTTGAAAACCTGGTCTGTGCTGTACAACTGTGAATTAACTTCCTCAATAGTATGCCACTGCTGAAGCCAGAGAATTCCAAAAATAAACATAGCAAGTAGCACAATAATTGCCAAACTAAACGGGATAAGTATAGGGGCCTTGAACCTCTCTTTACCCGGCTTTGGCTTATGAGTTTTTTGCGGAAATATTTTGTTTGAAACAAATTGCATCAAGTAGTTAGACCGCACTTTTCAAATCCTCAAAAAGATTCTCTGATTCAAATAACCACACAACGTACACAAACATTATTTCGGTATACGGAAATGGCAATATAAGCGAAAAAGTCACTGTTTCTGATAGGGTGACACAGAGACCTTTTTTTGACATTCAGGGCCATACTGCCCGCAGATTTCTAATCGAACCGAAAAATTATCGGACGAAATACTCCACCTGTACCAACCCCCTTACCTCCCCCGCATTTTCATCACTAAAATGGCCGGCTCCCCAAAACCTCGTCTGTTTTTAAGTGGCAAGACCGCACTTAATCCTTAAAATACTCTCATATGAGATGGACTGAAAATAAGGGAGCAAGCCACGTTCGGGTCTGAGGTTCAGGGGAAGGAGAACTTTCTGTATGAATATTTGTTCCCACAAGGTCTAGAAGCCACTGAGCCAATGGTCGGTAAGGGTGGCAAGGTTAATAGCATCAACGATATGAGTTTTGTCGAAATCTGCCCCGTCGCACCAATCGGGTGTATCGCAAGTATCCATCCACCAACTGGCAAGCGAGGCAAAGTCAGCAAAATCCACTTTGTCGTCGCAGCTTAAATCGCCTTTTTCGACTCCCCAACGAGCCCAATAAAATGAAACGTTATCTACAGTTGTATAAAAAAAAGAGCCTCCTACAATAAGTTGACCATCATATTCCGCAAGAGCGTAAACACCGCTATAATTTAGTCCGCTGTCTAAAGGATGCCAAGTGCTGCCATTCCAGCCTGCTATATTCTTAGCAGGCACAGATCCGTCATTGATTTTACTGAAAGAACCTCCGACCATAAGCTCTTCTTTGTAAGCCGTCAAAGCATAAACGGTACCATTCACACCATTAAAAGCTACTCTACCGAGACGGTACCATGAGTTACCATCCCAACTCGCTACATGGCCACCTGCTTCAGTAAAACCACCTCCAGCAACAAGGTTGCCATCATAAACCGTCAGAGCATAAACAGAGCTATTCATCCCGTCGCCTAACGCTTGCCAGTTACTGCCGTTCCATCGGGCAATCCTGTTGGCTGTAACACCACCAGCCGTAGTAAAATCGCCTGCGGCAATAAGTTCATCATTGAAAACCGTCAGTGCACGAACATCACTATTCATCCCGTCGCCTAAAGCTTGCCAGTTACTGCCGTTCCATCGGGCAATCCTGTTGGCTGTAACACCACCGGCTGTGGTAAAATGCCCTCCAGCTATAAGCTGGTCATTATAAACTGTAACAGCATAAACTGGGTTATTACTTCCCCCTATACCACTGCCTAACGGCCGCCAATTTGAGCTGTCCCAACTCGCAATATAGTTTGCATTGACATCTCCAGCAACATTAAAATAACCTGCCGCTATAAGCTCACCATCGTAGACTGTCAGACCATAAACAGTACCATTTATCCCATTACCCAAAGCTCGCCAATCACTGCCATTCCAGCAGGCAATATGGTTGGCATCAATACCACCAGCCGTTGTGAATTTTCCACCTGCGATAAGTTCATCGTTATAAGCAGTCAAGGTATAAACGGACGTATTTATCCCGCTGCCTTCACAAAGCGTTTTCCAGTTCATACCATCCCAGCGGGCAATACTACGGACTGCGACATTACCAGCAATTTCAAAACCGCCTCCTGCAATAAGTTCGCCATCATAAGCCGCAAGAGCATAAACGTATGGATAATCTCCTCGTTCTGTTCCGCTGCCCAAAGTTTGCCAATTAGTGCCATTCCAACAGGCAATATGGTTGGCGTCAACATTGCCAGCTTTTGTAAACTGGCCTCCTGCCATAAGCTGGCCATTATAGATTGCTATAGTGCTGACATAATTATTCATTCCACTGCCCATGGTCTGCCAACTCAATCCGTTCCAACAGGCAATATAGTTGGCGTCCACGCCACCGGCTGTTGTAAATACCCCGCCTGCGATAAGTTCGCCGTTGGAACCTATCAATTCGGAAACCTCACCATTAGTTCCGTTGCCCAGTGCTTGCCAGTCGCTTCCATTCCAGCGGGCTACATTGTTGGCTGTAACACCACCGGCGGTGGTAAAGCGTCCGCCTGCAATAAGTTCGCCATCATAGACCGTCAGAGTATAAACAGAGCCATTCATCCCACTGCCTAAAGCTTGCCAGTTGCTTCCATTCCAACGGGCTACATTGTTGGCTGTAACACCACCGGCGGTGGTAAAGCGTCCGCCTGCAATAAGTTCGCCATTATAAACAGCCAGTGCATAAATCTCGTTATTCACCCCGGTTCCCAAGGGTTGCCAAGAACTCCCATCCCATCTTGCAATCCCGTTTGCAGAGACATTGCCTCCAATAAACCAACCTCCTGCAACAAGCTGACCGTTATAAACTGCCAGAGCATTAACCCAACCTGAATATATACCGCTGGTTCCGCTACCAAATGCTTGCCAGGAATTCCCATCCCACCCTGCAACTCTACCTGCAACTACGTCGCCTGCCACTGTAAAGAGACCACCTGCAATCAGCAACTCCTTTTGAGGTCCATTGCCATCAGGGTCCCAAGTGACCATTGCATCTACAGTATTATTTACTCCGCGTATTCCCTGGCCGGGAAGCCAGTGGTCGGGGCATTGGGCGGCTGAGGCGGATAGAGTTATAAGTATGACTGTCAGAAGAATGGAGAGAAAACGTACCATCAGATTTGATAAGCAGGTACAATAAGACAGAATTGATTTTCTCATTATCTCCACCTCCAATTAAACCTGAAAAACCAGAGTAATTATACACTATTTAAGCCAAATATCAATGAAAAAACAGCTTGCCCTGCTCCCCAAAAACTAAGTCAAATTTACTAACACGATCAAAAGTGAGGTGAAATTTTCACATCTTTTTTCACAGTAGAGGGGTAAAGTGAGGGTGGGATTGATAGAGAAAACTGACGTAAGTCCTTATAGATAAAAAAATGCGAGCGAGAGGATTCGAACCTCC